>NZ_LIPN01000409.1 GCF_001418325.1 Streptomyces atriruber | reverse complement strand
GTGCCGAGGGCGGCGGGTCAGGCCGGGGGACACGGCGCTGACCTGCACGGATGCCGTGTCCGGGGGAGACTGTCAGTGCCGGGGTGCAAACTGGCCGATACCTGAGACAACGACGTCCCGGAGGTGGTCGGCATGGCCGACATCATCCTGACCGTAGGCACGCGCAAGGGCCTCTTCATCGGCCGCAGGCGAGGGGGCGCCTGGGAGTTCGACGACAGCCCGTACTTCAACGCACAGGCGGTGTACTCCGTCGCCATCGACACCCGCGGCCCCGCCCCGCGCCTCCTCGTCGGAGGTGACAGCGCGCACTGGGGCCCTTCCGTCTTCCACTCCGACGACCTCGGGCGGACCTGGACGGAGCCGTCGAAGCCCGCCGTGAAGTTCCCCAAGGACACCGGCGCTTCGCTGGAGCGGGTGTGGCAGCTGCACCCGGCGGCCGCCGAACCGGACGTCGTGTACGCGGGCACGGAACCCGCCGCGCTCTACCGCTCGGAGGACCGCGGGGAGTCCTTCTCGCTGGTCCGTCCGCTCTGGGAGCACCCCACCCGCTCCAAGTGGGTGCCGGGCGGTGGCGGAGAGGGCCTGCACACCGTGCTGACGGACGCCCGCGACGCCGGTGCGGTGACGGTCGCGGTGTCCACCGCCGGGGTGTTCCGCACCCGGGACGGCGGCGCGAGCTGGGCCCCTTCGAACGACGGCGTCTCGGCGGTGTTCCTGCCCGAGCAGAACCCGGAGTTCGGGCAGTGCGTGCACAAGGTCGCGCGGGACGCGGCCGACCCGGACCGGCTGTACCTGCAGAACCACTGGGGCGTGTACCGCAGCGACGACGCGGGCGCGCACTGGACCGACATCGGCGGCGGGCTGCCCTCCGACTTCGGCTTCGCGGTGGTCGCGCACCCCCACCGCGGCGGCACGGCGTACGTCTTCCCGATCACCGCCGACAGCGACCGCGTCCCCGCCGACCACCGCTGTCGCGTCTACCGCACGACCGACGCGGGCGAGACCTGGGAGCCGCTGAACACGGGCCTGCCCCACGAGGACCACTACGGCACGGTGCTGCGCGACGCCATGTGCAGCGACGACTGCGACCCGGCGGGCATCTACTTCGGCAATCGCAACGGGGAGGTGTACGCATCGGCGGACGACGGCGACAGCTGGCAGCAGCTCGCCTCGCACCTGCCGGACGTACTGTGCGTGCGGGCCGCGGCCATCGGTTGATCGCCCCCGCCGTTACGGCAGTAGGGTGACGCCGTGGCACCACGACCCTTGCATGAAATCGTCGAGACCGGCTGGGCCAAGGCCCTGGAACCGGTGGCCGAACGGATCGCCTCGATGGGGGACTTCCTGCGCGCGGAGGTCGCCGCGGGACGCACCTATCTCCCATCGGGGGCGAACGTCCTGCGCGCCTTCCAGCAGCCCTTCGACGACGTCCGCGTCCTGATCGTCGGCCAGGACCCCTATCCCACGCCCGGTCACGCGGTGGGCCTGTCGTTCTCGGTCGCGCCCGAGGTGCGGCCGCTGCCCGGCAGCCTCGTCAACATCTACCGCGAGATGAACGGCGACCTGGGGCTGCCCGCGCCGACGAACGGCGACCTCACGCCCTGGACCCGACAGGGCGTCCTGCTGCTCAACAGGGCGCTCACCACCGCCCCGCGCAAACCCGCCGCGCACCGCGGCAAGGGCTGGGAGGAGGTCACGGAGCAGGCCATACGGGCGCTTGCCGCGCGCGGCAAGCCGCTGGTGTCGATCCTGTGGGGCCGCGACGCGCGCAATCTGCGGCCGCTGCTCGGGCAGTTGCCGTCGGTGGAGTCCGCGCACCCCTCCCCCATGTCGGCGGACCGCGGCTTCTTCGGCTCGCGCCCCTTCAGCCGGGCCAACGACCTGCTGGTCCAGCAGGGAGCACAGCCGGTGGACTGGCGGCTGCCGTGACGACCGGGGAGCCCGGGGCGTGCGTGCTGGGCGTCGATTCGGGCGGTTCCGGACTGCGGGCGGCCCTGGTCGTGCCGCGGGACCTGCGGCGGCCCGACCCGGTGCGCTCGACGGAGCCGGTGCGCACCGGCCCGCGCGGCATCGACGCCGGACACTTCATGGCGCAACTGCTGCCCATGGCGCGGGGCTTGCTGGAGCGGGCGGGCGGCGGGCACATCACGGCCGTCGCCGTCGGCGCCGCGGGCCTCGCGACCCTCGGTGACGACCTCCGCGCCGAACTGCCGTCCGCGCTCGCGAAGGCGCTGGGCGTACGCCGCACGGCGCTGGCCGCCGACGCCGTCACGGCGTACGCGGGAGCGCTCGGCGACCGCCCCGGCGCCGTCGTCGCGGCGGGCACCGGCATGATCGCGATCGGCACCGACCTGACCGCCTGGCACCGCGCCGACGGCTGGGGGCACCTGCTCGGGGACTGCGGCGGCGGCGCCTGGATCGGCCGCGCCGGACTCGAAGCGGCGATGCGGGCGCACGACGGCAGACGCGGCGGCTCGCGGGCGCTGCTCGCACGCGCCGAGGCGGTGTTCGGTCCGCCTGCCGGGCTGCCGGGGCAGCTCTATCCGCGCACCGACCGCCCCGCGGTCCTCGCCTCCTTCGCGCCCGACGTCGCGGCATGCGCCGCCGACGACTCCGTGGCGGACGGCATCCTGCGGGCCGCGGCCCGTCACATCACCGAGGCCGCGGCCGCCGTCTGCCCCTCCGCCGACGCCTGCGAAGTCGCCTTCACCGGCGGCCTGTTCCGGCTGGGCGAGCCACTGCTCGCACCTCTGCGCGCCGAAGTGGCGGAACAACTGCCGCACACGCGGCCGGTCCCCGCGGCCGGCGACCCGCTGGACGGCGCGCTGCACATAGCGGCCGAAATCGCCGCGGACCGGTTGCGGCTGCCGCTCGACTCACGCATGCTCTCCGTCCACGGAGAAGGTGACAGTTGACCTCTACGTAATTCATCAGACAAAAACGGACTTATACCGCCCACCTGCACCCTCCCCGAACAGAGATGGCCCGCAAGCCAGTAGCATGCGGGCGCATGAGCTCCCCCACTGGGCCCGCATCCGGCCTGCCTGTACGAATGCCGCGCCCCCGTCAGCCGGGCCGGCACCGCCGTCCGGAGCCCGTCGCGGCTCCTGAGGGCGCGCCCGCACTTGTTCTCGCCGTGCCGGGCGCCCCCAGCACCACCACGCGCAGCCTCGCCGAGGAAGTCGTGAGCATCGCCCGCTCCGAGCTGCCCGGTCTCGACGCCAGAATCGGTTACGTCGACGGTGAGGAGGACGCCACCGTCACGTCCTTCCCCGAGTTCCCCTCGCTGCAGTCCGTGCTCGCGCACGCGGCCGCCGAGCGCACCGCCCGCGTCGAGCGTGCGCGCGCCGCGGGCGCCGAGGTGGCCGATCCCGAGGGTCCGGTCGCCGTCGTCGTGCCGCTGCTCGCGGGCCCCGACAGCGCCCTGATGCGCCGCATCCGGCAGGCTCTCATGGAGAGCCGCGCCGCCGCCGAGCTGACGGATGTCCTCGGCCCGCACCCGCTGCTCGCCGAGGCCCTGCACGTGCGCCTTTCGGAGGCCGGTCTGGCCCGCGCCGACCGCGCCCGCCTGTTCACCGTGGCGACGGCCGCGGACGGCATCGTGCTGGCCACGGTCGGCGGCGAGGAGGCCGTGCAGGCCGCCGGGATCACCGGCATGCTGCTCGCCGCGCGCCTCGCGGTGCCGGTGATGGCCGCCGCGCTCGACCAGGAGGGCGCCATCGCCGCGACCGCCGAGCAGCTGCTCGGCTCGGGCTCGACCCAGCTGGCCCTCGCGCCGTACCTGATCGGCCCCGAGCTGGACTCCGCCCTGCTCGACGCGGCCGCGAAGGAGGCGGGCTGCTCCGTCGCCGAGCCGCTCGGCCCCTACCCGGCGATCGGCAAGCTGGCGCTCGCCAAGTACACGACGACCCTCGGCATCACGCCGCAGCAGCCTTCGGGTGCCCCCGCGCACTGAAGCCGCTGCGTGTGTACGAGAACGGGCCCGCCCCGATGTGGGGGCGGGCCCGTCGTCGTACGAACGTCCCGTCGAGCCGTGCCGTCCCGTATCAGTCGAAGATCACGCACGAGGCCGCGGGTGCCTCGACGGAGCCCGCGCGGCTCGGGATGCCCGTCTGCCGGTCGATCGTGAACCAGGTGACGTTCCCGGAGCGCTCATTGGCCGCGTACAGGTGCCGTCCGACGGGGTCGATCGCCAGGTCGCGCGGCCAGTTCCCGCCGCACGGCACGGTCGCCGTGAGGCTCGGCGCGTCGCCCGCCTCGTCGAGAGCGATCACCGAGATGACGTCCGGGCCGCGCGTGGCGGTCCACAGGAACCGCCCGTCGGGCGCGATGACGACCCCCGAGGGGTAGGCGTCGCCCTCCGGGGCCTCCGCCAGTACGGGCAGCTCGCCGAGCGGCTTGAGCGAGCCTTCGACGGCGTCCCAGGCGCAGACGGTGAGGGTGGGGCTGAGCTCGTTCAGGACGTACGCACGGTCGCCGCGCGGGTGGAACACGAGGTGCCGCGGGCCGGACCCCGGACGCAGGGCCACCTCGCGGTGCAGGGTCAGACCGTCCTGCCCGAACGCGCAGACGCGCACCGAGTCCGTGCCGAGGTCGACGCCGACCGCCCAGCGGCCGCTCGGGTCGGCGAGGATCTGGTGGGCGTGCGGGCCCTGCTGGCGCTGCGGGTGCGGCCCCGAGCCGGTGTGCCGGAGCTCGCTCGACGGCGCGGGGGCGAGGGTTCCGTCGGCCCGCACCTGCACCGCGGTGACGCTGCCCGACCCGTAGTTGGCGGTGAGCACGTGCCCGTCGTACAGGGCCAGGTGGGTCGGCGCCGAGCCGACCGGGACGGGCGGCCCCGTGAGCTCGGTCCGGTCGCCCGCGGTGCGGAACGCGGCGACGCCGCCGTCGGAGGTCTCACTGACCGCGTAGAGCGTCCGGCCGTCGGGCGAGAGCGCGAGGTAGGACGGGTCGGCGACCGCGTCCGTGGCGCCGAGAACGGTGAGGGCCCCGGTGTCCGGCGCAACGGCCGCGGTGAGCACCCCGGCCCCTCCGGCCGCCGTGAAGGATCCGATGTACGCCCGCCCCGCCTGCCTGCCGACGACCACGACTTGTCCCCTCTCACCCCGGGCGCCACATCCGTCACGCCGCTCGTGCGGCTGACGCTAGCAGTCGGTCTAGACCAACGCCCGGGCCGGAGTGCGTTCGCGCACGCCGTCTGCCGGGTGGGCGTGCCGCGGTTGTGCGGGTCCTGGTGTCAGCGGATTCTGTAGGGGGACGAACGGGGCTGGTGTGGAGTGGTGACGGCAGGGAGCGCGGAGGAAGCCGACTTTCGTGGTCCCCTCGACGTCACCAGGGCGGCCACGGCGGTTCTCGACGCCCGGGACACGGTCATCGGATGGAGCCCCGCGGCGGAGCGGCTCCTCGGCTATGCGCCGCACGAGATCGTCGGGCGGCCGGTGGCCGACTTCCTGGCGCCCGGCGCGACCGCCGCCGGGCCCCCGCTCCAGTTCCAGGGAAACGAGATCCGCGTCGCCCGGCACCGAGACGGGCGCGAGCTGACCGTCGCCACCGCGGTGTGCACCCTGCCGGGCGCCGGTTCGGCCGTGCGTGTCCTCGTCGCGACGGAGCTGACGGATCTCCGGTTGTGGGAGTCGCGCCTCGCCCTGCTGCACGGACTGGCCACCCAGTCCCCCGTCGGCCTGGGCATCTACGACGCCGACCTGCGCCTGACCTGGTGCAACACGGCGTACGAACGGGAGATGGGGCGACCGTTCGCCGAGTTCCGCGGGATGCGGGCCGATCAGCTGTACTCGGACGGGAAATTCGTGACCAAGGGGCATCCGCCCACGCTCGAGGCGGTCATGCGTCACGTGCTGGACACCGGCGAACCCTTTCTGGACCTGCACTTCCAGGCCCGCCCGCCCAGCGACCCGGAAACCGAACACCTCTGGTCCTGCGCCTACTACCGGCTCCAGGACGCCGACGGACGCGTGATCGGAGTGTGCGAGGACGCCTTCGACATCTCCGACCGCCACCGGGCCCAGCGCCGTCTCGCCCTGCTCGTCGAGGCGGGCCGCGGCATCGGGACCGCCCTCGACGTGCGGGTCACCGCCGAGAAGCTCACCGAGGTGGCCGTGCCGGAGTTCGCCGCCACGGTCACGGTCGACCTGGTCGAGGCGGTGCTGGAGGGCGAGGTGCCCGCGACCGGCGAGGAGGCGGCGACATCGCTGGTGCGGGTCGCCCGCTGCCCGGCCGAGCAGGCCGACCGCACCGGGAGCCGCGCACCCGTGCGGTACCCGGCCGGTTCACCACAGCACCGCAGCCTCTCCTCGGGCGGGCTCGTGCTCGACGACTCGGCGCTCGTCGTGCCGCTGCGCGCCGGGAACGGCGTGCTGGGGCTCGTCACCTTCCTGCGTGGATCCGGTTCGGCCACCTTCGACAGCGGCGAAGTGGCACTGGCCGACGAGTTGGTCGCGCGGACGGCCGTGTCCATCGACAACGCCCGCCGCTTCACCCGTGAGCGCACCGCCTCCCTGGCCCTCCAACGTCAGCTGCTGCCCCAGAAGCTGCCTGAGCAGTCGGCCGTCGACCTGGCCCACCGGTATCTGCCCACCGACGCCGTGACAGGGGTCGGTGGTGACTGGTTCGACGTCATCCCGCTGTCCGGGACCCGGGTCGGGCTGGTGGTCGGGGACGTGGTCGGCCACGGTCTGCAGGCGGCCGCCACCATGGGCAGGCTGCGTACGACCGTACGCGCGTTCGCCCAGATGGACTTGGATCCCGTCGAGCTGCTCGCGCGGCTCGACGATCTGGTGGCGCAGTCGGCGGAGGAACAGTGGGGTGGTACCGGGGCGGGCGATGGGGGCTACGCCGATGTGACCACCGGGGCGACCTGTCTGTACGCGGTCTACGACCCGGTCTCGCGGCGCTGCGTCATGGCCAGGGCCGGGCATCTGCCGCCCGCGGTCGTCGACCCGGCCGGGCGCCTCTCCTTCCCCGGCCTGCCGGCCGGACCGCCGCTCGGCCTCGGCGGTCTGCCGTTCGAGTCCCTGGAGATCGAGCTGCCGGTGGGCAGCCTGCTGGCGCTCTTCACCGACGGCCTGGTCGAGGCCCGCGACCGCGACATCGACCACGGACTCGACACCCTGGGACGGGTGCTCAGCGACCGGGACGCGTCGCTCGAAGAGCTCTGCGACCGGGCGGTGACGGAACTCCTGCCGAGCGGTCCGACCGCCGACGACACCGCCCTGCTGCTCGTCCGCACCCGCGAACTCGACCCGTCACAGGTCAGCGAATGGGAGCTGCCCGCGGAGCCGGTCGCCGCGGGCCGGGCCCGGGAGCTGGCCACCCGGCAGCTGCACGCGTGGGGCCTCGAAGAGCTGTCGTTCGCGACCGAGCTCGTCGTCAGCGAGCTGGTGACCAACGCGGTGAGGTACGCCGCGGGACCCATCCAGGTACGCCTCATCCGCGACCGCGCCCTCCTGTGCGAGATCGCGGACACCGGCCACACCGCACCGCATCTGCGCCACAGCGCGGACGACGACGAAGGCGGGCGCGGCCTGCTCATCGTCGCGCGGCTCGTCCAGCGATGGGGAACGCGCTACACCCGCTCCGGCAAGACCATCTGGACCGAACAAGCCTTTCCCCGGCCGAACCGACGAGGACCGGCCAACGGCGGTTCGCCGCGACCTGATGTTGGCTAGGGTGGCGGACCAGAGCGGCGTCAACGGCCCTGACGGGAGGGGAAGGTGCATCGCCCTGCATCGAACGGGCCCGTGACCGGCCGCCCGGCGGCACCCCCGGTGCTGCCCTCGCCCTTGCGCAGGTGGCTCGGCCTGCTCTCGGCCCTCGCCGCGCTGGTGGTCGTCGTGATCGGGATGCAGTACGCCGGTCACAGCGAACCCGGCAGGGTCGACCGGTGGTTCATCGACCCGACGGCGGACAGCGTGCGGCCGCCCTGGCGGAACGTCGCGCTGGCCACCGACTTCTGGGGAGAACCGGCCGGAGCGGCGCTGCTGGTCGTGGCCGCCGTCGCGGGCTGTCTGCTGCTCCGGCACCCTCGCGGGGCGGTGCTGATCGTCGCCGGGGCCGCGCTGGCCGTGGGGACGACGACGGTGGTCAAGTCCCTGGTGGGACGCACCATTCACGGCGACGAAAACCTGTCATACCCGAGCGGTCACACCGCCTTCGCCACCGCGCTCGCCGTCACGGTGACGCTGCTCGCGACCGGCAGGCTCGGCCTCGGCAGAACGGCCGGGCTCTCGCTCGTGCTCGCCGCGGCGCTGGTCGTCGGCGCCGCCATGGGCTGGGCCCAGGTCTCGCTGAGCGCGCACTACCCGACCGACGTCCTCGGCGGCTGGTGCACCGCGCTGGCGGTGGTCCCGGTGACCGCTTGGCTAATCGACCGGACGGCCGACCGGCGGGCCGATCGAACGGCCGACGCCGGTCGCCGGGAACCCGACTGACATACCGTCACATCACGCCAGGCGGCGGAAGACGGGCTTCACCGGCCGGCCCGCCATCCAGGGCGTGGGATCGGCGGCGTCCAGTGCCTTGCGGTACACCGCACACGCCTGGGCCACCACGTCGACGGTGTGGTCGATGTCGGCGTCGTCGAGCGCACTGCTCACCACGAACGACGGGGCCAGCACCCCGCCCGCGAGGAGTCGGCGCAGGAACAGGGTGCGGTACTGCTGCGAAGGCCGGTGGTTCTCGTCGAGGGTGGCGAAGACCAGATTGCTGGCCCGGCCGCGTACGACGACGTGGTCACCGACGCCCATACCCGCCGCGGCCTCCCGGACCCCGGCGGCCAACCGCTCGCCGAGGGCGTGCAGTCGGGCGGTGACGCCCTCCTCCGTATAGACGGTCTGCACGGCCATCGCGGCGGCCAGGGAGTGGGTCTCCGCACCGTGCGTGGTGGACAGCAGGAACACCCGCTCGTCGGAGTGGCGCAGCCCGCCCCGCTCCATCAGCTCGCGGCGCCCGGCAAGGGCGGAGACGGCGAAGCCGTTGCCCAGCGCCTTGCCGAAGGTGGAGAGGTCGGGGGTGACGCCGTACAGACCCTGGGCGCCCGCCTCGGACCAGCGGAAGCCGGTGATCATCTCGTCGAAGACCAGTACGCAGCCGTGCCGGTCGGCCAGGTCGCGCAGGCCCGTGAGGTACCCGGGCGGGGGCTCGGTGTGCCCGGCCGGTTCCAGGATCAGACAGGCCACCTCGCCCCGGTACCGGGTGAGCAGCTCCTCCGTGGCGGCCAGGTCCCCGTACGGGAACGCCACGGTGAGCTCGGTGGTCCGCGCCGGGATGCCCGCGGACATCGGCGTGGTGCCGATGAACCAGTCGTCGACGGAGAAGAACGGATGGTCGCCGCAGACGGCCACCCGCGGGCGCCCGGTGACGGCGCGGGCAAGGCGCACCGCTGCGGTCGTGGCGTCGGAGCCGTTCTTCGCGAACTTCACCATCTCGGCGGTCGGCACGGTGGCGAGGAAGCGTTCCGCGGCCTCGGCCTCCACGATGGACGGCCGGACGAAGTTGCTGCCGCGGTCGATCTCGCGCCGCACCGCCTCGGTCACGCGGGGGTGGGCGTGGCCGAGGCTGACGGACCGCAGACCGGAGCCGTACTCGACGTAGCGGTTGCCGTCGATGTCCCACACGTGGGCACCGCGGCCGTGGCTGATGACCGGGGCCAGGTTCTCGGGGTACTGGTCGTCGCCCTTGGCGTAGGTGTGCGCGCCGCCGGGGATCATGGAGTGCAGCCGCTCGTTCGCCTGCCGCGACCGGGGCAGGAGGAGCTCATCGGTGCCCATGGGGCGTTCGGTGTCCACGTCGGCCTCAACTCTCCTGTTGCTTCAGGACCTCGGCGAGGCTCGGCGCCTCCCGGTCCCGCTGGGACATCGACGCGGCCGGCAACGGCCACGGTATGGCGAGCTCCGGGTCGTCGAAGGCGATCGTCACGTCCTCGGCCGGATCGTGCGGGCGGTCGATCCGGTACGAGGTGTCGGCCGTCTCGGTCAACGCCTGGAAGCCGTGCGCGCACCCCGCGGGGATGTACAGGGTCAACTGCGTCTCGCCGGACAGCTCGAAGAAGGCGCGGTTGCGGTAGGTCGGCGAATCCTTCCGCAGGTCCACGACGACGTCGAAGACCTTTCCGTAGGAGCAGCGCACCAGCTTGGCCTCGCCCGCGCCGGAGCGCAGGTGCAGGCCGCGCAGCACGCCACGGGCCGAGCGGGACAGGCTGTCCTGGACGAAGGCGTTCGGGTCGAGGCCCACCGAGCGGATCACTTCGGCGTCGAAGGTGCGGCAGAAGAAGCCGCGTTCGTCGCCGTACGGCGACGGCTCGAACAGGTACGCGCCGTCGATCTCCGGGACTTCGGTCGCTTTCAAGGTGTCTCCCGCAGGGCGTGGGCGTGGGTGTGATCGGTCTTCGGGAAGAGCGCCGCGGTCAACCCGGCAAATTGGGCCTTGAGTTGCCGGACCGCGACCTGGTTGCGCTCGGCGAGCGTCCGCCGCAGCTCCGCCGACTGCTTCTCCAGCGCCCGGAACTGTTCGAGGAGCCGGTCGGCGTCGACCTCGCGGGCCGAGTGGCAGTACGCGCCGAGGCCCATCCGGTCCATGAGCGCGTCGCTCTTCGCCGCATAGCTGAGCGCGAGCGTCGGCGTACCGGCCTTCAGCGCGCAGACCAGGTTGTGGTACCTGGTCGCCACCACGGTGTCGGCGGCCGCCATCTCCTTCATCAGGTCGGCGAGCGAGGCCGTCTCGGCGGCGGTGACCAGCGGTGAGTCCACCGCTTCGAGGATCGCGTCGACCACCGTGGCATCGCACGCGTCGCCGGTCAGCAGCCGCACCGGCCTGCCGTCCTCGACCAGCGCGCGGACGAACCGGGTCGTCCCGTCGAGGTAGCGCCGGTGGATCTCCTCGGCGCGGGCCCGGTCGTCGTTGCCGCCGTGGAAGTCCATGACGCCGACGCAGACCTGGCCCGGCGGGTCGGACGGACCGCTCGGCCCAGGGGTCGGCAGGGCGAACGCGAGGTCCGGGTAGACCTCGTCGCGCGCGGTGTCCACGCCCATGGCCCGCATGGCGTCACGGGACAGGGCGTCCCGGTACGAGCGGTACGCGGCGAGCCGCGCCGACCAGCGCACCAGGGCCCGGGTCGGCCGGTCGGCGATGGGCGCGGCGCCGACGCCGACCAGCGCGACCCGGGTGCGGAACAGGCGGCCGCTCGCGCAGAGCAGGAACAGCGAGTACGGGAAGCCCCACGGCCGCAGCGGCAGCGTGGCCTCCAGGACGCCCATGCCCGGCACGATCACCACGTCGTGCCGCCGCACCCAGGCGGCGGTGCGGGCGACGTCGACGAGCTTGCCCAGGCCCTTGCCCGCGATCGCCCCCGCGCGGGACGCCGTCCGGTACTCACCGCGGTACCAGTGCAGCCGCGTCGCGGGGATCCGGTACCGGGCCGAGACGACCTCGGGGCCGCCGCACAGCGCGTCCACGGCCGACTCCGGGTGCTCGGCGCGGAGGTAGCCGAGCACCGCCTCCAGCGACCCGTCGTTGCCGAGGTTGCCGGAGCCGAGCAGGCCGAACACCCCGACGCGTGCGGGAGTCATGCCCGCCTCCCCTCACGCCCGGCGACGATGTCGTCGAGGGAGACGGTGAGCTTGGCCGGGTCGACCGGGGCGCGGTCCTCGACCCGCTCGCCCGCGCCGGGCCGGGCCCTGCTGGTCATCCACGCGGCCAGGTGGCCGTAGCACGCACGCCGGTCGGCCGCGGACAGCGGCGCCCGCCGGATCGCCTGCACGAACCCCAGGACGTACTCGGCGAGGAGCCGGGGCGTCGGGTGCAGCGGGCCCGCCCGGCGCGGATCCAGGTTGACGCACCGCGAGCGCTTGGAGGGGTTCGCCCGCTCGGCGCGCGTGGGGTGGTCGCGGCGGAAGTACAGCAGCTCGGGCACCTGGTGGAAGGGCCCGTGCAGACCGATCTCGGCGACGAACGTGCGGTCCGCGTGGTGGTAGCTGTCGTGCGGTTTCACCCGGCGCAGCACGTCGGCCCGCATCACCCCGTAGAAGTCGTCGCCGCCGGGCTCGAAGAGCATGCTGCGGAAGCGCTCGGGGGCGCGCGGCGAGTCGGTGGCGAGGGTGTACTCGTACGGGACCTTGACCTGTCCCGCCTCGTCGATGACCGCCTGGTCGGCGTGGGCGAGGATGACGTGCGGCCGCTCGTCCAGCGCCTCCACGCAGCGCTGGAGCAGGGTCCGGGCGTACAGGTCGTCGTGCGAGGCCCACTTGAAGAGCTCGCCGCGGCACTCGGTGAACACGTGGTTGTGGTTCGGGGCCGCGCCGATGTTCCTGGTCAGCCGGATGTACCGGATGCGCGGGTCCTGCGCCGCGTACTTGCGGCAGATGTCCTCGGTCCTGTCGGTCGAGGCGTTGTCGGAGATGACCAGCTCGAAGTCCTCGTAGGTCTGGCCGAGAAGGGCGTCGAGCGCCTCGGCGAGGTACTCCTCGCCGTTGTACACGGGCAGGCCGATGCTCAGCCGGGGATTGCCCCGAGATGCCGTCATGACGTCCTCACTTCACGAAGGGTGTTCTGGTGGTGCTCGCGCAGGGCGGCCCGCAGGTGCAGCCACCACACGGCGGAGCCGCAGACGGTCGCGGCGGCGACGCCCCAGGCCGAGCCGACCGTGCCGCCCGCGGCCGCGCCGCCGAGCCCGCCGGTGACGTAGCAGACGGAGGCGATCAGTTGGCTGCGCAGGCTGCGCCGGGCCGCGCCGAGCGCGCGCAGGCCCGCCGCCGCGCCGGTGCCGAGTCCCGCGCCCACGACGCCGAGGGTGACGGGCACGATGAGCTCCGAGGCGGCGCCCCAGACGTCGCCGAGCACGAGCTCGCCGGCCCGGTCGGGTACGAGGAGCAGCGCCCCGCCCCAGAGCAGCGCGGCGGCGGCCTGCCCGCCGCCGAGGACGAGGCAGAACGCGCCGAGGCGGTGCGGGGCCCTGCGCAGCACCCGTGCCGCCTCCGCGACGGTGACCAGGGAGAGCCCCATCAGCACGGCCATGAACGGGCCGAGCAGGAGTTCGGCGCCCCGGATGACGCCGACCGCGCCGACGCCGACGATGACGCCGAGTCCGTACGCCCGCAGTTGGCTCGCGCCGCTGTTGCTGACGTTCTCGACGAGATAGCGGGTGCCGAGGTCGCGGTGCGCGCGGAGCCAGTCGCGCGCACCGGTCAGCCGGGGCCGGATGCCGGACTGGAGGCAGCCGTACGCCCCGGCCGCCGCGGCGGATCCGCCCCAGGCGAGGACGAATGCCGCCACGCTGCCGACGTGCGCCGCGACGAGCAGGGCCGGGACGAGGGCGACGCCCCATACGAGGTCGTTGACGAACGCCTTTCGGCCGTTGCCCGCGGCGAAGAACGCGAACCGCCACGCGTCCTGGAGGAGCAGCCCCGGCAGGACGACGCCGAGGCAGGCGAACGCGGACCCGATGCGGCCGCCCACGGCGAGGCCGGTCACCACGGATACCACGCCGAGGACGAGGCCGGTGCCGAGCGCGGTGCCCGACGCCCGGGCCGCCGCCGCCCGCCACGACTTCTCCGGGACGCCGCTGAAGCGGACCACGAGCGGGTCGGTGGCCAGGCCGCGGGAGACGTTGAGCACCACGCCGTAGGTCACCCAGGCCAGGCTGAACACGCCGAACGCGGTCACCCCGAGCGAGCGGGCCACGTAGACGCCCACGGCGAAGTTGCTCATGCTGGAGGCCGCCTGGTCCGCGAGGCCCCAGGACAGCCGGCCGATGACGGCCCGCCTGGCGCTCGGCCTGGCGGGCTCCGCCGGTGTCGTCTTCTCCCCCTCGGTGGTCATCCGCGTCATGCCTTGAGCAGCCCTGCGCCGTGCAGGGCGTCGGCCGCGACGGCGACGGTGTCGAACGGCAGCCCCGACCGCTCGGCGACGTCCAGCAGACTGTGCTCGCCGTCGGACAGGTTGAGCACCCACAGCATGGCCATCTGCGCCTGCTTGGTGTCGCTGCGGCCGCCGAGCGCGTCGTACAGCCCGCGCCGCCCCAACTGCGGTTCTCCGTACGGGCTGAGGTTCAGATACCTCCGGTTCCGGTCGAGTACGGCGAACGCCTCGCGGCAGACGGCGAGCGTGTCCGCCATCGCCTCCGGGGAGACGAAGTCCGGGTTGTCCGCCGAGGTGTGGTACTCGGGGTAGCCCGCGTACGGGGTCCGGCTGAGCGAGCCCACGCCGAGGTCGAACCCGGGCGAGCAGTACTGCCGCTCGTCGTAGCCGTACGGCGTGAACTCGTTGATCTGGTGCGGTCGTTCGGATGCGGTCAGCACATGCCGAAGGACCCGGTCGATCTCCGCGTCGCCGCGCCTGCTCTGCTTGTACGTCAGGCTGCCCGAGTCGCCCGCGCAGGCCAGCACGAGCCCGTGCTTGATCTGCTCCACCCGCTCCGCGTTGCGGGCCAGCCAGGTGATCGCCCCGATGGTGCCGGGCGCGAAGATGAACCGGTAGGTGTAGTACGGCGTCCGCTCCGCCAGCTCCCTGGCCAGGAACGTCGCCACCGCGATGCCGGCCAGGTTGTCGTTGGCCAGCGACGGGTGGCAGACGTGGCAGGAGACGATCACCTCCTCCGGGACCTGTCCGGGGACCACGTGCTCGGCGTAGGTGAGGTGGCCGTCGGCGAGTGTGGAGTCGACGCGCACCTCGTAGTCGCCGTCCGGCAGGGCGTCCAGCGTCTCCTGGGCCAGGCAGAACCCCCACTCCGGCTTGTAGTAGCTGGTGCGGTAGGGCACCCAGGTGGGGTGGTCGGGCAGGGTGTGCAGGTGCGCGCGCAGCTCGGCCAGCGGCATGGTCGCCGACACCGGCACGCTGTAGCCGAGCACGTGCAGGCTGGACGCGGCGAAGTCGACGACCCGGTTGCCCGCGGAGTCGGCGACGTACGCGTCGCGGATGTTCCACTCCTGCGGGACCGTCCAGTCGAGCACCTGCGTCCCGGTCGGCACCTCGTGCATCCGCAGCGGGACGTACTCGTCGACGATCTTCAGGGTGGCGCGCACTCCGTCGCCCGTGATGCTCCGGCACAGCGGGTACAGCCGCTCCACCAGCTCGTGCATCTCCCGGCCCGCCTCGGTCATCGGCGCCACCGCAGGGTCTCGTCGACGGTGCCGGCCTCGGACGCCGCGCGCAGCACGGCGAGGCGGGTGAAGCGCTGCTCGAAGTCCTCCCGGGTCAGCCCGTGTTTCCGGTAGGCGTCGGCGAGTTCCAGCGCGCCCCGCTTGACGGTCCACTCGCACTCGAAGCCGGGGATCGCGGCGCGGAACCGGGAGAAGTCCACCCGGTAGGAGCGGGGGTCGGCGCCGGTCTCCCCGGTGATGACCACCTTCGCGCCGGTCACCGCCTCGGCGACCTGCTCGGCGATCTCGGCGACCGTGACGTTGTTGGTCTCGCTGCCGATGTTGAACGCCCGGTCGTGCACCGCGTCGCGCGGCGCGGTCAGGGCGGCGGCGAAGGCCCGTGCGATGTCGGCGGCGTGCACCAGCGGGCGCCAGGGCGTGCCGTCGGAGAGGACCAGCACCTCGCCGGAGAGCAGCGCGTGGCCGACCAGGTTGTTCAGCACGATGTCGGCGCGCAGCCGGGGCGAGAAGCCGAAGGCGGTGGCGTTGCGCATGTACACCGGGCTGAAGTCGCCGTCGGCCAGCGCGTGCACGTCGTCCTCGACGCGCACCTTGGACTCGGCGTACGGCGTCACCGGGCGCAGCGGGGCGTCCTCGGCCACCAGGTCGCCGCCGCCCGCGGCGCCGTAGACCGAGCAGGTGGAGGCGTACAGGAAGCGCCGCACTCCGGCGTCGCGGGCCAGCCGGGCCAGGTGCACGGAGGCGTGGTGGTTGATGTCGTAGGTGAGGTCCGGCGCCAGCGCCCCCAGGGGGTCGTTGGAGAGCGCGGCCAGGTGGATCACGGCGTCGATTCCGGCCAGGTGTTCGGCGGTGACGTCGCGCAGGTCGACCCGCGGTCCCGGCGGGTCGGCGGGCCGGGGGCCGAGGACGCAGTCGGCGAACAGGCCGGAGTCCAGGCCGACGACTTCGTGTCCGGCGGCCTTGAGCACCGGGGCCATCACGGTGCCCAAGTAGCCCTGGTGTCCGGTGAGCAGTACGCGCAAGGTTCAATCCCCCAGGTCGAGAGTGAGTTTGGTGACGGCGAACGCCTCGGCGTACCGCGCGTGGCATTCGATTCCGCGGATCCGGGCGAGGCCGAGGAAGGCCTCCCGGTCGTACCAGGGCCGGTGCCGCTGTGAGGGGTAGTGCTCCTGGAGGAGGCGCACCTTCTCTTCGGCGATCTCCGGCGACAGCGGCTGGTACGCCGCCGGACGGCCGAGGTCGCCGTCCCACTTGACGATCTCGTAGCCGAGGACGAGGTGGTCGCGGAACGCGGTGGGGATCAGCTGCGCCAGGCCGCGGTGGTCCTGGTGCGCGTCGTCGGTGCGCGGGGCGAGGACGAGGTCCGGCTCGGTCCGCGCGCGCAGTTCCTCCACCGCGGCCTTGGCCTCGTCCCAGTGCACGGGCATCCGGCCGTCGGGCAGCTTGAGGACGGTCAGGCGCAGGTCGGCGCCCGGACAGAACGCGGTGAGCGCGGCCCGCTCCTCCTCTTCGCGCTCGCTGCCGCCGCCGGAGAGCACCAGCGCGTCGACGCGGAGGCCCGGCCGCGCCAGGCACAGCGCGAGCAGGGTGCCGCCGGCGCCGATGGCGATGTCGTCGCAGTGCGCGCCCACCGCGACGATCCGTTCCAGGGATCCGGCCCCGAGCCTGATCACGCGCCCACCCCGGCGCTCTCCCACTCCCACACGGCCCACGGGCGGTCGCCCCGGGTGTAGGCGTCGTCGAGCGCGGCCCGCTCCTTCACGGTGTCGGTCGGCTTCCAGAAGCCGCGGTGCTGGTGCGCCACCAGGCGGCCGCTCTTGGCCAGTTGGGCGCATCCGTCGGCGACCAGGTCGCCGTTCTCCGGGATGTGGTCGAAGACTTCCTGGCGGAGCACGAAGTATCCGCCGTTCTCCCACATGGGCAGCTCACTGACCGGGGTGATGCCGCCCACCAGGCCGTCGTCGCCGAGCTCCACGCAGTGGAACGAGGACTGCGGCGGAACGACCATCATCGACGCGCCCGCGTCGCGCCGGGAGAACTTGTCGATCATCTCCGGCAGCGGGGCGTCGGTGAGCACGTCCGCGTAGTTGGCGAGGAACATCTCGTCGCCGTCCAGGTGGTGCCGCACCCGGCGGAGGCGCTCCCCGATCGGCGACTCGATGCCGGTCTGCGCGAAGGTGATCGTCCAGTCGGCTATGTCGGTGGACAGCAGCTCGGTCTGCCCGCCGCGCAGCACGAAGTCGTTGGACGTCGTCTCCTCGTAGTTGAGGAAGAAGTCCTTGATGTGGTGGGCGCCGTACCCGAGGCACAGGATGAACTCCTTGTGCCCGAAGTGCGCGTAGTAGCGCATGACGTGCCAGATCAGCGGCCGCGGTCCGACCATCGCCATCGGCTTGGGCACGTCGTCCGAGGCTCCGTTGCGCATCCGCATCCCGTAGCCGCCGCAGAACAGAACGACCTTCATGCTGTGACCTCCTTCGAGGACGCGCCCTCGACGATGCTCAGTTCCGGGATGGGAAAGACGAGGCGGCCGCCCCAGTCGTGCACGAAGGACAGTTGCTCGCTCAGTTCCTCCCGCAGGTTCCACGGCAGGACGAGGACGTAGTCCGGCCGGTCCGCGGCGATCTGCTCGGGCGGCAGGATCGGGATGCGCGTGCCCGGGGTGTACCTGCCGTGCTTGTAGGGGTTGCGGTCGACCGTGTACGCGAGCAGGTCGGGCCGGATGCCGCAGTGGTTGAGCAGGGTGTTGCCCTTGCCCGGGGCGCCGTAGCCGACGACCGTCTCGCCGCGCTCGGCCGCCTCGACGAGGAACTTGAGGAGGTCGCGGCGGACCTTGGCCACCCGGGCGGAGAACTCGGTGTACCCGGACAGCTCCTGCAGTCCGGCGGCCTTCTCGCGGGCCAGTACGTCGGCGACCTGCGGGCTCGGCTCACCGGCCACCTCTGCCGGGCGGGCCCACAGCCGGATGGAGCCGCCGTGCGTGGGCAGCAACTCGACGTCCACGAGGGCGAGTCCGCCGCTGGCGAGGGCCCGGATCGCGGACGCGACCGTGTAGTACTGGAAGTGCTCGTGGTAGATCGTGTCGTACTGGTTCTCCTCGATCAGGGTCAGCAGGTGCTGCACCTCGATGGAGACCCAGCCGTCGTCGGCGACCAGGGCGCGCAGGCCCTGGGTGAATCCGACGACGTCGGGGATGTGCGCGTACACGTTGTTGGCCACGACCAGGTCCGCCGGGCCGTGCTCGGCGCGGACCTCCGAGCCGGTCTCCGGGGAGAGGAACGCGGTGAGCGTGGGCACGCCCGCCTCCCGCGCCGCCGCGCCGACGTTCACCGACGGCTCGACGCCGAGGCAGCGGATCCCACGGTCCACCACGTGCTTCAGCAGGTATCCGTCGTTGCTCGCGACCTCCACGACGAAGGCGTCGGGGCCGAGCCCCGTCCGCTCCACCGCGTCGGTGACGAACGTGCGCGCGTGCTCCACCCAGGAGGTCGAGAACGAGGAGAAGTACGCGTACTCCGTGAACGTCTCCTCCGGCTTGATCAGCGGCGGGATCTGCGCGAGCCAGCAGTCGGTGCAGACCCGCAGGTGCAGCGGGTACGCGGGCTCGGCCAGGTCCAGCTGCTCCGCGGCGAGAAAGCTCTCGCACGGCGGAGTCGCCCCCAGGTCGACGACGCTCGCCAGCGTCGCCGAGCCGCAGAGTCGGCATCGTGTCATCGGGTCCCCCCATATCTGCTCGCGCGTGTCCCCCACCGCGAGCCAGTGCTTCCTTTTCCTGTCGGCGACGGGCTCTCCCCGCCGCCGGACCGCCCCGCGATCGCGGAGCGGTACCCCTCCTCCAGGCGCTCCAGGCCCACGACCGGGCTGAACCCCTGTTCGTAGCGGCGCCGGGCCGCCCGTCCCATCTCCCGGTTGGCGGCCGGGTCGGCGATGATCCGGCGCAGGCACGACGCGAGCGACGTGGCGTCGCTCGGGCGGTGCAGCAGACCGGTCTCACCGTCCTCGACGAGCTCGACGAAGGCGCCGTGGGCGGCGGCGACGGCCGGCACCCCGGCCGCCATCCCCTCCGCGACGACCAGACCGAACGTCTCCATGGCCATGGAGGGAGCCACCACGGCGACCGACTTCGCGACGCCCTCCCTGCACCGCTCCGGGTCCCACAGACCGACGTAGTGCACGTCGTCCCGGCCCTCGGCCCAGGCGGTCACCTCCCGCTGCAGCGGCCCCGCCCCGGCGAGCACCAGCGGCACGCCCGCCCCGCCGCTCGCCGCGACCTCGTCCCACGCGGCCATGAGCAGCCGGATGCCCTTGGCCTCCGCGAGGCGGCCGAGGTAGAGCACGTGCTCGCCGTCGCCCGTTCTGCGGATGTCCGAGTCGGGCACGAAGTTGTGCTTCACCACGAGCCGTTCGGCCGGCATGCCGGACCGCACCAGGATGTCGCGCTGCGCCGCGGAGATGCAGAAGAACCGCTCCACGCCGGTCCACCACCGCCGCCGGTTGACCGACAGGCTGACCGCGAGCGGCACCGTCGCGAGGCGCGAGTCGCGGTAGCAGCCGTGCCGGACGGCGGGCAGCGACGTCTTCGATCCGACGCACTCGCTGCACGGCATGCCGTCGCGGTGCAGCGTGCCGGGCGGGCAGACCTGGGTGTAGTTGTGCAGCGTGGCGACGGCGGGCACGCCCGCGTCGGCGCAGGCGGCGAGCACCGCGGGCGACAGCAGCGGGAAGACGTTGTGGACGTGCACCACGTCCGGCCGTTCGGCGCGGAGGCGGGCGGCGAGCTCCGTGCGCACCGCCGGGTTCCACGGCACGAGCAGCGGCACCGTGGCCTTGCCGAGCAGGGACCGGGCGGCGATGTCGTCGCTGCGCCGCTCGAACACGTCGACCCGGTGACCGGCCGCGCGCAGCAGCCCCACCTCCTCGTCGACGACCCTGTTCTCCCCGCTCGGCTGTGCCGATGAGTAGCGGTTGTGCACCACCAGGACGCGCAGGGCGTCCGGCTCGTTGCTGTCGTCAGTGGCGCGCATGTCGTGCATGCCGTGCATATGTGAGGTCACCTCCGGGCCCATCGCGGGACACGTCGTCCGGGGGCTGCGGCCGCCGGGGCGGGCGTGACCGTGGCAGGTGCCGCGAGAAGTGCGCCCGCCAGGGCCAGATGCAGCAGATACGGCGAGGCGTCTCCCAGACCGGCCTCGGTGTACGACGAGATCGCGCAGTAGCTGATCAGGAAAATCGCGCAGGCCCTCGCCAGCGACGGCGGCCGCAGCAGCGCGACACCGCCGAGGACGAGGATGATCGCCGCCACGATGGTGACGCCGATCAGACCCTGCTCTTGGTAGACGGCGAGCCAGCTGTTGTCGATCGGCAGCCCGCCGAACGACTTGTCGCTCAGGCCCACGCCGAACCATTTCTCGCCGCCCGTCCGGGGCGCGGCGAGGAGGGCGTCCCAGACCTTGGCCCGGCCGGTGAGGTTGGAGAAGCTCTCCTGGCTCTGTCCGCGCAGGAACCACGACTGGAGCGCGGAGTAGAACACCACCCCGGCCACCGTGGCGACCACCACCGTCCAGACGAAGAACCGGCGGGCGGCGGCGCTGGTCAGGACGAGCGAGCCGATCGCCAGCGTCAGCCCGATGAGCATGCCGACCGTGGCCGTCCGGGTGTGGGTCAGGGCGAGCAGGACGAGTGAGGGCACGATGACCAGCGCCGCGCTCCCGCCGGTGGTGCGGCGGCCGATGACGAGCAGCACGGTGAGCCCGATGATCACTGCCGCGTACTGTCCGATCTGCGGCGGGGTGAGCGGCCACAAGGCGCCGACGAGGCGTCCGCCGTAGTACTCGGGCATGGCGGTGCCCGGCGAGACGGCCAGGCCGACGGCGACCGTCCCGAGCGCCGCGAAGTACATCCGGATGTGGTAGCGGACGAACGTCAGGCTCCCGTCCCACCAGCGGCTGAGCAGCCACAGCGTGCCGACGAAGAGGGCGAGCCGGGCGCAGCGGAACAGCGCGCCGTACCCGACCTCCAGGTTCGCGCTGGCGATCACGCTCGGTACGAGCAGCAGGGTGAGCAGGAACACGAAGGCGCTAGGCCGGATGCGCAGCCGGAGGTTGAGCGCGAGGGCCAGCGCGAACGCGGCGACCAGCGCGCCCATGGTGGCCATCTGGATGAGGGACCGGGGCAGGGTGACGATGGTCTTCGCTCCCGCGGAGCCCAGCGTGTTGAGGCCGAGCAGCGCCCAGACGATCCCGACGGCCTTCGGTGTGCCGACCGGCCGGACCTCCGTGCCGGGCAGCTCACTTGCCATGTCCGGTCCGCCCGACGGCCCTGCGTGCCGCAGGTCTCCGCTCATCTCAGTCACCGGCCTTGCGGACGAAGGTGCTGCCCGCGTCCTGGCGGTGCGGCATGTCCTGCCACTGCCCCGAGTCGAGCTTCCGGGTCTGGTCGCCCACGACGAAGTTCCACGGTCCGCGGTAGTCGTTGTCGCGCCAGCGGTTGCCCTGCTTGTCGGTGATCGCCTCGGACACCCGCTTGCCCTTGTACGGCGACCACTTGGGGTAGGTGCCGTAGTTGGCGAGGACCGCCATGCGGCCGCAGTCGTCCCCGCACTTGACGACGGACGGGTCGAGGACGAAGCGGTTGTCGTGGATGTCGACCCGCTGGGTCTTCCAGCGGCAGTCGGCGTAGAGCGGGGCCTTGGTGATGGCCGGTCGCTTGCAGCGGTCGACGTCCTTCACCAGGAGCGTGCAGTAGCCGGTCGAGGTGTTGGCCGGGCTGTTGCAGAACCGGTCGGCGTTCTCCCAGAGGGTGATCCCGTTCCAGTTGTCGTCCAGCACGTTCCGGTAGATCTCGATCTTGTCCGTGCGGGCCCGGACGCGGGGTTCGCCGCCGGACTCGGAGACGTAGATGGTCGCGTACGGGAAGTCGTCCCCGCGGTCGGCGTACTTGCGGCCCTCGACCCAGTTGTTCCGCCGGAACGTGTTGTTGCGGATCACGGCGTTGTAGCTGGTCTCGTACATGAGGGCGGCGCCGTCGTTGGCCTCCAGGAGGTTGTCCTCGATGCGGAAGTCGTTGTTGTTGTTGTCCGCCCAGAGCCCGGCCCCGCGGTTGTCGTGCACCCAGTTGCCGCGGATGTCGGCGCCGTTGACGGCCCAGAACTTGATGCCTCCGGTGCAGCCGCAGCCGCGTCGCCGGCGCTCCCAGTCGCCGGTGTTGTTGCCCACGATCTCGTTGCCCTCGACGACCAGGTCCTTGATCGAGTCCCCGGTCTTGTACGCGTTCATTCCGTACTGGCCGTTGTCGCGCAGGCAGCTGTCGCGGACCTGCTGGCGGGCTCCGGCCATCAGCCCGGCGCCGTCGTTCTTCTGGATCTTCGCGTGCTCGATCACCCAGCCGTCGGCCATGTCGTGGTTGACCACGCCCTCGTTGTGCGGCGCAGCGAAGTTCTGCACGGTCAGGTGGCTGATGGTGACGTCGCGGGCGGTGCCGCTGAACGCGTACTGGTTCTTCTTCCGGCCGTCGAGCACGGCGCCGGGCGCGCCGACGTAGCGGTTGCCCTTCTTCGGCATGACCTGCGCGTAACGGTCCGCTTCGAGCCGGTGCTTGCCGGGTCCGAGCCAGAACGTGGTGTTCGGCGGGCTGCTCCTGGTCTTCGCGGCCAGGTCGCCGACGACCGAGGGGTCGACCTTCACGGCGCCCGCCGGCGCCTTCTCCGGCCCGGCCGGGGGCTTGGCGCACACCCGGGCGACGGACGTGGCCGGCCCGCCGGTCGCCTTCGGCCGCGCGTCCGACGTGCCCGGCGCGCTCGACGAGCTGTCGCAGCCGGTGATCACCAGCAGGGCCAGCGCCACCGGTGCCACCGGCAGCGCCCAGTGGCGCGTCTTGGTCCCCACTCGTCCCCTCCTAACCGCGGAACCTGAGTACGGTGGTGAACCCCTGCACGCCGTCGGCGGAACCGGTGCCGACCAGCGTGGTGGAGGGTTCCTTGCGTCCGAATCCCGCGGAGTACCAGCCGAGCGGCGGGTCGCTCTCACCGCGATGCGTCCGCCAGTGCAGCTGCCCCGGCAGGTCGAGCACCGCGGCGCGCTCCTCGCCGTCCCGGGTCCAGGTGAGCGCGGCCCGGTTCCCCGCCAGATCCGCGGTGACCGCCGGACCGAGATGGAACGCCAGCCGGACGGTCCGGCGCGGGCCGTGCACCTCGTCGACGATCCGCAACTCCTGCTGTTCCGCGGCAAGTTCGACCCGACGGCGGTGCACGGAGGGCTGGTAGCCGTCGTGTTCGGCGCTCCAGCGGGACGTGCCCCCGTCGGAGGCGTCCGCGACCAGGACGCGGCTGTGGGCCTGTCGGGTCCACAGGAACGGGCCGCCGGAGACGGACTGGTCGCTGCCGTCCAGCTCCAGGGTGTTGTGGCCGAGGGTGGAGCGGAAGTACTGCCGCCAATGGGGCTGCCCGTGGTAGCAGAACGTCCCCGGGTCGGCGAGCACGTCGACCCCGTCGTGCCGGACCTCCACGGACAGCGCGTCCGCGTGTGCGTGCGCGGCGATGGAGAGGAAACCGTGCGGGCCGCCGTCACAGCGGCACCAGATCTCCCCCGGGCCGCGCAGGACGGTCATGCCCGCGTCGGCGAAGTGGGCGGGCCGACTCGCCGGGCGGGTCACGGACGGCGCGGCGCCACCCTTGGCGTACGGCTTGATCAGCGCGGCGAGGAGCGGGGTGCGCACGTCGGAGACAGTGACCTCGGGCCACCAGGCGAGGGATCCGAACACGGCGTCCCCGGTGGCGAGGAGCGAGGCCCAGCGGTCGGTGCCCGTGCCGTCCACGACCAGCCCGTGCCCGTCGTCGGCGTCCCCCTGCCGGGGCGGCCGCAACCTGTTGTCCACGACGGCCGCGAGCGCGTCGGTCATGCGCAGCAGCACGAGGCGGACGGCCCCGGGGACCGGCACACCGGCGGCATCCGCCTCGGCCACCGCGGCCAGGCCGAGTTCCAGGACGAGTCCGTGGTACTCGGAGGCCAGCTCGCGGTTGAGGCCGGAGGGGAAGGTGTTGCTGCGCAGGTGCCGCTCCAGCGAGCGCAGCGCGCCGTCGCGCCACCTCGCGGAGGCGGGGAACCAGTCGAACGCGCAGGCCGCGGCCGCCTGTCCGGCGGCCTCGGCGATGATGTGGTTGTTCGCGGAGGACCCACGGCTGGGGAAGGCGGCCAGCCAGCGCTGGTGGTGCCAGATCTGGTTGATCGCCACCGGGTTCTTCTCGAACAGCCCGGCCGCGCCCGGCCAGGCGTCGAGCAGTCGGCGGATCCACACCCAGGAGAGCAGCCGGATCCCCAGCTCGATGCCGCTGATCCAGTGCACCCCGCGCAGCGGCGCGTTCGCCGCCCACCACGACCGCAGGTGCTCGGCCACGCGCTCCGCGTACCGCTCCTCCCCGGTGATCGCGTAGGCGGCGGCGAGCACGGTGAGGTACTGGTGCCGGGACAGCTCCCAGATCTGCTTGATGTCGCCGACCGCGTCCTCGTTGCGGTACGGCACGTCGAAGGCATAGCCCCACGGAGCGCGGCGCTCGGTCTTCGGGTCGTACCACCAGTCCGGGTCGGCCAGGTCGTCGCGGTCCACCCCGAAGTACTCGACGTGCCCCGCCATCAGCCGGTCCGCCTCGGCCACGAGCCGCTTCGCGGCCTCCGGCGGCACGGCGGCGAGCGTCCCGGCGGGAAGTACCGCGGTGAACCGGGCGTCGGCCGGGCGCGGGCAGGTGGGCGGCGCCGACCGCCACCGCCGCCTGCGCACCGCGTCACTCACCCGGCCGCCGATCTCCCGCGGCCCCATCCGGGAGAGCCGCCGCAGGTACCAGCCGGGACCGCCCGAGCTCACCGTCATCGCGTCTCCGCCAGCGTCACCGGCGCACCGCCGGCCAGGGCGGACTGCACGGCGACGGTGGCCGCCGTGGTGGCGACGAGCGACTCCAGCGGCACCGGCATCGGCCCGCCGGTCCGCACGGCCCTGACGAATGCGGCCAGTTCGGCTTCCTGGCCCTTGTCCCTCGCCATGGGCAGCCGCGAGCTGACCCACCGCTTGCGCCCGGCCGTGCCGTCCAGGAACACCGAGGCACGCACGAAGTCGTCGAGCCGCAGCGCCTTGCCGTCCGCGACCAGGTCCAGCGTCTCCTTGGGGAGACTGGCCGGACCCGAGGTCACATAGCTGATGGTGGCGGTGGATCCGCCCGGGTAGCGGAGCACGACCTGCAGGTCCTCGTTGCCGGGCGTGGCGAGCGCGTACACCGATATCGGGTCGGCCCCGAGCAGCCAGCTCACCGTGTCGATGAAGTGCCCGCCCTCGCCCGCGAACCGCGTGCCCTCGCTGCCCTGCCGGAGGTACCAACTGCCGTGCTGCAGGCGGCCCGCGTTGACCAGGTAGCGGACGCTGGCCGGACCGGTGCGGGTGCCGAAGCGCTTCCTCGCCTCCCGCAGCAGCGGTGCGAACCGGCGGTTGAAGCCGACCTGGATCCGGTCGTTGCCGGACTCCTCCACCGCCTCCAGCACACCGGCCAGCTCGTCCTCGCCGAGGGCCAGGGGCTTCTCCACGAACACGGCCTTGCCCGCGTGCAGGGCCTTCTTGGTCAGTTCGGCGTGCGAGCTGTGCCGGGTGACCACGAACACCGCGTCGATGGACTTGTCGCCGAGCACGGCGTCGAGGTCGGTGGTCGCCTGGTCGAAGCCGAACTTGCGCTTCGCGTTGGCCGCGGACAGCGCCGTCGTGGTGACGACGGTCGACAGCTTGACGCCGTCGCGCTGGGTGAGGTGCGGCAGCAGCATGGAGGTGGCGTAGTTGCCCGCGCCGATGAACGCGAGCCGCACCGGCGACTTGAGGGCGCGCGCCGGGGCGGGCGCGGAGCTGCTGCGCAGCTTCACCGCGGGCACGGCCACCGCCGGGGCCGCCGCTTCCTGCGCCTCTTCCGTGTGTTCGGGGTAGCGGAACAGCACGGCTACGGCCTTGAGGTCGCCGTCCTTCAGGCGCTGGTACGTCTCGACGGCGGCGTCGAAGTCGGCGATGTGGGAGATCAGGGGCTCCACGTCGACGCGGCCACGGGCGACGAGGTCGAGGAAGCACGCGAGGTTGCGGCGCTCGGTCCAGCGCACATAGCCGATCGGGTAGTCCCGCCCCTCCAGTTCGTACGCCGGGTCGTAGCGCCCGGGGCCGTACGAACGGGAGAACCGGACGTCGAGCTCCTTCTCGTAGTACGCGTTCCACGGCAGGTCCAGACGGCACTTGCCGATGTCGACGACCCGGCCGCGGTCCCGGCTCAGATGGGCGGCCAGCTCGACGGGCTGGTTGCTGCCGCCGCCCGCGGCCAGATACACCTGGTCCACTCCGTGCCCGCCGGTGAGCTCGGCGACGGCGGCCTCGACGGCCGGGGAGGCGGGATCGCCGCAGGCCGCGGCGCCCAGCCGCTCGGCGAGCTCGCAGCGCGCCGGGTCGGGGTCGGCGCCGACGACGCGGACCCCCGCGGCGGTGAGGAGCTGCACCACCAACTGGCCGATCAGCCCGAGGCCGATCACCAGCGCCACCTCGCCGAGCTGCGGCTCGCCCTGCCGGACGCCCTGCATCGCGATCGACCCGACGGTGCCGAAGGCCGCGTGCCGCGGCGCGAGGCCTTCCGGCACCGGGGTGTAGAGGTTCTTGGGCACCCAGTTCAGCTCGGCGTGCAGCGCGTGTTCGTTGCCCGCGCAGGCCACGAGGTCGCCGACCTTCACGTCGTCGATACCCGCGCCGACCTGCTCGACCACCCCGCACAGCGAATAGCCGAGCGGCGTGTAGGAGTCCAGCTTGCCCATCACCTTGCGGTACGTGGCGGGCACCCCGTTGGTGGCCACGCTCTGCATCACCTTGGCCACCTGGTCCGGCCGGGAGCGGGCCTTGCCCACCATCGACATGCCGGCCTCGGACACCTTCATGAGCTCGGTCCCGGTGGAGATCAGCGAGTAGGCGCTCCGCACCAGCACACCGTCCGGCTTGCACCCCGGCACGGGCACGTCGAGCAGCGCCAGCTCGCCGCTCTTGTAGTTCTGCACCACTTGCTTCACACGAACTCCTTGGACTGCTTGGACACGGCAGCGCGGTACCAGTACTCGAGGGTCAGCACATGCCAGAGATGCTTGGAGAAGTCCTGCTGACCGGCGGCGTCCGCGGCGGCCATCCGCCGCAGCGCGTCGCGGCGCAGGAAACCGGACTTGACGAGCTCGCCTTCGTTGATCACCTCGCGCACCAGCGGCGCGAGATCCCGGCTCATCCAGGCCCGCAGCGGGGCGCTGAACAGGCCCTTGGGCCGGTAGACGATCTCCTTGGGCAGGATCGAGGTGGCCGCCTCCTTGAGGACGGCCTTGCCCTGCCGCCCGGCGATCTTGCGGGTGCCGGGGAACGCGAACGCCGCCTTGACCACCTCGACGTCCACGTACGGCACCCGGACCTCGGTCGAGGCGGCCATGCTGGAGCGGTCCGTGTAGGTGAGGTTCAGGCCCGGCAGGAACATCCGGGAGTCGCCCAGGCACATGCGGTTCACGAAGTCGTCGAGCTCGTTGTCCGCGTAGACGTCCGCGTGCTCGGTCAGCACGTCGTCGACCGTCCCGGCCAGGTCCGGGTCGACCAGGGCGAGCAGCTCGTCCCGGTCGTACATGGTGTAGCTGCGCCGGAACGCGGTCTCCTCCGGCAGTTCGGCGAAGGAGAGGAACCGCTTCGCGAAGCGCACCGACCGGAACCCGCGGCGGGCCGTGGCGACCGGCAGCCGGTCCACCGCCGCGTACACCCCGCGCCGCAGCGGCCGCGGGACGCGCTGGTAGCTCAGCGCGATCTTGTTGGCGAGGTGCTTGCGGTAACCGGCGAACAGCTCGTCGGCGCCCATCCCGGAGAGCATCACCTTCACCCCGGCCTCCCGGGCGGCGGTGCAGATCAGATACGTGTTGATCGCGGCGGGGTCGCCGATCGGCTCGTCCAGGGAGTGCGTCATCTGCGGCAGCAGGTCGAGCACGTTCGGCGCGATCTCGATCTCGTGCAGGTCGACGCCGAACCTCTCGGCGACCTGCCGGGCGTAGCGCAGGTCGTCCGGCATCGCCTCGAACTTGGCGTCCTCGGCGCGGAATCCGATCGTGTACGCGGAGATCCCGGGCCGGTGCCGGGCCGCCAGCGCGGTCAGGTAGCTGGAGTCGAGACCGCCGGAGAGGAAGGTCGCCACCGGTACGTCCGCGAGGAGGTGCTGCTTCGTCGACTCCTCGACGATGGCGGCCAGGTCCGGCAGCTCGCCGCTGCGGGCCCGCTCCTGCCCCTCGGCGGCGACGTCCTTCAGGTTCCAGAACCTGCCGCGCTCCACCCGGCCGTCGGGCCGGACCTTGAGCCAGCTGCCCGGCGGGAGCTTCTCCGCCTCGCGGTACGCGCACCGCGAGTCCGGCACCCAGTAGTAGAGCAGGGAGGCCACCAGCGCCGCCCGGTCGACCTCCAGCGATCCGCCGGTGACGGCGGCGAGCGCCTTCAGCTCGGAGGCGAACACCAGGCCCCCGTCGCGCCGGAGCAGGAACAGCGGCTTGATGCCGAGCTGGTCGCGGACGAGCACCAGTTCACCGGTCCGCTCGTCGAAGACGGCGAAGGCGAACATGCCGCGCAGCCGGGGCAGACAGTCCGTGCCCCAGCGCCGCCAGGCCTCCAGGAGCACCTCGGTGTCGGAGGTGCCGCGGAAGCGCACTCCGGCGCCCGCCAGTTCGGCGCGGAGTTCGGGCGCGTTGTACAACTCGCCGTTGTAGGTGAGGGAGAGGCCGTCCGAGACCATCGGCTGGGCGCCGGTCTCGGTCAGGTCGATGATGGACAGCCGACGGTGCCCGAGCTGGACCTCGCCGTCACCGACGGGGTGGCTGTAGCGGCCCGCCCCGTCCGGACCGCGGTGGGCCAGGACGTCGGTGAGCCGGTCGGTCACGGCCTTCCCGTCCGGCCATCGGTAAGTGCCTGCGATGCCACACATGTTCTACCTGGCCTCCTGGTCGCTGTACGGGACCCGTGCGGCCGACATCGACGACCGTTCCGCCCGCGGCTGGCCCGTCCCGTGCTGCCGGGTCGGCCTCTCATAAGGGCCGCGCAGCGCGGTGTGCAGCCCGTCCCACAGCGTGCCGTCGGAGCGGTCGCGCGGATCGGGGTCGATCAGCACCACACCGATCACCGGGATGCGCTGGTCCGCGAGCTGCCGCGCCACGGTGTGCAGCCATGCGGCGCTGCCGTGCCCGGCCCGTACGACGAGCACGGTCTGGCTGCCGAGGTACTGCAGGTCGGTCCAGGCGGTGCCCGGCGCGACCGAGCCGACGCCCAGGCGGCGCGTCTGGTGCGAGACACCCGCGGCGCGCTCGCCGCTGACCACGGTCACGTCCCCCGGTGTCCGGCGGCTGTTGGCGA
This sequence comes from Streptomyces atriruber, assembly GCF_001418325.1. Lineage (GTDB taxonomy): Bacteria > Actinomycetota > Actinomycetes > Streptomycetales > Streptomycetaceae > Streptomyces > Streptomyces atriruber. The sequence goes on along the minus strand of NZ_LIPN01000409.1, from coordinate 6,682 downwards.
GCTCCGTACCGGGCAGCCCGTCGAGGACGACCACCGGTCCGTCCGTCGCCAGTTCCCCGGCGACGTCCAGGGCGATGGCGCTCGCGCTGCGCGCACAGCCCAGCTCCAGGAGCGACACCGGTTCCTTGGACCGACGCGCGGTGCGGGCCAGGCTCACGGTGAGCCGTTCCCGGGCCGCCCGGGTGCGGCGGAGCTGCCACGGTCCGGCCGGTCGGCGGTGGATGCGGCGCAGCTCGGCGATGACCGAGGCGCCCAGGTTCGCCGCGATCTCCCGGCGCAGCACGGGGCGGTCCGCGACCACCGAGCCGACGGCGGCCACCGCGAGACCGAGGACCAGACCGAGGACGAGACCGATCGCGGCCTTGGTGGCGGCGGACCTGGGCAGCGAGACCTGCACCGCGCGCGGGGCGTCCACGATCTGCGTACCGGCGACGAGCTTGGGCGTGCCCATGCCCGCTTCCTCGGCGCGCTGGTCGAAGTCGGATATGCGCGAGGTGAGTTCGGCCCGGCGGGAGAAGAGCGACTCGATGCTCGCCGAGTCCTGCGGGTCGCTCTCCGGCGACCTGTTTCCGATCGCCTTGTTGACCTGGACGAGCTCTTCCCGCATGCGGTCGCGCTGGTCGCGCAGGGCCTTGGCCTCGGCCTTCGCGCCCTGCCGCATCCGCCGCACGTGGTCGGCGACGAACGCGTCGGCCAGCGCCTTGGCCCGGGCCACCGCATCGGCGTCGTCCTTGCCCGTCACGTCGATCTGCATCAGGTTGTTGGTGAGGCCGGTGCCGCGGTAGTCCTTCAGGAAGTCCGCGGGCTTTTCGGTGGACTTGAGGGACTGCAGGGCCTCGCCCGCGATCCGGGTGGTCGTCAGGAGCTGGACGTCGGTACGGATCAGCGTTCCGGTGTCGTTGGGCTGGTCCTCCTTGTGTGCGACCAGCACCTTGGCCGTCGCGCTCGGCGGCGGCGGCATCGCGACCGCGAGGACCGCGCCGATCAGCATGCCGAGGAGCGCCAGGGAGCACCAGAGGCGGCGGCGCCTGCGCACCGACACCACCAGCGCCTGGAGGTCGAAGAGCGGGGAGGCCGTCGGCGCGTCCGCAGTCGTGCTCGCCATCACGCCGAACCTCCCGTCGCGTTGCCGCGCACCGCGAGGGCCAGGGTGGCCTTCTCCGGAGGCTGGTCGGCGGAGCGCGCCGGGCGGGCCCGGACCGCGCCCGCGACGACGACGCCGACGACCTCGTGCCGCCCGTCCGCACACGCCTCGGCGATGCCGGTGAGCTCCCCCGCGGTCCAGTTGCCCGCGCTGAGCACGACCAGGGCGCCGGACTCGGTGTCGCGGTCCGGCACCATCGGCCGGGTCACGGACACCTCGACCACGCGCAGGTATCCCCTGCTCGCGGCGGTGGCGGCGGGGTCGCTCGCGGCCTCGGTGACGAGCTGGTCCGCGGCCCGGCGGGCGATCTCGTCGCCGTTGGGCACGACGACCAGGAGTCGCCTGGGGGCGGGCAGCTTGTTGCGAAGGCGGGCGCACACGCGCCGGTAGCGGATCCGCCGGCTGGCCTCGTCGCCCGAGCGCTGCGGGACCGGTGCGTCCCAGCGGGTGTCCATGCCGAGGAATCTGCGGATCCAGGCCCGTGGGCCACCGCCGTCCGACCGGTGTCCGTGCCGTTCACCGGGCACGTCGACGGTGCCGAGGAGTTCCGTCCGCAGCGCGGCGGCGATCTCCGGCTCCGTGCGCAGCCGGCGGTTCATACGGGCGGCGGCGAGGTGGCCGATGACGGCGGCCAGCAGGAACAGCACCGCCCCGCCGATCATGAGCTGGTTTCTGGTCGGCGGTGCCTCGCCGGTCGGCCGGGGCGAGGGGCCCATGACGACCATGCCGGCCTTGCTGGAGACGGTTTCGGCCTGGTCCAGCTTCTTCATGGCCTCCTCCAGCGAGGCGCGGAGCTTCTCGAGCGAGGTGCGGGCCTGCACGCCTTCCACGGTCCGTCCCGGGTCGGCCGCCTCGGCCAGATCGCTGATGCGGCGGTTGGTCGCCTCCACCTTCTTGCGCAGCGCCTCGGGACCCGAGGCCGCGCCGGAGTCGGTGTCGCCGCCCGTGAGCCGTGCGGAGAAGGCGACGAACTGCTCGGCCATGCGGTCGGAGAGCTGCTGTGCGCGCTCCGGGCTCTCGGCCGTACCCAGAATCTTGATGATGTTCCCGTCGGTGGCCTTGGCGCTCACCTTGTCCTTCAACTCGGCGGCGTCGACGCCCTTCCAGTCGAGCTCGGCGGCCGCGCGGTCGACCACCGACGAACTGGTGGCGACCTGGGCCTGGGTGAGCAGTTCGCGTTCCTCCCACTGCCCCGGGAGCAGTACGGATGCCGCCGCGGTGTACCGCTGCGGGAAAACCAGCACCGAGGTGCCGTAACCGAAGAGCGCGCCCACCACGGCGAGTACGGCGAGGAGCCGCCAGCGCCGACGCAGGATCCGGCCGATCGTGGCCAGGCGTATCTGATCGTCGCTCAACGGTGCGGCCTCCTCCCCGTACGTCCCGGGGCGCCCTTCGGCACCGAACCACGGTCACGGCAGGCGGCGGTGTAGGCGGCGAGCAGCTCGCGCTGGGAGTTCTGCCAGGAGAGCGCGCCGCCGATCCGCTCCTGACCGATCTTGCCCATCCGGGCCCGCTTCTCCGGGTCGTCGAGCAGCAGCGTGATGAGCTCGGCGAACTGCGCCTCGTCGTTGGCGGGCGCGTAGACGGCGGCGTCCCCGGCGGAGACCCGGGCCTCGCGCAGATCGAACGAGACGATCGGTCGGCCCATCGCCATGTACTCGAGGACCTTGTTCATGGTCGACACGTCGTTGAGCGGATTGCGCGGGTCGGGCGAGAGGCAGACGTCCGCGGTGGAGAGGTAGCGCACCAGGTCGGCGTCCGGAATGCGCCCGGTGAACTGCACCTGCTCGGAGAGCCCGAGCCGCCGGGACAGCTCCACCATCGCGTCGAAGGCGTCACCCGCGCCGACGAACACCGCGTGCCAGTCGGTCCTTCCGAGGTCGTCGCGGAGTTTCGCGAGGGCCCGCAAGGCGTAGTCGACGCCGTCCTGCGGTCCCATGACGCCGAGATAGCACAGCAGATGGGGCTTGCCGCGCTTCAACTCCGGCTCGGGCGGCACCGGTTGGAACCGGTCGACCTGGGGCGCGCTGCGCACCACGAAGACGTCCGCCGGCTTCTTGCCGCCGCGACGCACCGCGACGTCCCGGTAGCTCTCGTTCGTGGCGAGCACGATGTCCGCGGCCCGGTAGGTGATCCGTTCCAGCGCGCACACACCGCGGTAGAGCAGGTCTTCGCCCCGGTCGAACCGGGAGAGGTACAGCTCGGGCACCAGGTCGTGCTGGTCGAACACGAACCGCGCGCCACGCCGCTTCAGCCACATGGCGGGCAGGAACAGCAGGTCGGGCGGGTTGCAGGCGTGGACCACGTCGACCGGGCCGACCTTGCGGGCCAGCCGGGCCGTGTGCCACAACGCCGAACCGTACTCCCGCAGATAGCCGGCCGGGCCGCCGGTGGCGGCGCGCAACGGGTAGCGGTGGATCCGCACCCCGTCGATCTCCGCCTCCGGCTCGGTGTCCCGCTTGCTCCCCTGCGGACAGATGACGTGCACCGTCCAGCCCGCGTCGCGCAGGGTCGTGCACTCCTGCCACACCCGTCGGTCGAACGGCACCGACAGGTTCTCCACCAGAATCAGCGCTCGGCGGCCGGTCCGGCCGCCATGTGTTGCATTACCAAGCAAGGCCCACGTACCCAGGTTCGGCCCGGCGCGCGTCGGCGTCGGGAAGGTGGATGAGATCGATGAGAACCGGTCCTTCGCCGTGGGGCAGGGCCGAGAGCACCGCCGGATCCCTGGTTCCCACCAGGCATACGTCGGCGTGCTCCAGCACCTCGTCGACGGAGTCCGCGAGCAGCTGCGCGAGGTGCGGCAGCCGGGTCTCGATGTACTCGCGGTTCGCGCCGATCAGCCGGGAGAGGCTCACGTTGGCGTCGTAGATCCGCAGGTCGTACCCCTTGCCGAAGAGTCTCTCCGCCAGTTCGACGAGTGGGCTCTCGCGGAGGTCGTCGGTGCCGGGCTTGAAGGAGAGACCGAACAGGCCGACCCGGCGCTTGCCGGTGCGCTCGACCAGCTCCACCGCGCGCTGCAGGTGGTCGGCGTTGGAGGGCAGTACGTGGGCGAGGATGGGCACCGAGACGTCGGCCCGCTGCGCGGCGTGGACCAGGCTGCGCAGGTCCTTGGGCAGGCAGGAGCCGCCGAAGGCGAAGCCGGGCCGCAGATAGGCCGGGCTGATGTTCAGCTTGCGGTCGGCCATGAACACGTCCATGACCTCGTGCGAGTTCACGCCGAGCGCCTGGCACACCGCGCCCAGTTCGTTGGCGAAGCCGATCTTGAGGCCGTGGAACGCGTTGTCCGCGTACTTGATCGCCTCGGCCGTCGGGACGGGTACCCGGAACACCTCGCCGGGCAGCCCCTCGTACAGCGCCGCCACGGCGTCGCCGCTCGCCGCGTCGAGCTCGCCGATGACGGTCTTGGGCGGATCGAAGAAGTCCCGCACACTCGTGCCCTCGCGCAGGAACTCCGGGTTCACTGCGACCCCGAAGTCCACCCCCGCGGTGCCGCCGACGTGCTTCTCCAGGATCGGCACGAGCAGGTTCAGGCAGGTGCCGGGAAGCATGGTGCTGCGGAACACGACGGTCTGCCGTCCGCCCCGCTCGGCCAGCGCGGCGCCGATCTGTTCGGTGACACGCTCCAAGTACGTGGTGCACAGGCTGCCGTTGGGCTCCGACGGCGTGCCCACGCAGATCAGCGACACCTCGCTGTTCATGATCGCCTCGCGGACGTCGACGGTGGCGCGTAACGCACCGGTCCGCACGACCTCGGCGGTGAGCTCGCCGATCCGCTCCTCGACCACCGGGGCCTTGCCGTCGTTGACCAGGTCGACCTTCACCTGGTTCACGTCGACGCCGATGACCTCGTGCCCCATGCCGGCCAGGCACGCGGCCGATACACAGCCCACGTAGCCGAGCCCGAAAACGCTGATCCTCATGACTGCTTACTCCCCCCAGGCAGGCACTCCCGGCCTGCTGTTCGCGCCCGTATCGGACGCCGGTCCCCACGCATCAGTACGCCCCCTGCCCGTGGATCACCGCGCGCAGTGTCTTCCACAAGATCACCGTGTCGAGGGCGAGCGACCAGTCCTCCACGTACCGCAGATCGAGACGGACGGCCTCCTCCCACGGCAGGTCGCTGCGCCCGCTGATCTGCCACAGGCCGGTGAGCCCGGGTTTGACCAGCAACCGCCGCCGGATGTCCGGGCCGTACGCCGCGGACTCCTCGGGCAGCGGAGGCCGCGGCCCGACGAGCGACATCGATCCGGTGAGGACGTTGAACAGCTGCGGGAGCTCGTCGATCGAGTACCGGCGCAGCACCGCTCCCACCCGGGTGACCCGCGGGTCCCGGCGGAGCTTGAACAGCAGGCCTGCGCCCTCGTTGCGGTCGGCCAGCTGGGCACGCGCGTTGTGCGCCCCGGTGACCATGGTGCGGAACTTGAATATCGTGAACTCGCGGCCGTCCTTGCCCACTCTTCGCTGTCGGTAGAGCGCACCGCCCCGGCTGTCCGCCAGCACGAACACCCCGACGAGCAGCATCAGCGGCGCGAACAGCATCAGCAGGATCGCCGCGCCCAACCGGTCGACGACTCCTTTGACCACCCGGCGGCCGCCGGTGAAGGTCGGCATGCTGACCCTCAGCAGCGGGATGCCGAGCACCGCGTCGACGTGCAGCCGCGGTCCCGCCACCTCCATCAGGACGGGGGCCACGACCATCTCCGCATCGCTGCCCTCGAGGTTCCAGGCCAGCCGCTGCAGCCGGTCCGGTGACCAGTGCGGATCCGGTGTGACCGCGACGACCCGGTAGCCGTCGCGGCGGACGTGGCCCGCGACGTCGGCCAGGGCGCCGATGATCGGCACTCCGTCCAGATGGTCACCGTCGGGCCCGAGGCCGTCCGCCGTGCAGACCGCCTCCACCCGCCAGCCCAGGTGCGGGAACTTGCGCGCCCGGTTGATCAGATCCATCACGGTGGCCGGGCTCCCGGCGGCGAGCACCGGTCGCAGGCACCGTCCGTCCTGCCGCTGCTTGTGCAGCCGCAGGCGGAGCAGATACCGCGCGGTCATCGTGAGAAGTCCGATCGCAGGAATCGCGACGAAGATCCAGAGCTTGATGTTCCGCGAGGTGAGAGCGATTCCGCCGAGCGCCAGTACGACAACGGCCGTGAACAGTGACCGCCCGAGCCGCCGGAATTCCTCGGCACCCTGACCGAGCACGGAAGGAGCCCATGCACGACTCATAGCAAGCGCTGCCAGCACGAGTATCTCGGTGCCGAATGCGAGAATGCCCCACTTCTCGTGCCAGTTGGCCGCGTCCCGGGCCCCGAAGAAGATGCCGATAGCCGCCACGACGAAAGCGGTGGCCACGGTATCGCTGGTGATCACGGCACGTCGGTACCGCTGCTCCCATTCGGTTGCGGGTTGGTTCATTTCCCCGTTCGTCAGACGACCGCGCGCCGACGGAAACGGGCTGACTAATCCCCCCTGCCGCACAGAACCCCCCAGGTCCCCAGTGGTTCGACGTGTTCGCCCAGCACTGTTTCCTCCCCCCGGGAG
>NZ_LIPN01000408.1 GCF_001418325.1 Streptomyces atriruber | reverse complement strand
CCCCTCCCTTGCTCCGCCCTCTTCGTCCCGGCCCCCGACAACGCGATCGGACTTCTCTCATGAGCACGGAACACCGCACCGAGCCGCGCTTCGACCTTCCCGAGGCCGACGCCTTCACCCGGCCCTACTGGGACGCGGCCGCCGAAGGGCGCCTGCTGATCCGCCGCTGCGGGGCGTGCGGGGCGGCCCATCACTACCCGCGCGAGTTCTGTCCGCGCTGCTGGAGCGAGGACGTCTCCTGGGAGCAGGCGAGCGGCAGGGCCACGCTCTACACGTGGTCGGTCGTGCACCGCAACGACCTGCCGCCGTTCGGCAGCCGCGTCCCCTACGTCGCCGCGGTCGTCGACCTCGCCGAGGGCCCGCGCATGATGACGGAGGTCGTCGACTGCGAGGAGGGCGCGCTGCGGATCGGGATGCCGGTGGAGGTGACGTTCCGGTCGGCGGCGGAAGGGGTGGCGGTCGCGGTGTTCCGGCCGGGGGACCATGGTTCATGCCCAACGAACCCGAACCCACGGAACACTCCGTCTGGCAGCTGACCACCGACCTCGACGGGTTCCTCGACCGCGCCGGGGAGTTCCTGCACTCCGAACCCGCCCTGCACACCGTGGTGCTCGGCGTCGCCGAAACCCTGCGGGTGCGCGGGCTCCGGACGTACGGCGACGGGGCGCCCCTCTTCGGGACGTACGCCGACGCCGACGGCGCCGTCCGGGGCGCCTTCGTCCGAACCCCTCCGCGCCGCGTCGCCCTCGGTCCCGTCGCGCCCGAGGCCGCCGCGGCCCTCGCCCGGCAGCTCGCCGAGGCGGGCCCGGACCTGCCCGGGGTCGCCTCCGAGCAGGCCACCGCGGAGGCGTTCGCCAGGGCCTGGGAGGAGCATACCGGAGCCGCGGTCACCCTCGGCAGGCGTCAACGCCTGTACCGGCTCGGCACCCTCACCCCGCCGGGACCCGCACCGGCCGGTCGCGCCCGCGTCGCCACCGCGGCGGACCGGGGCCTGCTGGCGCGCTGGCACGAGGAGTTCGGCGAGGCCGTCGGCGAACGCTCCGTGATAGAACCGGGCGAGTGGGCCGACTCCCGCATCGCCTATGGAGGCGCCACCCTCTGGGAGGACCCCGAGGGCACGCCGGTCGCCCTGGCCGGCGCCACCCGCCGCGTCGCGGGCCAGGTCCGCGTCACCCCCGTCTACACCCCTGCCGCCTTCCGCGGCCGCGGATACGGGGGTGCCGCCACCGTCGCGGTCACCCGCGCCGCGGTCGACGCGGGCGCGTCGGAGGTCCTGCTCTTCACCGACCTGGCCAACCCGACGAGCAACGGGCTCTATCAGCGCATCGGGTACCGGCCTGCCGGGGACCACGCGCAGTGGGACTTCACGGCCACAGCAGTTCCTTGACCCAGTCGTCGCCGTCGTCCGCCTTGCGGTAGCGCAGGCGGACGTGGCGGCGTCGGGCGTCTCCCTGGAAGAACTCCGCCTCCACCGGGTCCAGGACGTACAGCGTCCACGTCGGGGAGTCCGCGTCCGGCTCCGCCCGGGCGCGCTCCCAGGCCGCCTCGGACGAGCGTGCCAACTCTGCGTATGTGTCCAGGACTTCGCTCTGTCGTCCGATGAGCGCCGCGGCCAGGGCGCCGGTCGACCTGGCGTGCAGGTCGGCGAGGCTCTCGGTGTGCGGTGCCGTGGTGACCCGGCCCCTGATGCGGATCTGGCGGCCCTGCGTCGGCCAGTAGAAGTGCAGGGCGGCTTCCGGGCGGGCCGCGAGCTGGCGGCCCTTCCTGCTGCTCGCGTGCGAGGCGAAGTGCCAGCCGCGGCCGTCCGCGTCGTGCAGCATCACGGTCCGCACGTCGGGGCTGCCGTCCTCCGCGACCGTCGCCAGACCCATGGTGTGCGGCTCGGGCTGCCCGGCCGCCACCGCCGACGCGAACCAGTCGTGGAACAGGGGCAGCGGCGCGGAGGGCGCGTCGGTCGCCGGGTCGAAGGCGGGCAGGTCGACGTCCCAGACCCGCTGGGCCCTCAGCAGCTTCTGGAACCCGGTCGGAGTGGAGGACGGAGAGGACGCGGAGGACCCAGAGGTCTCAGAGGACGCGGAGGTCTCAGAGGGCGTGGAGGACGTGGAGGGTGTGGAGGGTGCCGAGGTGGGGCGCGGGTCTGGTGTCGTCATGCGGTGATTGTTGCCGGTCGGCCGTGCCGGGGCCTCGGCCCTCGGCCGTGCTGGAGGCTTCAGCCCTCGGCCGTGCCGGGCGCCTCAGCCCCGCCCCAGCACCACCGTCCCCGAAGAGCAGAACCATCCGCCCGTCCCCGACGCCACCGCCAGCTCGGGCAGAGTGCCGTCGTGGCGTCTGACCTGGCCGTCGCCCGCCGTGCCCCGCAGCTGTCGTACCGCCTCCACCAGCAGGAACAGGCCCCGCATTCCGGGGTGCTGGGCGGACAGGCCGCCGCCGTCCGTGTTGGTCGGCAGTTCGCCGTCCCGCAGCAGGCGGCCCTTCTCCACGAAGGAACCGCCCTCCCCCTTCGCGCAGAAGCCGAGGTCCTCCAGGGTCACCAGCGTCATGTACGTGAAGGCGTCGTAGATCTCCGCGATGTCGACGTCCGCGGGCCGCACCCCCGCGCGCTCGAAGGCGAGGCGGCCACTGACCGCCGCCGGGGAGACCGTGAAATCATCCCACTCGGACATCGTCGTGTGCGAGACGTGCTCGCCCGCGCCGAGCACCCACACCGGTGCGGCGGCGCAGTCCTGCACGTACTCCTCCGCGGCGAGCAGGACCGCGCAGCCGCCGTCGGAACGTATGCAGCAGTGCAGCTTGGTGAAGGGGTCCGCGATCATCGGTCCTCCGAGGACCTCGTCGACCGTGATCGGGTCGCGGAACATCGCGTCCGGGTTGGTCGCGGCGTTGGCCCGCGCCTGCACGGCGACGGAGGCGAGCTGCTCCAGCGTCGTGCCGTACTCGTGCATGTGGCGGCGCGCGGCCATCGCGTACTTCGCGATCAGGGAGTGCCCGTACGGGACCTCGAACTGCAGCGGGCCCCGCGCGCCGAACGAGAGGTTCGAGGTGCGGCGCCTCGCCTTGATGTCGGCGCGGGCGGTGGAACCGTAGACGAGGAGCACGGCGTTCGCCCGCCCCGCGGCTATCGCATCCGCCGCGTGCGCGGCCATGACCTCCCAGGTGGCGCCGCCGACCGAGGTCGAGTCCACCCAGCGGGGCTTGAGGCCGAGGTACTCGGCGACCTCCACCGGCGCCAGCGTGCCGAGGCCCGCCGAGGCGATGCCGTCGATGACGTCGCGGCCGAGCCCGGAGTCGGCGAGCGCGCGGCGGGCGGCCTGGGCGTGCAGCGCCTGGGGCGTGGCCTCGTCGACCCGGCCGCAGTCCGAGAGCGCGACACCGACGACGGCGACCTTGCGGGGCGCGGTGGGCGCGGCGGTACGGAACGTGTTGCTCGGTACGGCAGTTGGCATGAATCTGACGGTACATCAGATCCGGGTTCGCGGGAGGGGGTGCGCGTCGCGTCCGCGTGACGTCGGCCCCGTGCGTTTCGTGTGACGTCGACCCCGTGCCTTTCGTGTGACGTCGGCTCTCTGTGCATATCGCCGCCGCCGTCCTAGCATGACGGCCCGTCAGATTCGGGTCCGGGCCTTCCGTGCCCGGGGGAGGAGCCTGCCGATGGACGCCGCCTTCAGTGCGGAGCAGGGCGAGATCCGCCGCACTCTTCGTGAAGTGATCACCAAGCGGTGCGGGCCCGACGAGGTCAAGGCGGCGGTGCGGACGCCGGACGGTCATGACACCGCCCTGTGGGGCGCCCTCGCCGAACAGCTCGGGCTGCCCGGACTCGCGCTGCCGGAGACCTACGGCGGCGTGGGCTGCACCGCCGCGGAACTCGCCCTCGGCGTGGAGGAGCTGGGACGGGCCCTCGCGCCCACCCCGCTGCTCGCCACCGCCGTACTCGCCGCCCCGCTCGTCCTCGCGCTCGGCACCGAGGAGCAGCGCGCCGCCCACCTGCCCCGCATCGCCGCGGGCGAGCTGACCGCCGCCCTCGCCGTCCCCGGCACCGGGCTCGCCACGGCGCTCGGCCTCGTCGGGGACAACCGCGGCGACTGGGCGGGCGGCGGCCGCGCGGGCGGCGTGCAGGCGCGGCTCTCCGGCGGGGTGTGGCGGCTGTACGGACAGGCCGAGCAGGTCATCGACGGGCACAGCGCCGGGCTGCTGGTGGTCGCCGCGCACGCGGGCGGGTTCGCCCGGTCCCGTACGCTCCTCTTCCTCGTACGGGAGGGAGCGCCCGGCATGGTGCGGGCCCGGCAGACCGCCCTGGACGAGACCCGTACGCAGGCCCGCGTCGAACTGCGAGACGTGGAGGCCGAGTTGCTGGGCGTCGACGACGCCGATGTGCCCGCCGCGCTCGGCGCCGTGGGCGACGTCGCGGCCACCGTCGTCGCCGCGGAGGCCGTCGGGGCCGCGGAGCGCGCGCTGGAGCGGACGGTCGAGTACGTGCAGCAGCGGGAGCAGTTCGGGCGCGCGATCGGCTCCTTCCAGGCGGTGAAGCACCGCCTGGCCGACGTGTACGTACAGGTGCAAGCGGCGCGGTCGGCCGCCTACTACGCGGCGTGGGCCGCGGGCGCGGAGGCCGCCGGGTTCGGCGGGCAGGGCGCCGAGCGGGCCGGTGGGCTCGCGCTCGCGCAGGGGCTCGACGCGCTGCGGACCGCCGCGTCCGAAGCGGTGCAGCTGCACGGCGGCATCGGCTTCACCTGGGAGCACGAGGCGCATCTGTACTTCAAGCGGGCGTCCGGCGACGACCTCCTGTTCGGGCCGGTGCACCGGCTGCGGGCGCGGGCGGCGGAGCGGGCCGGGCTGTTCGAGGAGGCATCGCCTGAGCCCGAGCAGGTGTCGTCCGAGCATGCGTCGCCCGAGCATGCGTCGTCCGAGAAGGCGCCGGTCGGGAAGGCCGGCTGATGGCGGTCGGGCTGCGGCTGGTGCAGAAGGTGTCGTCCACCCGCGCCTTCGCCAAGGTCGCGCCGCACTTCATCCCCGCCATGGACCGGACCGTGCACCGGCTGACCCGGGGCAAGGTGCTGCTCAGCGCGCAGATGCTGCCCGGCGTCATCCTGACCGCGCGAGGGGCCAAGAGCGGGGTGCCGAGGCGGACGCCGCTGGCCTGCATGCCGGAGGAGGGTGGGGAGAGCTGGGTGCTGGTCGGATCCAACTTCGGGCGGCCCGGCCATCCCGCGTGGACCGCCAACCTGATCGCGGGGCCCGACGCCGAGGTGAACTGGCGGGGCGCCGACATCCCCGTGCGGGCGCGGCTCCTGTCGGGCGACGAGCGGGCCGAGGTCTGGGCTGCGGCGCTGAAGTTCTGGCCGCCGTACGCCGCGTACCAGGCCCGGGTGGAGCGGGAGATACGGCTGTTCCGTCTGGAGCGCAGGTGCTGAGTGCTGAGTGCCACGTGCTGAGCGCCACGTGATGCGTTTCTGAGTGATGCGCGCCGAGTGATGCGCGCTGTCCCGACCACAACGGCGGATCACCGAGGTGATCCGCCGTCGGGCTGACAGGACCGGGGTGAAGGGGCGCGGGCCGCCTTCAGAGCTCGTGGAGCGTACGGGCTACTTTGTCGGCTTCTTTCCGGTTACGCCCAGATGCACCAACATCGCCAGGTTCGGCTTCAGTTCGGCCTGCTTCACGCCCCACGTCTGGAAGCCGCGCTGATGGGAGGCGACCGCCGCGAGCATCGCGACCAGGGAGCCCGCCATCGCCGCGGGGCTCACGTCCTTGTCGACCTTGCCCTTGGACTGGAGCTCCTTGACGGTTTCCGTAAGGGAGTTGTTGACCGAGTTGAGGATCTTCATCCTGATTTTGTAGAAGCGCTTGTCGCCCTCCGCGGCGCCCAGATCGACGACCCGGAGGATCGCGTCGTTCTTGCGCCAGAAGTCGAGGAAGCCGTCCACCAGGTCCTGGGAGGTCTGCCACCCCGCCTTGCCGACCCACGAGCGCCCGTCGAGCAGCTGGGTCAACTCGGCGCCCTCCGCGGCCATTTGCTCCGCGATTTCCAGAACGGCGCCTTCGACATCCGGGAAGTACTGGTAGAAGGTCGCGGGTGAAGTCCCCGCCTTCCGGGCGACGTCGATGACTTTGACGTCCCGGTAGGGCGAGGAGCTGAGCATCTCGCTGAGGCAGTCGAGCAGCTTCTGACGCGTCGCCTGACCGCGCCGACCGGCCACGCGGCCGTCGACGGTACGTACCTGTCCTGTCATGCCGTCAGCTTACCGAGGGGTGATCGGAGCGCGATTCGGCCGAGTGCAAATGGGGTTGAGGCGCATGAGCGCGGCGGACGGCGCACCCGTCGCGCACCCCATGAAAATCAGCCAAGCGTTCGAATCTTGGCGCTGCGCGGACCGGGGCGGGCGGCTAGCTTGACTGCCATGGACTACGCGCAGCGGGACACAGGGGGCGGATACGCGGAGGGCGTGCCCTGCTGGGTCGACGCCATGCTGCCCGACGTCGAGGGCGGCAAGCGGTTCTACGGTGAGCTCTTCGGGTGGACTTTCGACGCGGGCGCGGGTGCCCCCGGGGCGGCGTACGGGCACTACGCCCAGGCCTACCGCGACGGCCTCCCCGTGGCCGCGCTCGCCCCCAAGGCCGACGGCCGCATGCCCACCGTGTGGACGGTGTACCTGGCCAGCCCCGACGCCGCCGCGCTGGCCGGGCGCATCAAGGGCGCGGGCGGCTCGATGATCACGGACGTCATGTCCGTGGGGCCCTTCGGCTCGATGGGGCTCGCCGCCGACCCCGAGGGCGCCGTCTTCGGGCTCTGGCAGGGCGGCACGCACCACGGCTTCGGCAAGCAGCGGGAGCCCGGGTCGTACTGCTGGACCGAGGTGTACGCACGGGACAAGGACCTGGTCGACCCGTTCTACGAGCAGGTCTTCGGATACGGCGGCCTGGACCTCGACCTCGACGGCGAGGACTTCCGGATCTGGTCGCCCGCGGGCGCCGAGCCGGGCCCGGACACGGCGATCGGCGGCCGCGGCCTGCTGCCGGGACCCACCTCGGCCACCCCCTCATCGGCCGCTCCCGCCCCGGCCGCCCCCGTCTCCGACCGCTACGTCCCCGCGCGGATGCCCGCGCACTTCCTCGTCTACTTCAGCGTCGCCGACACCGACGCGAGCGCCGCCACGGTGACCCGGCTCGGCGGCCGCGTACAGGCCCCGCCGACCGACACCCCGTACGGTCGGATCGCGGTGTTCACGGACAATCAAGGGGCGACATTCGCGGTCCTTCAGGGCTGAGCGGGTGTCGGCAGGGCCCCGGGACGGCCGGGAGAGCGGCTCGAAGGCGGGGTTTTGTCCGTAGACACCCCGATCCCGCCCCGGGTTCGCCACCGCCGCCTCGGACAGGAAGAATCAGGGTGCGTGCCGCCGTAGCGGCTCGGTGGTGAGACGCTGCACGGGGCTGTCTTCTTCGGCGGCCGCGTACGGGGAGGTGGCAGGGCAAGTGGTGGATCAGCTGACGCAGCACGATCCGAGGCGGATCGGCCCGTTCGAGGTCCTCGGCAGGCTGGGCGCCGGTGGCATGGGCCTGGTCTATCTCGCGCGCTCCGCGTCGGGACGGCGCGTGGCGATCAAGACGGTACGGACCGAGCTCGCCGAGGACCAGCTGTTCCGTGTCCGCTTCACGCGCGAGGTCGAGGCGGCCCGCGCCGTGTCCGGTTTCTATACGGCCGCTGTGGTGGACGCCGATCCGCGGGCCGCCGTGCCCTGGCTCGCCACGGCGTACGTCCCCGCGCCCTCCCTCGAAGAAATAGTGAATGAACACGGGCCGCTGCCCACCCAGGCGGTGCGCTGGCTGGCGGCAGGCGTGGCCGAGGCCCTGGAGTCCATCCACGGCGCGGGCCTGGTCCACCGTGACCTCAAGCCGTCCAACGTCCTCGTCGTCGAGGACGGGCCGCGCGTGATCGACTTCGGCATCGCGTCCGGCGTCTCCAACACCCGGCTGACCATGACGAACGTCGCCGTGGGCACGCCCGCGTACATGTCGCCCGAGCAGGCCAAGGACTCGCGCAGCGTGACCGGCGCCAGCGATGTCTTCTCGCTCGGCTCGATGCTCGTCTTCGCCGCCACCGGGCACGCGCCCTTCCACGGCGCGAACCCCGTCGAGACCGTCTTCATGCTGCTCAGGGAAGGCCCTGACCTCGAAGGGCTCCCGAACGAGCTGCGTCCGCTCATCGAGACGTGCATGCAGATGGAGGCCGCGCTGCGGCCCACCCCCGCCGACCTCCAGGCCCAGCTCGCGCCGCACCTCTTCGCCTCCGAGAGCGCCGACAACGATGACAGCGGCACGGCGTCCGCCTGGCTGCCGGAGCGGGCCGTCGCGCTCATCGAGGCCCGCAGGGGCGGCCGTCCGCCGGCCAGGGTGCCCGCCGCCGCGGGCCGCAGCGGCGGCCGGGGCGCCGCCCCCGCCGTGTCCGCCGCGCCCGTCACCGCGCCGCCGCCCCCGCAGCAGCCGCCGCACCAGCCGTCCCAGCCCTTCGCGGTCACGCCCGACGCCGGGCCCGTGCGGCTCGCCGGGGCGAAGGTGCCGATCGGCCCCGGGCCGCGGGTGGCCGGACAGCGCTCCGCCGCCGTGCCCGCCGATCCCGGGCTCGCCGGTTCCTGGTCCCGGTCCGCGCCCCATCGCGCCGCGGGCAACGGCGTCGACCCGGCCGCCGCGGCGGTGCCCGCCCCCGCCCCGGCGCCCGACGCGGGGGCCAGCAGCTGGCGGCCCTGGCGCTTCCGCATGTCCAACGACGTCTGGGGCACCCCCGCCGTCGCGGGGAACCTGGTCTACGTCACGTCCTTCGAGGTCCACGCGCTGGACGTCGGCACGGGCCGCCGCAGCTTCAAGACCCGGGACGTCGCCTGGTCCATGGCGGTGGCCGACGGCCGCATCCACGCCTCCGACGGGCCCACGCTCTACGCCCTGGACGGCGCCGACGGCTCCGACCTGTGGCGGCTGCCTACGGACGCCTGGGTGTACTCCCTCCAGGCCGACCGGGGCACGGTCGTCACGGGCACCCGCGGCGGCGGCGTCCAGGCGTGGGAGGCGGTGAACGGCGAGAAGCTCTGGGAGATCACCGGCGCGCAGACCGACTTCGAGATGCCCGAGGCCGGGCCCGCCGTGTTCGACGGCACGGTGTACGTCTGGAAGGACGCAAGGCTGCGGGCCCTGGAGGCACGCACCGGCGAGGAACGCTGGTCGTACCCCGTGGGCGACGCGGCCTCCTGCGGGGGCGTGCCGGTGCGGCTCACCCAGGCGCAGGACGGGTACGTGTACGTGGCCGCGGGCAGCCGGGTCCTGGCGATCGACGTGGCGGGCGGTCACGTCCGCTGGCACTTCGAGGCACCCGCCGCCTTCCTCTGCCCGCCCGCCTTCGCCCCCGGGCCCGCCGTGACGGGCGGCGGCGTCTACCTCGCCGACTACCTCGGCACGGTGTACGCCCTCGACGCGACCGACGGCCGCGACCGCTGGCGCATCGCCACCGAGTCCCGCTCCTCCATCGAGCCGGTCCTCGTCGCCGACGGCCACGTCCACGTGGGCAGCGGCAAGGGCCTCTACACCCTCGACGCGGTCACGGGCACGCCGAAGTGGCGGTTCCAGGCGGGCGGCGAGGTCGTCGGCGCGCCCGTCGTCGCCGACCGGCGCATCCACTTCGGCTCCACGGACCACCTCCTGTACACCCTGAAGGCGGACGACGGCCGCCTCCGCTGGAAGCTCGCCACGGGCGGCGAGATCACGGGCGCGCCCGTGGTGCGCGACGGGGTCGTGTACGCGTGCAGCAAGGACCGCTGTGTGTACGCGCTGGACGCGGAGCGGGGCACGGGGACGTCGCCGAGGCCGTAGCCGCGGGGCGTCAGCGCTCCGGTGGCCGCTGCCAGGCGGCCGGGGGCCCGGAGGGCCGGTCCTGCCAGGCCGGGGGCGCGGAGGGCCGGTCCTGCCAGGTCGGGGGGTCTGCCGGGGCCGGGTCCCGTTCCGCCGGAGCCGGGTCCCGTTCTGCGGGTGCACGGCGTCCGAACCCGCGTCCGCGTCCGTGCGCCCGCCCCGTCATGACCGCCGCGCCGAGCAGCAGCGCCACCCCGCCACCGAAGCTGCTCAGCAGCCCCTGGCCGAGGCCCGAGCCGTCTCCGGCGACGGCGAGGCTGCCCTCCGCCTGGCCCTGGCGGACCATCCACAGCACCGTGAAGCCGAGCACGAGCACGCCCGCGACCGCCACGAGCAGCCGCGACCTCAGGGCCACGCCGATCAGTGTCAGGAGCGCCGCGAAGGCGAAGGGCAGGAAGAGCGAACCGAAGAGTTCCGCCTTCGTGTCGGTGATCCCGGCGCCCGAGAAGAGCTCGCCGATGCGGAAGTGACGCCCGAGACGGCCGTCGTACCAGGCTCGGAAGGGGCTCCGGACGGCGGCCGTCGCTCCGGCGAGAGCGAGGATCGACCCGAGGACGTTGCGGACCATCCGGGGCCTCCTCGTGCGCGACTCGCTGTGCGCATCCGTACGCGTCTCTCAAGATCGACGCTACGCCGAGTGCGTGCGGCTCGCCATGCGACGGCTTTCCGGCGCCGGTTCCCTCCCCCTGTACTCACCTCGTACGGAAGTCCCCGCTCCTGCGGCGCGTGAACAGCTCCGCCTGCCGGTCCGGCGGCAGGTTGCCCAGGGCGATCAGATGGGGCGCGTGCGCCAGGGCCTGGGTGCGGGCCGCCTCCTTCGCCGACCAGACCGCCCGCACCGTGCCCTGCACCGCCTCCGTGGGGTACGCGGCGATGGTCTCGGCGGCGCGGACGGCCGCCGCCAAGGCGCCCCCGGGCGCGGTCAGTTCGGAGACCAGGCCGGTCTCGTACGCGCGCCGGGCGGAGACCCGCTCGGCCGTGCCCATCAGCGCCATCCTCGCGACCTCGCCGAACGGCATGCGCTGCGCCATGTGGATCGCCTCGTACGCGCTGACCATCCCGTACGTGGTGTGCGGGTCGAAGAACGTGGCGTGCTCGTCCGCCACGACGAACTCGGCCTCCCCGAGGAGGTAGAAGGCGCCGCCGCACGCCATGCCGTTGACCGCGGCGATCACCGGCTTCCACAGGTCGTTGGCCTTCGGGCCGATCGCGATCAGCGGATCGTCGATCGTGTAGGGGGAGGCGGGCTGGGGGACGTCCGCGTCCCGGTCGATGCCGGTGCAGAACGCCTGCTCGCCCGCGCCCGTCACCACCACCGCCCGCACGGTGTCGTCGAAGCGGAACTGCCGCCAGGTCTGTGCCAGCCGGGCCGCCGTGCGCACGTCGATCGCGTTGTGCCGCTCGGGGCGGTCCAGGGTCAGGACCGCCACGCCCGATTCCTTGTCCGTGGTCGTGCGCAGTGCGCTCACGGCCGCTCCAGGAGCCAGCGCGGAACCGTGCATCCGTCCAGCTCGGTGAAGGCGACCTGCACCTTCGCGCCGATGCGGAGCCGGTCCGGGGCGACGGAGTTCAGGGGGGCGTCGGGGGTGGCGACCAGATTGCCGACCAGGCGGATGC
>NZ_LIPN01000407.1 GCF_001418325.1 Streptomyces atriruber | reverse complement strand
GCGGCGGGTGACTCAGGGGGTGTCGGGGGGCAACCCCCCGGAACCCCGCCCGTCAAGAAGCGGGTCCCGGGAGTCGGGAGTGAGCTGCGGCACACCTGCCGTAAAGTTGGCGCCGGTCGATACCTGACCGCGGCAGATCGGAAGGGCAGCAGGCGTGACCGTCGACGACACGGGCTCAGGCGAGGGCGTACACCCCGCCCCCGACGGCGGGCCCGGCCGCACCGCTGGGTCCGTGGCCGCCCGTGACGGCGGGGCGGAGGACGCGGTGCCGGACGGCGCGAGGAACATCTCCGGAGTGCCCGAGGTCCCCGAGGTGGACGAGAAGGGCGAGGACGACGCGGAGAAGGACCCGCTCGCCCTCCGCCTCGAACAGCTCATCCTCGGCGCGGACCGCCGCTACACCCCCTTCCAGGCCGCCCGCAGCGCCGGCGTCTCGATGGAGCTGGCGTCCCGCTTCTGGCGGGCCATGGGCTTTCCCGACATCGGCCAGGCCAAGGCGCTGACCGAGGCGGACGTGCTGGCCCTGCGCCGCCTCGCGGGCCTCGTGGAGGCGGGCCTGCTGAGCGAGGCCATGGCCGTGCAGGTGGCCCGGTCGACGGGGCAGACCACCGCCCGGCTCGCCGAGTGGCAGATCGACTCCTTCCTGGAGGGACTCACCGAGCCGCCCGAGCCCGGCATGACCCGCACCGAGGTCACGTACCCGCTGGTCGAACTGCTCCTGCCCGAGCTGGAGGAGTTCCTCGTCTACGTGTGGCGGCGCCAGCTCGCCGCCGCCACCGGCCGCGTCGTGCAGGCCGCGGACGACGAGGAGATGGTGGACCGGCGGCTCGCCGTCGGCTTCGCCGACCTCGTCGGCTTCACCCGGCTGACCCGGCGTATGGAGGAGGAGGAGCTCGGCGAACTCGTCGAGGCCTTCGAGACGACCGCCGCGGACCTCGTGGCCGCCCACGGCGGACGGCTCATCAAGACCCTCGGCGACGAAGTCCTCTACGCCGCCGACGACGCAGGCGTGGCCGCTGAGATCGCGCTCCGCCTCATCGAGACGATGGCCAACGACGAGACGATGCCGGAGCTGCGCGTCGGCATCGCCTTCGGAACCGTGACGACCCGCATGGGCGACGTCTTCGGCACGACGGTGAACCTCGCGAGCCGCCTGACGTCGATAGCGCCCCGCGACGCGGTCCTCGTGGACGGCGCGTTCGCGGAGGAGCTGACGCGCACGGGCGACGCGCCCGCCTCCGAGACACAGGCCGCGGAGGAGGCCGCCGCGGCGGAGAAGGAGGGCGAGGAGCCCCCCTCCTACCGTTTCGCCCTGCAGCCGATGTGGCAGCGCCCGGTCCGCGGCCTCGGCGTCGTGGAGCCGTGGCTGCTGGCGCGAAGGGGCTGAGGAGTCCCTTCCCCCGGGGCGGGCCCGGTGACATGATCCCCGGGTAACGGCCGTTAACCGGAGGTGGAGGAGCGTCATGGGCGACGAGCAGCGGTACGGGGAGTACGTGGCGGTCAGGCGGCACGGCCACGTCGTCGAGCTCGTCCTCGACCGCCCGAAGGCGATGAACGCCGTCTCCTCCGAGATGGCCCGGTCCATCGCCGCCGCCTGCGCCGCCCTCGCCGAGGACCACGACGCCCGCGTCGTCGTCCTGACCTCCACCCACGAGCGCGCCTTCTGCGTGGGCGCCGACCTGAAGGAGCGGAACTCCTTCAGCGACGACGAGTTGCGCCGCCAGCGCCCCACGACCCGTGCCTCGTACACCGGTGTCCTGGAGCTGCCCATGCCCACCGTCGCGGCCGTGCACGGCTTCGCGCTCGGCGGCGGGTTCGAGCTCGCGCTCTCCTGCGACATGATCGTCGCCGACCCGACCGCGGTCGTCGGACTCCCCGAGGTGTCCGTCGGCGTCATCCCCGGCGGCGGCGGCACACAGCTCCTGCCGCGCCGCGTGGGCGCCGCCCGCGCCGCCGAGCTGATCTTCTCGGCGCGCCGCGTGGAGGCCGCAGAGGCGAGGGAGTTGGGCCTGGTGGACCTGTTGGTCGAGGACGGGGAGGCCCGCACGGAGGCGCTGGCGCTCGGTGCCCGCATCGCGGCCAACTCGCCGGTCGGCCTGCGCGCGGCCAAGCGCGCCCTGCGCCTCGGGCACGGCCTCGACCTGCGGGCCGGTCTCGAGGTCGAGGACGCGGCGTGGCGCACGGTGGCGTTCTCGGCCGACCGGGCGGAGGGCGTCGCGGCCTTCAACGAGAAGCGGAAGCCGCAGTGGCCCGGGGAGTGACACCCCTGCGCCCCCGGCGACCCTTGGGCCCCGGAGCAGGTACGCCATGTCCCGAAGTTCCAAAATGCCGTAAACCTCCTAACCTGGGGAAATGGGAGAGGATGTCCGGCTGCGGGCCGTGGTCGAGCTGGCGCAGGGAATGGCCGCCGCGCATACGCCGCGCGAGTCCTGGCGGGCGGCCGCGCTCGGCGCCTGTCGCGCGCTGAGCGGGAGTTTCGCCGCGCTGTCCGTCTGGGAGCGGGACATGGGGCGGCTGCGGGTGCTGGTGAACGCGGGCCAACGCGTCCACGGCGAGGAGGAGTTCCCGGAGAGCGAGGCGTACCCCGTCCACCAGTTCCCGGAGATCACCGAGTTCCTGCACGAGCACTGGGCGGGCGGCGGCGAACCGCACGCCTGGGTCGAGACCGCCGAGGGCCCCGCGGACGCCCGCGAGCCCGGCTACTGCCACCAGCGCGTCGCCGCCCTGCGCCGCCGGGGCCGCGGCTGCTGCGTGGTCGCCCCGGTCGTGCTGCACGGGCGCGCGTGGGGCGAGCTGTACGTGGCGCGTCCGCCGGGCGCGCCGGTGTTCGAGCGGGCCGACGCGGACTTCGCGACGGTCCTCGCGGCCGTGGTGGCCGCCGGGATCGCGCAGACCGAGCGCCTGGAGGAGGCGCGCCGCCTGGCCTTCACGGACGCGCTCACGGGGCTCGCCAACCGCCGCGCGGTCGACCTCAGGCTCGACGAGGCGGTGGAGCGGCACCTCGCCGACGGGTCCGTGGTGAGCCTGGTCGTCTGCGACGTCAACGGACTCAAGCGGGTCAACGACACCCGGGGCCACGCGGTCGGCGACCGGCTCCTGGAGCGCTTCGGCTCGGTCCTCTCGCTCTGCGGCGCGATGCTGCCGGGGACGCTCGCGGCGCGCCTGGGCGGCGACGAGTTCTGCCTGGTCGCGGTGGGGGCGACCGCCGACGAGGTGGTACGGGTCGCCGACGAACTCTGCGTACGGGCCGCGGAGTTGGAGCTCGGCGACGGGGTCGCGTGCGGTGTGGCGTCGACCGGGGACCCCATCGGTGCGGTGCGCTCGGCCCGCCGCCTCTTCCGCCTCGCCGACGCGGCGCAGTACCGCGCGAAGGCCGCGCACGCGGCGAAGCCGGTGGTGGCGGGTCGCGAGGGCGTGGACGACCCGGTGGTTCGCCTCGCGGACGCGCCCGCGGGGGCGCACCGGGCGGGGGAGCGGCGCAAGTTCAGGGGGCGG
>NZ_LIPN01000406.1 GCF_001418325.1 Streptomyces atriruber | reverse complement strand
GGCGGGCCCGGGTGTACGACGCGCGGTCCGGGCGGCCCGTCGGCCCCGCCTTCGCTTCCCCGCACGAACCGGCGTCCTTCTCCCCCACCGGGCGCCACGTCGTCGTCAACGACCTCGCCTCACTGCGCGTGCTGCGCGCGGACAGCGGCCGCGTCACGCGCCGGATCGCCCTGAGTCCGTACGCGGACGTGCCCGAGGCCGTCGTGGGCCGCGACGACCGGATCATGGCGTTCTGCCGCTCCGGCGCACGCGACGGGCCGAGCGTCCTGGAGGTCCGCGGCACCACCACCGGCCGCCGGGCGGAACCCGTCGCGCCGGTGCGGCTCTCGGCGAAGGACCGGCGGGCCGTGTGCGGGACCGAGCGCCTCGGGCACCGGATCGTCCTCGACCCCCGCGGTCGCTTCCTCGCCTCCGTCGGCGACGACGTGCGGGCCTGGGACCTGCGCACCGGGTCGTCGTGGCGGGCCTCGCCGGTCCATGCGAGCGCGGCGTTCAGCGACGACGGCGCGTTCCTCGGGGTGACCACCGACGAGGAGATCCTCCTGTGGCGCACCGCCGACCCGCGGCGGCCGGTCTACCGCCACTCCCTCAACGGCGGCTCCGCCACCCAGCTCCGCATCGACACCGAGGACCGCGCCGTCCGCTACTGGGAGGACGGCACGACCGTCCGCACCCTCGCCGTGGGCAACGCCCTCACCTCGGCCTGGCGGCACGCCCCCGTCGCCGAGGCACGGTACGGACCCGACGGGGAGCACGTGGCCGTCGCCCGCCGGGACGGCGACCGGATGCGCTTCGAACTGCGGCCCACCCGCGCGGGGGCCGCCGCGCGCCGGCTCGCCCCCGAGGACTGCAGGCTCGCCGAGGAGGGCGACATCGCCCGCTCGGAGCGCGGCTGCGACGTGCTGCTGTCGTTCAGCGCCGACGGGAGCCGGCTGGCCCTCGGCATCCGGGCCCGGCACAGCGTGGCCGAACGGCGCCACCCGCAGACCGTCCGGGTGTGGGACGTACGGGAGGGACGCGAACGGAGCCGGCACGTCCTGGCCCGCGCGGGCCGCGAGGAGGAGGACGTGGTCGGGCTCGCCCTCACCCCGGACGGCACCGCCCTCCTGACCCGCCGCGAGAACGCGGTGCGGCTGGCGCGCCTCGAACTGCGCGACGGCGCCGCGGCACCGGCCCCGGACGCCGTGCTGGGCGGCTGGGCGCCGGGCACGGATCACCTCGTGGTGCGCCCCGACGGGGCCTACGCCGCGGACGGCGGCGGCCTCTACCGTCTCCCCGCGGGCCACCGGGCCGCGCGGGACCCGCTCCTGTCGCGCGGCGCCCACCGCGTCGCCTTCAGCGCCGACGGCAGCCTGCTCGCCGCGGGCGGACACTCCGGCCGGGTCGCCCTGTGGAACGGCGACGGGACCCGGCTCGTCGCCGACCTGCCCGGCACGTTCACCGTGACCGGGGACGGAGCGGGGTCCCCGGTGACCGCGCTGGCCCTCAGCCGCGACGGCAGGACCCTCGCGGTGGGCGACGACGGGGGCAGGGTGGCGCTGTACGACGTGCCGTCCAGCAGGCTCCTGGTCTCCTCCCTGCCGACCGGCGGCGATGTGATCCGGGCCCTCGCGTTCACCCGGGACGGCAGGACGGTCCTCACCACGGGCGAACACACCCCGCCCCTCGCCCACCGCATCGACCACCCCTATCTGACCGCCCGGGTCTGCGCCCGCGCCGAGGGCGGCTTCTCCCCCGCGGACTGGGCGAAGCACATCCCGGACGTGCCCTACCGGCAGACGTGCACGTGAGGCACGCGGACGCGCACGGGAGACACGGGGGCGGGGCACCGGCGAACCGCCCGGTGCCCCGCCCCCGTACGAAGGGACGTGCTCGCTACACGAACAGGCTGACCACGCCCGCCACCGCGAACCCCGCGACCGACAGCACCGACTCCAGCACCGTCCACGTCTTCAGGGTGTCCCGCTCGCTGATGCCGAAGTACTTCGCGACCATCCAGAAGCCGCCGTCATTGACGTGCGAGGCGAAGATGGAGCCCGCCGAGATGGCCATGATGACCAGGGCGACGAAGGCCTGGGAGTAGTCGCCCTCGGAGAGGAGGGGGGCGACGATGCCCGCCGTCGTGACGATCGCGACGGTCGCCGAGCCCTGGGCCACGCGCAGGATCAGGGAGAGCAGGTAGGCGAGGACGATGATGGGGAGGCCCACGTCCTGGAAGGTGTCCGAGATGGCGCCGGCCACGCCGCTCGCCTTCAGGACCGCGCCGAAGATGCCGCCCGCGCCGACGACCAGGAGGATGTTGCCGACCGGCTTCAGGGACGAGGTCGACACCGTCTCCAGGGACTTGCGGGACCAGCCGCGCCGAATGCCCAGCAGGTAGTACGCCATGAGCAGGGCGATCGTCAGGGCGACGAAGGGGCTGCCGAAGAACTCGATGACCGAACGGAACGTCGAGGGGTCGAAGGCGATCGACGAGAACGTGGCGAGCAGGATCAGGACCAGCGGCGTGCCGATGATCGTGAAGACGATGCCCAGCGGCACCGGCTTCTCCTGCGGGGCCACACCGGCCGCGCTCTGCTCGGCGACGACCGCCGCCTTCGCCTCGTCGGCGGCCTCGACCATGTCCTGCGGCACGGGCACGAAGATGCGCTTGCCGATCCAGGCGGAGAAGACCCAGGCGGCGAGGACGGCGGGGATGCCGCAGACGATGCCCATGAGGATGACCCAGCCGAGGTCGACCTTCAGCAGGCCCGCCGCGGCCACCGGGCCGGGGTGCGGGGGCAGGAACGCGTGGGTCATGGAGAGACCCGCGAGCAGGGGGAGGCAGTAGAGGAGGATCGACTTGCCGGAGCGCTTGGCGGCGGCGTACACGATCGGCGCGAGGACGAAGATGCCGACGTCGAAGAAGACGGGGACGCCGAAGATCAGACCCGTCAGGCCCATCGCGAGCGGGGCGCGCTTCTCGCCGAAGAGGCCGAGCAGGCGGGAGGCGAGGACCTCCGCGCCGCCGGACACCTCCAGGATCGCGCCGAGCATCGTGCCGAGGCCGATGATGATCGCCACATGGCCGAGGATCCCGCCCATGCCCGATTCGATGACCGAGACGGCGTCGGACTTCTGGACGGTGCCGAAGAGTTCGGTGACGGAGAGCCCGGCCGAGAGGCCGACGACTATGGAGACCGCCAGGAGCGCCACGAAGGGCTGCAGCCTGACCTTGATGATCAGGAAGAGGAGAAGCACGATGCCGAGCGCGGCGACGGTCAGGAGACCTGCCGTGCCGTCGATCAGCGCGAGAAGGCCGCCGGTGTGCGGTGGCTCGGGGGCGGGGGCGGCCGCGAGCACGGCGGTGTGGGACGGGGACATCGTTGACCTCGTAAGTGCATGGGGCTTTCGGGGCAGGGG
>NZ_LIPN01000405.1 GCF_001418325.1 Streptomyces atriruber | reverse complement strand
GCGCGGCCGGGGACGGGGGGCGCGGCCGGAGTCAGCCGTCGGTGCGCAGCCCCGCGAAGGCCAACTGCACGACCGCGTCGGCGACCTGCTCGCCGTTGGCGGCGCCCCGGCTCTCCGGCCGGTACCACTCCACGATGGAGTTGATCATCCCGAAGAGCAGCCGGGTGGCCAGCCGCAGTTCGATGTCGGAGCGCAGGTCACCGTCCGCGACGGCCTCCTTGAGCAGCGCCGCCACCTGCTGGTCGAACTCCCGGCGCCGCTCCATCGCCCAGCGCTCGGTGTCCGTGTTGCCGCGCACCCGCAGCAGCAGCGTCACATAGGGCAGCTCGGCGACCAGCACCTCGACGGTGCGCCGCGTCACGTACTCCAGGCGCTCCACCGCACTGCCCACGCGCGCGTGCTCCTCGACGAGGATCCCGAAGAGGCCGTCCAGCGCCCGGCTCACGGCGCGGCGCAGCAGCTCCTCCTTGCCCGCCACGTGGTGGTAGATCGAGGACTTGGAGATGCCGGCCGCCTTGGAGAGGTGCTCCATGGACGTGCCGTCGTAGCCGCGCTCGTTGAAGACCCGTACGGCCACGCTGAGGAGCGTCTCCGGGGTGTACGTGTCGCGCCGGGCGGTGGTCATGAGTACTCCTCTCGCACGGCTTGGCGCCGCAGGGCCTGGGAGGGCGCGTAACGCCCGGTGGGGTACTCGCCGTGCAGGGCGTCGAGCGCCTCTGCCACCCGGTACGTGGTGAGACGTCGGCCCCATTCGATGGGCCCGACGGGGTAGTTGACGCCGAGCCGCATGGCGGTGTCGATGTCCTCGGCGGCCGCGATCTCGCGCCCGACGGCGTCGAGGGCGAAGTCGACGAGCATCCACACCGTGCGGGCCACGATCATCCCGGGGGCCTGCCCTATGACGCTGACCTTCTTTCCGAGCGCCTGGAAGAGGCCGATCGCCTCCTTCAGGGACTGCTCGTCCACCCTGCTCGAAGGGGAGAGGGCGACCCTGGTCGCGGCGCGGTAGTCCAGCGCGAGGTCGAAGTGGATGGTGGGCTCCGCCCCGGTGTCGGCGGCCGTGCCGTCGGCCAGGGCGAGCCGGGCACCGCTGGGGAGCTCGATGAAGCCGGGGTAGCTCGGCACCCCCTCGCCGCGGCCGACCCGGATGCCCGCCTCCTTCATGAGGCCGGTCAGCGCGTCCGCAGGGAAGAGGTCGCCGTGCACGGCGACGGACTCCGGGGCCTTCGCGGGCGGCGCGGTGTGCGGCTCCGCGCGCGGGGCGTCGTCCCCGTACGCGTACCAGCCCTGTCCCGACTTCCGTCCGAGGCGACGCGACTCGACGAGGCGGCGCTGCGCCAGCGACGGAGTGAACTTGGGGTCCTGGAAGAAGGACTCCCACACGGACCGCGTGACGGCTTCGTTGACGTCCTGGCCGATGAGGTCGGTGAGCTCGAAGGGCCCCATCTTGAACCCGCCGCACTCACGCAGGACGGCGTCGATCGTGGCGGGGTCGGCGACCCGCTCCTCGTACAGGCGCAGTGCCTCGGCGTAGAAGGGCCGTGCGATGCGGTTGACGATGAATCCCGGGGTGTCCGCGCAGCGCACCGGGGTCTTCCCCCAGGCCTTGGCCGTCTCGTACGCGCGCGTGGCCGCCGTCCCGTCCGTCGCGAAGCCGCTGACGACCTCGACGAGGGGGAGCAGGGGCGCCGGGTTGAAGAAGTGCAGGCCGACGAAGCGGCCCGGTCGGCGCAGGGCGCCCGCGATGGCGGTCACGGAGAGCGACGAGGTGTTGGTGGCCAGCAGACAGTCCTCGGCGACGACCTCTTCGAGATCCTGGAACAGCCTTTGTTTGACGTCCAGTTGCTCAAGGATCGCCTCGACGACGAGACCGCAGCCGGCGAGCTCCGCGAGGCTCTCGGCGGGGGCGAGCCGGGCGCCTGCCGCGGCGCGGTCCTCGGCCGTGAGCCTGCCCTTCTCGACGAGCCGGTCCAGGCGCGCACCGATCGCTTCGGCCGCCGCCTCGGCGCGGCCGGGCACGGCGTCGTACAGCCGCACGGGGTGGCCCGCGACCAGGGCGACCTGGGCGATGCCCTGCCCCATGGTTCCCGTACCGACCACGGCAACGGTGCTGCTGAGCTCGAGTGCTGTCATGTTCGCGATCCTCCCGCACGGCCCGTCGGCCGCAGGGTTCGGGGGTGGCCGTCAAGAAGTTGTCCACAGGTTTGACGGACCCTCTTGTCCCGACCGATCGTTCGGTTACTCTAGCCCTGTCAGAGCGTTCCTGCCCACCGTCCCTGCCCAGCTCGCCAGCTCGATGGAGAGCTGCTCGAGGAGGAGTTGGTCCCGTCATGGCCGCCGAACTCACCGCGCACCAGCTGATCGCCAAGCACCGGCCCACCCTCGATCAGGCGCTGGAGACCATCCGCACGCGTGCGTACTGGTCCCCCCACCCCGAGCACCCCAAGGCGTACGGGGAGGGAGGCAGCCTGAGCCTCCCCGAAGGAAAGGCCGCCTTCGACGCCCTCCAGGGCACCCGCTTCGACCTCGACCAGCCCGGCACGGACGACTGGGTCGGCGGCGAAGTCTCTCCGTTTGGTCCGGAGTTGGGGATCACGTATCCCCACCCCGACATCGACACGCTGCTGCCCGCCATGCGCGCCGGAATGCGCGCCTGGCGCGACGCGGGCGCGGAAGTGCGCGCGCTGGTCTGTCTGGAGATCCTGTCGCGCATCAGCGCCCGCACGCACGAGTTCGCGCACGCGGTCATGCACACCAGCGGTCAGGCCTTCATGATGGCCTTCCAGGCGGGCGGCCCGCACGCCCAGGACCGCGGCTTGGAGGCGGTCGCCTATGCGTATGCGGAGCAGGCCCGCACCCCGGACGCGGCCGAGTGGACCAAGCCCCAGGGCAAGCGCGACCCGATCGCGCTGAACAAGCGGTTCACGCCCGTCGCGCGCGGCATCTCGCTCATGATCGGCTGCAACACCTTCCCGACGTGGAACGGCTATCCGGGCCTGTTCGCCTCGCTCGCCACCGGCAACCCCGTCCTGGTCAAGCCCCACCCGCGCGCGGTCCTGCCCCTCGCGCTCACGGTGCGGATCGCCCGCGAGGTCCTCGCCGACGCGGGCTTCGACCCGAACCTCGTCTGCCTGGCCGTCGAGCGCCCCGGCGAGGGCATCGCCAAGACGCTCGCCGTCCGCCCCGAGATCAAGCTGATCGACTACACGGGATCGACCGCCTTCGGCGACTGGCTGGAGGCCAACGCCCGCCAGGCGCAGGTCTACACGGAAAAGGCCGGGGTCAACACCGTCGTCGTCGAGTCGACGGACAACTACAAGGGAATGCTGGCCAACCTCGCCTTCTCCCTGTCCCTGTACAGCGGCCAGATGTGCACCACCCCGCAGAACCTGCTGATCCCCCGCGACGGCATCGAGACCGACGCCGGCGCGAAGTCGTACGACGACGTGGTCTCGGACCTCGCGGCCTCGGTGAGCGGCCTGCTCGGCGACGACGCCCGGGCGAACGGCGTCCTCGGCGCGCTGGTCAACCCCGATGTGAAGGCCCGCCTCGAAGCGGCCGCCGGTCTCGGCGAAGTCGCTCTCCCTTCACGGGAGATCACTAACCCGGACTTCCCGGACGCCGTCGTCCGCACCCCGGTGATCATCAAGCTGGACGGCGCCAAGCCGGACGCCGAGGCCGCCTATCTGAGCGAGTGCTTCGGCCCGGTCTCCTTCGCGGTCGCGGTCGACTCCGCGGCGGACGCGGTGGAGCTGCTGCGCCGCACGGTGCGCGACAAGGGAGCCATGACCGTCGGGGCGTACACCACGTCGGACGAGATCTCCGCCGCCGTCGAGGAGACCTGCCTCGAAGAGTGCGCCCAGCTGTCCCTGAACCTCACGGGCGGCGTCTATGTGAACCAGACGGCGGCGTTCTCGGACTTCCACGGCTCGGGCGGCAACCCCGCGGCGAACGCCGCACTGTGCGACGGCGCGTTCGTGGCCAACCGCTTCCGCGTGGTGGAGATCCGCAAGGACGCCTGACCTCCGGTGTCCGCGGCGGGTTCAGGCCTCCGGCCCCGGGGGCCTGCCCGCCGACCAGTGGAAGAGCGTCATGCCGACGCTCGTGGCCAGGTTGTAGCTGGAGACCTGCGGGCGCATCGGCAGGGACACCAGGTGGTCCGCGCGGTCCCGCAGCGCGGCCGACAGGCCGCTGCGCTCGGAGCCGAAGGCGAGCACGGCGTCGTCCGGGAGCTTCAGCCCCCTGATGTCCTCGCCCTCCGCGTCGAGCGCGAACACCGGGCCCGGCGGGAGATCCGCCACGTCCACGCGCTCCACGGCGGTCGCGAAGTGCAGGCCCGCGCCGCCGCGCACGACCGTGGGATGCCAGGGGTCGAGCGTGCCGGTCGTGACGACCCCGGTCGCCCCGAACCCCGCGGCGAGCCGGATGACCGCCCCGGCGTTGCCGAGGTTGCGCGGGTCGTCGAGCACGACGACCGGCGCGGACCTCGGCGCCTTCCGCAGTGCTTCCAGGTTGGCCGCGCGCGAGGGACGTACCGCCAGGGCGGCGACGGCCGTGGGATGCAGCCGCGGCACGAGGGCGCGCAGCCGCTCGTCCGGGATCTGCGTCAGGAGCGCGCCGAGTGCGTCCTTCACGTCCGGCGCGAGCTCGTCCGCGAGGGCCAGGACGGCGGACCGGTCACTGGTCAGCACGATCGGCACCCGCGCGCCGAAGCGCAGCGCGTGCTTGATCGCGTGGAAGCCGTCGAGCAGCACGGCCGTATCGACGAGCCCGCGCCAGGCGCGTACGGCGCCGTCGGGATCCGCCCCGTCCGGGCCGCTCGTCCCGTCCGACCCGACCGTCCTGTTCATGGTGTGAAGCCTACGCGCGCGGGTTCGGTGGGCTCCTCACCCCGCTGCTCGCCCCGCTGCTCCTCCCGCTTCCCGTCCTGCCCCTCACTCACGGCGCGTTGTTCCGGCACCGCACCGCGGCGGGGGAGCGGAAGACGGGATACCGCCCCACTACGCGCGCGTGCCGCCCACCCGCCGAGCCGCCGCAGGAAGGACGTCGGCAGGAACACCGCGTCGGCCGCGATCATCGCGAGCGAGAAGAACGGCAGCCCCAGGACGACCGCGATCACCGAGTGCTCGACGATCATGACCACGAGCAGGACGTTCTTGACCCGGCGATTGAAGAGGGTGAAGGGGAAAGCCACCTGCACGGCGACCGTCCCGTACGTCACCAGGAGCACCATGATGCCGTGGGACGAGAGCAGTTCGGAGAGGGCGGGCCACGGGGAGAAGTAGTCGAGGTTCAGCGGGTAGTAGACGGCCGTGCCGTCCTGCCAGCGACTCCCCTGGATCTTGTACCAGCCGGCGGTCGCGTAGATCAGACAGGCCTCGACCATGATCACCAACAGGCCCGCGTTGTGGGCGAGGTTCGCCACGACGTCGAGGAGCTTCCGCAGCTCGCTCTCCGGAGCCCGCCGTCCCACGGCCCACCAGAAGCCGTGCACCAGCAACAGCCCCCAGAAGAACAGCAGCCACCCGCCGCTGAGCTCCCCCATGAACGTCACGACGGACAGCCCGAGCCCGAAAACCCACCACAGAGCGGGCCCGACCGGATCGACCGGCAGGTCGGCTCCCGCGCCCGCGTCCGCGTCCGTGCCGTTCCCCCGCGTCCGCCGTGCCGCTCGCCGCGCGTCCAGCGACCAGACCTGGCCACAGCGCGTGAAGACCAGATACGTCGACATCAGATGGATGACGTTGTCGCCGCCGTCACCCATGAAGATGCTGCGGTTCTGCAGCGACAGCACACCGATCATGAAGAGGACGGACATCGCGCGCGTGTGCCACCCGAGCAGCAGCAGGGCGCTGCTGATGATCCCCACGGCATAGACGATCTCGAACCAGACGTGCCCGTCCGACCACATCAGCGCGGTGAAGGCGCCGTTGCTCGCGATGAGCTGCTGCGCCATGTCCCAGTTCCAGGGCCCGTCGGGGCCGTACATCTCATGGCGGTGGGGGATTTCACGCAGCAGGAAGAACAGCCAGGTGGCGGCGAACCCGATGCGGATCACCGCGGTCTGGTACGGGCCGAGGGCGAACCCGGTGACGTTGTTGATGCCTCGCGCCAGCGGGCGCTCGAAACGACTCACCGGGCAGCACCTTCCGCGTCGGTGTCCGCGCGGCCATCGACGTCGGCGGCGGTCTCCGCGCGGCCCTTCCCCCCGGCCAGCGGCAGGTCGTCGGGCTCCACCGTCCACCAGGGGAGCACCCGGTAGGTCGGCTTGGCGGGCACCTTCTCGTCGCTCCACTTCGGCGGCCGCACGTTCGTGGTCTTCGAGCGCAGCTGCACGCGCGCGATCTCGTCGCCCTTGTTTCCCGGCTCCTCCCGGTCGAGTCGCATGTACGCGATGCGGCGGACGTAGTGCTCGGAGAGCTGGCCCCGCAGACCGACGGGACGATTCTGCGAGTCGTGCGAACCCACGTAGAAGTCCCAGGCGCGGCGGAGTTCGTTCTGTTGTGTGTGGCTGGGCAGCAGGTTTCCGTCGATGGCGGCACCGTCAGCGACGGAGAGGCCGTACCACTCCGTGGTCCGCACGCCCCCGTCGGCCGTACGGAGCTCCGCACGGGCCTGCACCGCGACGTTCTGCTGGAGCGGGTTGGGCGCGAAGAGCTTCCAGTTCTGCTCGAACTCGGGGTAGATCCATTCGTCGACCACGTCCCCGTGCTGCTTGGTCAGCGTGTTCGATGGCGCGACGTGCAGGAACAGCATTCCTATGTGGACGCAGGCGGCCACGGCGACGACGGCAAGGGCGCACGCGGCGGCGATCTGGTAGCCGAGCTTGAGTCCGGCGATCCCGACCCGCGCTTCCCGCCCGGTCACCGGTCCGGGCTCTTCGGGTTCGCGCTCCTCCGGTCCTGGATCCTCCGGTCCTGGATCCTCCGGTCCTGGATCCTCCGGTCCTGGATCCTCCGGTCCTGGATCCTCCGGTCCTGGATCCTCCGCTCCTGGATCCGCCGGTCCGGGCTCCTCCAGCCTCTGACGCTCCTCGGGTCCGGACTCCGCTGGTTCAGGGCCCCCGGGTCCGCGCTCCCCTGATTCAGGATCCCCGGGGCCGGGCTCGTCAGCCCCGGCAGGAACGTCAGACCCGGGCGGCCCGCCAACCCCACCAGGCTCTCCAGGCCCGCCGGACCCACCACCGGAGCCCTTGTCGTTCCCGTCCATTCCGCCCCGTTCCCCGTTCCCGCGCCGAACCCTGCCGCCGGAACGGTACTCAGGCCTGCCCACCGCGCACAGCGTCCGTGAAGTTATCCACAGGGTTGACACCTTATGGCCGAGGACCGCACCATTGAATTCAACGAACCGAACGATCGGTCGGGCGGTTCGCTCAAGGTCGAGGGGGACCGAGATGGCGACAGCAGCCGCACACCAGGCGGCGAGGACGGAGCCGGGCGAGGACGCGTCCTCCGCGGACGCCGCCGCACGCGCGGCGGAGCACCTGGCCGTCTTCGACGCGGCGGTCGCAGCCGACGAGCGCATCGAGCCGCGCGACTGGATGCCGGACGCCTATCGCGCGTCCCTCGTGCGCCAGATCGCCCAGCACGCGCACTCCGAGATCATCGGCATGCAGCCGGAGGCCAACTGGATCACTCGCGCCCCTTCCCTGCGGCGCAAGGCGATCCTCATGGCCAAGGTGCAGGACGAGGCGGGCCACGGCCTGTATCTGTACAGCGCGGCCGAGACCCTCGGCACCAGCCGCGACGAGCTGCTCGACAAGCTGCACTCGGGCCGCCAGAAGTACTCGTCGATCTTCAACTACCCCACGCTGACCTGGGCGGACGTCGGCGCGATCGGCTGGCTCGTGGACGGCGCGGCGATCACCAACCAGGTCCCCCTGTGCCGCTGTTCGTACGGCCCGTATGCGCGGGCGATGGTCCGTGTCTGCAAGGAGGAGTCCTTCCACCAGCGCCAGGGGTACGAGTCGTTGCTCGCCCTCAGCCGCGGCACCCAGGCGCAGCACGACATGGCGCAGGACGCGGTGAACCGCTGGTGGTGGCCCTCCCTGATGATGTTCGGCCCGCCCGACGACGAGTCGTCGCACTCCGAGCAGTCGATGACGTGGAAGATCAAGCGCCATTCGAACGACGAATTGCGCCAGCGCTTCGTGGACATCTGCGTCCCGCAGGCAGAGTCCCTCGGCCTGACCCTCCCCGACCCGGACCTGGTGTGGAACGAGTCGCGGGGACACCACGACTTCGGCGCCATCGACTGGACCGAGTTCTGGGACGTCCTCAAGGGGAACGGCCCGTGCAACGACCAGCGCATCACCCAGCGCCGCCGCGCCCACGAGGACGGCGCCTGGGTCCGCGAGGCCGCGGCTGCGTATGCGGAGAAGCAGACGGCCGCGCTGCACACGGACGCGCGGCACACGGCCACGCAGCACCCGGCCGCCCCGCAAGGGGACGGCACACACCGCACGCAGGGCGACCCCGCGCAGCACGGAGAGGCGACAGCATGAGCAGCTCGACCGACTGGCCGCTGTGGGAGGTGTTCGTCCGCTCCCGCCGCGGGCTCTCCCACACCCACGCGGGCAGCCTGCACGCCCCGGACGCGGAGATGGCCCTGCGCAACGCCCGCGATCTGTACACGCGCAGGAGCGAGGGCGTCTCCATCTGGGTCGTGCCGTCCGCCGAGATCACCGCGTCCTCCCCGGACGAGAAGGACTCCTTCTTCGAACCGGCAGGCGACAAGCCCTACCGCCACCCGACGTTCTACGAGATCCCGGAAGGGGTGAAGCACCTGTGAGCGCCCAGGCACCCGTGACCACCCCGACCACCCAGACC
>NZ_LIPN01000404.1:1300-1630 GCF_001418325.1 Streptomyces atriruber | reverse complement strand
CGTGCGGGGCCTCCCGGGCCCGCTCGACGTCCGCCACAGCCCCCGTCGCACCCGCCTCGAGGACCGCTTGAAGACCGGGCCCGCCCCGCACCGCGTCCGGACCCCGCGCCGCACCCCGCCCCGGGGCCGGCGGATGCGGCCCCACCAGGCACGTCGGGCCGCGCCGCACCGTGCGGAGGCGGGCGCGGGCGCGGGCGGGGCGGCCGGATCCCGACGGCCGGTCGGCGGCGGGCAGTTGGGCAAATCCTGCCGTACGGGCGCGGCCACGCCGCATGATGCAACCACGAACGCACCGGAAGGGCGGCCAAGATGAGTCTGGACGCACGCGGC
>NZ_LIPN01000404.1:0-1219 GCF_001418325.1 Streptomyces atriruber | reverse complement strand
GGCGCCGCGGCGTGCCCCAGGCACGGCACACCCACAGCCTCACCACCACCGCCCAGCAGGGCCTGGAGCAGCTCTTCCCCGGCATCGGACAGGACTTCGAGCGCGCCGGCGCGGTCCGCGTCCGGCTGCCCCAGGACGCCCTGGTGCTCGGCCCCGCGGGCTGGCTGCCCCGCTTCGACGCGGGCCTGTCGATGCTCAGCGCGTCCCGCGACCTGATCGACGCGGTGATACGCGAGCGGCTGCGCGCCGAGCCCAAGGTGTCCTTCCTGCAGGGCCACGAGGTACTGGGCCTGCAGCCCGACCGCAACGACACCGTCACCGGCGTGTGGACGCGCCGCCGCGAGCGGCCCGGACCCGAGGGCCCGGGCCCGCGGCAGCTGCTGTCCGCCGACTTCGTGGTGGACGCCTCCGGACGCGACTCCCGCGCCCCGCACTGGCTGGCCGAACTCGGCTACGAGCCGCCCCGCGAGACGGTGGTCCGCGCCCGCACCACCTACGCCTCCACCGTCTTCGCCCCGCCCATCGGCCACGTCGCCGACTGGCAGAGCCTGCTGCTGATGGCCGCGCCCGACAACCCCCGCCAGGGCACCCTCAACGTCATCGAGGGCGGCCGCTGGGCGGTCACCCTCGCCTTCGCCGACGGCGAGCGGCCGCCCACCGACCACGCCGGACTGCTGCGCGCCGCCTCCCGGCTGCGCCACCCGCTGCTGCGCGACGTCATCGAGCACGCCACCCCGCTCGGCCCGGTCTACGCCTGCACCCACACCGAGAACCGCTGGCGCCACTACGAGAAGCTGCGCCGCTGGCCCGACCAGTTCCTGGTGGTGGGCGACGCCCTGGCCGTCATGGACCCCGCCCACGGCCAGGGCATGACGCTCGCCGTGCAGGGCGCCCTCGTCCTGGACCACATGCTCAGCGGCCACGGCACCACGGTGGGCCTGGCCTACCGGCTGCGCCGCGCCCTGGCCCACCGGCTGGCCCCCGCCTGGCAGTCCAGCACCCGCCACCTGCGCACCACCGGCGCCCGGGACACCGCCGGCGCCCCCGGATCCGCCGGCCTCGCGGACGGCGGCCGGGACCGGCCCCGCGGCCTGCGCGCCTGGCTCGCCCGGCGGGTCACCGCCCGCATCGCGGCCGAGGCCGCCGGCGAACCGCACGCGGCGGCCCGGCTGCTGGCCCGCCTGCAGGCCGCCGGGCCGCTGGCCGCGGTGCCCCGCCC
>NZ_LIPN01000403.1 GCF_001418325.1 Streptomyces atriruber | reverse complement strand
GACCGGGCCCGCGCAGGAAAGTGTGCCGATCATAGAGGCTGGCCAGAGGCCCGTTCCAGCCGCGCCCCCGGGCCGGGTGGGGCACACCGTCGTCGGCAGATCGTTTCTGCTCGGCCCTGCACTGGTTCCGTTGCGACCCGATCGCTTGTGACGTTCCGTGAGCGGTCGGGGTGTCGCGCCCTTGTCCCGTACTCACTCGGAAGGGCCAGACAAACAGGGCGAACTTCAACAAAACATCACAAGGTGGGTGAGGTGTCCCGCATTCCGCACCCGGAGGTCGACGTGCCGCGTCAGCTCCCCCCTTGGGGACTCACCCGTGGAGGGGAGAACTCCCGCCTGCGCAGCACCGCCGCCTTCCTCACCTCGCTGACCGCCCTGGCCGCCACCTCGCTGGTCGCGGGCCCCGCGATCGCCGAGTCCGCCGCGGGACCGTGCGCCCTGCGCCGCACCGCCGCGCACCACTCCGAGGGCCTCGACACCTGGAACACCGCCTACCCGCGCCCGGCCAGGACCCTGAACGCGGTGATGGTGTTCCTCTCCTTCCCGGACTCCCCGCCGCAGACCACCCCCGAGGAGCTGACCGCCGACTACTTCCCGGCCACCAGCCGGTTCTTCGAGCGCGCTTCGTACGGCAAGTTCGCGCTGCGCCCGCATCCGCAGCGCGAGTGGGCCCAGATGCCCGAGGACTCCCTCTCGTACGCCATACAGCGCGACTGGAACGCCAAGCGCCGCGCCGCCTATCTGCGGGACGCGGTGGCCGCCGCCGATCCGCAGGTGGATTTCTCGCGGTACGACATCGTGTACTTCGTCGCGGACCCGGACGCGCCCGGCGTCGACTCGGACGCCACCAAGGTGGTCAACTTCGACCGGCCGATGCGGGCCGACGGCACGGACATCCGGCGCATCGTCACCGTCTTCGAACGGCATCCGCCGGACCGCAACGTACTGGCCCACGAGACGGGCCACGTCTTCGACCTGCCCGACCTCTACCACCGGCCCACCGACGGCAAGGGCGACTGGGACACCTACGTCGGCGACTGGGACGTCATGGGCAGCCAGTTCGGGCTCGCCCCCGACCTCTTCGGCTGGCACAAGTGGAAGCTGGGCTGGCTGGAGCCGCGGCAGGTGCGGTGCGTCGGCACGGGGACGGAGCGGCTGACCATGGAGCCGCTGGCGGCCCCCGTCGTGCCCGGCGCCCTCGGCGGCACCCGGCTCGCCGTGGTCCGCACGGGCCGGGACAGCGTGCTCGCCCTGGAGGTGCGCGGCTCGACGGGCAACGACCACGCCACGTGCACGGAGGGCGTGCTCGTCTACGAGGTGCGGAACGAGACGGCGTCGGGCGGCGGCCCCGTCGAGGTCGTCGACGCCCATCCGGAGTCCGAGTCCTGCTGGGGCGAGTCGGTGTATCCGCAGCTGGCGGACGCTCCGGTGCGGGTGGGGGAGAGCTTCACGGTGCCGGGCCACGACGTGCGCGTCGAGGTGGCGGGGCGGACGGCGTCCGGGGCGTGGACGGTGCAGGTCACGGCGGGCTGAGAAGCGCGCGGACCGCCCTGTGCGCATACGCAAGAAGCCCCTCGCTTCCGCGAGGGGCTTCTCACCGTCTGTGCGCCGCCAGGGACTCGAACCCCGGACCCGCTGATTAAGAGTCAGCTGCTCTAACCAACTGAGCTAGCGGCGCCTGCTGACGTCGTAGACCTTAGCACTCTGATCGCCGCCAGGAAAAATCGATATGCGCACGGCGTGCGAGGCCGCGGAGCGGGCCGCGCGGACGCAGGCCCAGAGGATCACCTCGGGACCCGGAAGCCACGGATGCCGGGTGCCGGGGGCCACCAGCCAGCGGGATCCCAGACGGCCGCCGGGTGCGGTGCGGGGCGCGCCCCCGGTG
This sequence comes from Streptomyces atriruber, assembly GCF_001418325.1. Taxonomy (GTDB): domain Bacteria; phylum Actinomycetota; class Actinomycetes; order Streptomycetales; family Streptomycetaceae; genus Streptomyces; species Streptomyces atriruber. Next base: position 166 of record NZ_LIPN01000403.1, on the reverse strand, counting down.
GCTTCCGGGGCCTCGGCGCGGGCCTTCGCGGGGGCCTCCGTGGGGGTGGCGAGCGGCGGCACGGTGACCGCGTCGCCCGTGCCGTGACAGAGCACGGACGGGACCGCCGCGCCCCACTCCTCCCACTCCAGGAGGGCGGGCAGGCGCTGTGCGGTGCCGGGGGCGG
>NZ_LIPN01000402.1 GCF_001418325.1 Streptomyces atriruber | reverse complement strand
CCCCCGTCCCCGAAGCCACTGCCCGGCCCCGAGGACGCGCCCCCGCGGGGGCCGCGCAAACGCGGCCGCCTCGTCCCCTACTGGCTGCTGCTCCCCGGCATCCTCTGGCTCGTCGTCTTCTTCGCGCTGCCGCTCGTCTACCAGGCGTCGACCTCCGTACAGACCGGCTCCCTCGAAGAGGGCTTCAAGGTCACCTGGCACTTCGCCACCTACTGGGACGCGCTCGCCGACTACTGGCCGCAGTTCCTGCGCTCCGTGCTCTACGCGGGCGCCGCCACGGTCCTGTGCCTGCTGCTCGGCTATCCGCTCGCCTACCTCATCGCGTTCCGCGCGGGCCGCTGGCGCAACGTCATCCTCGTCCTGGTCATCGCGCCGTTCTTCACCAGCTTCCTGATCCGCACGCTGGCGTGGAAGACGATCCTCGCCGACGGCGGCCCCGTGGTGGGCGCCCTCAACTCCCTGCACGTCCTGGACGTCACCAGCTGGCTGGGCGTCACCGACGGCGACCGGGTCCTCGCCACGCCGCTGGCGGTGATCTGCGGACTCACGTACAACTTCCTGCCGTTCATGATCCTGCCGCTCTACACCTCGCTGGAGCGCATCGACGGCCGGCTGCACGAGGCCGCGGGAGACCTCTACGCCAAGCCCTCCACCACGTTCCGCAAGGTGACCTTCCCGCTCTCCATGCCGGGCGTCGTCTCCGGAACGCTGCTCACCTTCATTCCGGCGGCCGGTGACTACGTCAACGCGGACCTGCTCGGATCCACCGACACGCGCATGGTCGGAAACGTCATCCAGACGCAGTTCCTGCGCATTCTGGACTACCCGACGGCCGCGGCGCTCTCCTTCATCCTCATGGCCGCCATCCTCTTCATGGTGACCTTCTACATCCGCAAGTCGGGGACGGAGGATCTCGTCTGATGGCTGCTTTCTTCCGCTGGCTCCGACGCAATGTCGTCGTCATCGCGGGCCTGCTGACGCTCGCTTATCTGCTCCTGCCCAACGTCATCGTCACGGTCTTCTCCTTCAACAAACCGAAGGGCCGCTTCAATTACTCGTGGCAGGAATTCTCGCTCGACGCGTGGAAGGATCCGTGCGGCGTCGCCGACATGTGCGGCTCCCTCTCGCTGAGCCTGCAGATCGCCACCTGGGCGACGATCGGCGCGACCGTGCTCGGCACGATGATCGCCTTCGCGCTCGTGCGCTACCGCTTCCGCGCGCGGGGCGCCATCAACTCGCTGATCTTCCTGCCGATGGCGATGCCCGAGGTCGTCATGGCCGCCTCGCTGCTCACGCTCTTCCTGAACATGGGCGCGCAGCTCGGCTTCTGGACGGTGCTCATCGCCCACATCATGTTCTGCCTCAGCTTCGTGGTGACCGCCGTCAAGGCACGCGTCATGTCGATGGACCCGCGTCTGGAACAGGCCGCGCAGGACCTCTACGCCGGTCCCGTGCAGACGTTCCTGCGGGTGACCCTGCCGATCGCCGCGCCCGGCATCGCGGCGGGCGCGCTGCTCGCCTTCGCGCTCTCCTTCGACGATTTCATCATCACGAATTTCAACGCGGGCTCGACCGTGACGTTCCCCATGTTCGTCTGGGGATCCGCACAGCGGGGCACACCCGTTCAGATCAATGTGATCGGAACGGCGATGTTCCTCGTCGCCGTTCTGCTCGTACTCTCCGGAATGCTCATCGGAAAGCGCCGCAACAAGCAGGCGTGACAGCGCAACAACTGTTTCTGAAGGAGTGGAAATCATGGCCCCTGGTGCCATGACCCGTTTCACCGAGTCCCTCGCCGACGCCAAGCCGGTGTCCTTCTGGCTCGACGACCCCGGCAGGCCCGCCCCCGAGCCCGCCCTCACCGGCGACGAGCGGTGCGACCTGCTCGTCGTCGGCGGCGGCTACAGCGGCCTGTGGACCGCGCTCATCGCCAAGGAGCGCGACCCGCGGCGCGATGTCGTCCTCGTCGAGGGCCGCGAGGCGGGCTGGGCCGCCTCAGGGCGCAACGGCGGCTTCTGCGCGGCCTCGCTCACCCACGGCATCGCCAACGGACTGTCCCGCTGGCCCGGCGAGATCGAGAAGCTGGAGGAGCTCGGCGCCCGCAACCTCGACGAGATCGAGGCGGCCGTCAAGCGCTACTCCATCGACTGCGACTTCGAGCGCACCGGCGAGATCGACGTGGCCACCGAGCCGCACCAGATGGCCGAACTGCGCGAGATGTACGCGGAGATGGCGGAGCACGGCCTGGCCGACGGCTCCGAACTCCTGGACGCGGACGCCTTGCGCGAGCACGTCGACTCGCCGACCTTCCTCGGCGGCCTCTGGGACCGCGAGGGCGTCGCCATGCTGCACCCGGCGAAGCTGGCGTGGGGCCTGAAGCGGGCCTGCCTGGAGCAGGGCGTACGCATCTACGAGCACACGCCCGCACTGGAACTCGCCGCCGCCGGGGCGGGCATGGCGATCCGCACCCCGTACGGCAGGGTCTTCACCCGCCATGTCGCGCTCGCCACGAACGTCTTCCCCTCACTGGTCAAGCGCCTGCGCCCGTACACCGTGCCGGTCTACGACTACGCGCTGATGACCGAGCCGCTGACCGCCGAGCAGTTGGCGGCGATCGGCTGGAAGAACCGCCAGGGCCTCGGCGACAGCGCCAACCAGTTCCACTACTTCCGGCTCTCCGCCGACAACCGCATCCTGTGGGGCGGCTACGACGCGATCTATCCGTTCGGCGGGAAGGTGCGCGCCGAGTACGACGACCGGCCCGAGACGTACGCGAAGCTCGCCGAGCACTTCTTCACCTGCTTCCCGCAGCTGGCAGGGGTCCGCTTCACGCACGCATGGGGCGGCGCGATCGACACGTGCTCGCGCTTCTCGGCGTTCTTCGGCACGGCACACAAGGGCCGCGTCGCGTACGCGGCGGGCTACACGGGCCTCGGCGTCGGGGCCTCCCGGTTCGGCGCCGACGTCATGCTCGACCTGCTCTCGGGCGAGCGGACGGAGCGCACGGACCTGGAGATGGTGCGGACGAAACCGCTGCCGTTCCCGCCCGAGCCGTTCGCGTGGACCGGGGTCGCGCTGACCAAGTGGTCGCTCGCCCGGTCCGACGCCAACGGCGGCAGACGGAACCTCTGGCTCAAGACGATGGACAAGCTGGGCCTCGGCTTCGACAGCTGAGGGCTCCTCGACGGCCGGGCGGTCCCTCCGCCGTCCGCCGTGAAATTCGCAGCCGAAACCCGCGTAATGCCCGGCCCCGAGGCCCGTCTCACCTGTGACGCGCATGTTGCCGCACAGGGAAGGCAGGTCTCGGCATGACTGGCTCGGATGGCTCGGGGGCGAAGACGGCGATCGAATGGCTGGTGTCGGTGGCACCGGATCCGGACGCCTGCCGCTGGGAGTGGGAGCGCAACCCCCTCGGGGTCGCGCTCCTGCCCGCGGGAAGGCGCTGGGACGTGCTGATCCTGCCCGGCGAGCTCGGATATCCCACGCTCGACGTGCTCACCCGCTGCGTCGACCGGCCCGGCCCCGTGCTCGCCGACTTCGGCGACGAACGCATGGGGTTCTTCGTGCCCGCGGGCACGGTCTCGCGCTGGCTCGGCACGGGTGTGCGCGGCGCGGGCCGCGGCACCTGGGTCGTCGTGCCCTACCCGGGCCGGTCCGCGGGCGGCGTCCGCTGGCTGGTCCCGCCGGACGGCTCGGGGACGCTGACCGACCCGGGGCTCCTGGAGCTCGCGATGCACGAGGCGGCCGCGCGGCTGGCGGGCGACGGAGAGGAGTGAGCTGCCGAAAACCTTGACAACTCAATTGGTCTGGACCAAGTTATGCGCGACCCGCCCTCCCATTCCCCCCCATGTCCGGAGGCAGTTGTGGATCGCTCTTTGTTGCCCCGAACCAGCTCCGCGAGCCGTGTGAGACGTGCCGCCGTGGTCGCCGTCGCGGCCGGCGCGCTCGCCGCGTCCGGCCTGCTCGCCTCCAACGCGACCGCGTCCCCCGAACCGCGGGCCGCCGCCCCGAGCGCCGCGGCCGACCACAGCCTCGTCGGCTATCTGCACACCAGCTTCGCCAACGGCTCCGGCTACACCCGGCTCGCCGACACCCCCGACAGCTGGGACATCATCGACCTCGCCTTCGGCGAACCGACCTCCGCGACCTCGGGGGACATCCGCTTCGACCTCTGTCCCAAGACGGAGTGCCCGAACGTCGAGACCAAGGACGAGTTCAAGGCCGCCATCAAGGCCAAGCAGGCGGCGGGCAAGAAGGTCCTGATCTCCATCGGCGGCCAGAACGGCCAGGTCCAGCTCAAGACGGCACAGGCCCGCGACACCTTCGTCTCCTCGGTCTCCAAGATCATCGACGAGTACGGACTCGACGGCCTGGACATCGACTTCGAGGGCCACTCGCTCTCGCTGAACGCCGACGACACCGACTTCAAGAACCCGAAGACCCCGGTGATCGTCAACCTCATCTCCGCGGTGAAGACCCTCAAGGCCAAGTACGGCTCCGGCTTCACGCTCACCATGGCGCCCGAGACCTTCTTCGTGCAGCTCGGCTACCAGTACTACGGCACCGGCAAGTGGGGCGGACAGGACCCGCGCGCGGGCGCCTATCTCCCGGTCATCCACGCCCTGCGCGACGACCTGACACTGCTGCACGTCCAGGACTACAACTCCGGCCCGATCATGGGCCTGGACAACCAGTACCACTCCATGGGCGGCGCGGACTTCCACATCGCGATGACCGACATGCTGCTCACCGGCTTCCCGGTGGCGGGCGACAAGAACAACGTCTTCCCGCCGCTGCCGCCCCAGAAGGTCGCGATCGGCATGCCCGCCTCCGTCAACGCGGGCAACGGCCACGTGTCCACGGGCGAGGTCAACAAGGCCCTGGACTGTCTCACCAAGGGCAGCAACTGCGGCTCCTACAAGACCCACGGGACCTGGCCCGATCTGCGCGGCCTGATGACGTGGTCGATCAACTGGGACCGCTTCAACAACGGGGAGTTCTCGAAGAACTTCGACGCGTACTTCGGCTGATCAGCAGCATCGCCTGGAGCAGCACCGCGGCCAGGCACCAGCTCGCCACCACGTCCAGCGGCCAGTGGTAGCCCCGCCGCACCAGCCCGAACCCGACCGCCATGTTCAACAGACAGCATCCGATGACCAGTTCGCGGCGGCCGTAGGCGCCACGGAGCAGCGGCAGCAGGAGCAGCGTCGCCGCTCCGTAGGCGACCGCGGCCGTCGCCGCGTGGCCAGAGGGGTAGAAGCCCCCGTCGCCCGCCGTGCCGGGCGGGCCCGGGCGGTCGATCAGCGCCTTGAGCGGGGCGACCAGCGCGGGCACCGCGGCCAGGGCGACGAGCGCGGCGACCGCGGGCAGCCACCACCGGTACGTACCGCTCTGCCGTGCGCGCCAGGCGGTGTACGCGGCCACGGCGACCAGCACCGGCACGGCCACCGTGATGTTGCCGAGGTCGGCGAGGAACTCCGCGGCGCGGTCCGGCAGACGGCTGCCGGTGAGGGCGCGGCCCGCGCGCTCGTCGGCGCGGCGCAGCGGTCCTTCGGCGACGACCTGCCAGGTCAGCAGCGCGAAGAGGAGGACGCACAGGGAGAGCGGGAGAAGCGGCCGCCGTCGTACGGGCGGCCGCCCCCGCGGCGCGGCGGGCATGCCCCGGGAGTCCGGGGCCTCGGGTGCGGACATGGCCCCAAGCCTCGCAGGAATGATCGCCCGCGCGCCCCGGTGGGTCTCAGTGCTCGTGGTCGCAGCACTTGTTCCGCAGCTGCTTGCCCGTGCGGGCCCACTGCTTGCGCTCCTTCGCCGTCACCTTGACGGCGGGGACGGCCGAGATCAGATCGCTCACCTCGTACGCCACCCCGCCCCGCATGACCGACACCGTGCGCACCAGCGAGTCGAAGTCGCTGAACGGGTCGCCGTCGATCACCGCCAGGTCGGCGAGCTTGCCCACCTCCAGCGTGCCGAGGTCGCGGTCCAGGCCGAAGATCCGCGCGGGCGCGGAGGTCGCCGTGCGCAGCGCCTCGGAGGCCGAGTAGCCGCCGCGCCGCAGGGCACGCAGCCCGATGTGGACGCCCAGGCCGGTCGGGATGCCCGGGGAGTCCGTGCCGAGGGCGATCAGTCCGCCGGCGGTCGAGATCCGGCGGTAGATGTCGGTCTCCCGCGCCAGGGTCGCCAGCTGCGCGTCGGTGGGCGCCTGCTCGGCCAGGCTCTGCACCTGGGCGGTCTCCCACGGCGGCATCAGCCGCGTGACCCGCTCGTCGTCGGCGAGACCCGGCGCCGCGCCGATCAGGGGGGTGGCCGAGAAGGGCGTGGCGACCAGGTGGAAGTCGCCGGTGGCGGTGTAGATCTCCGTCACGTCCTGGTACGCGAGTTCGCCCGCGGACGTCGCGTGGCCGAACTCGGCGCGCTGGGTGGCCTGCAGATGGGTCGTCAGGTCCTGGCCGAGCTGGATGCCGGGGGAGAGGTTGTGGCTGCCGCAGCGCACGCCCATCTCCTCGTGCGCGAAGCGCGTGGCCTCCTCCATCACCCAGCCCGGGGCCCGGACGTAGGTCTTGACGAAGTCCCAGTCGAGGGCCTTGCCGCGGGAGAGGGTCAGGCGCAGGCCCGCACGGGTCGCGTGCACGCGGTTGTCCCAGGCGACGCGCGATCCGTCGAGGACCTCGCTGGCGGTCACGAGCCGGGGACCGGCCAGCTCCCCGGCGGCGGTGGCCTCGCGCAGCCTGGCCCCCTCGTAGCCGGAACCGCCCATCGACATGGCGCTCGTGACGCCGTAGGAGAGGAACAGGGCGGACTGGCGGCCGCCGTAGACGGCCGGCTGCGGGTGCATGTGGGTGTCCCACAGGCCGGGGATCACGGTCTGCCCGGAGGCGTCGACGCGGCGCCCGGCCGCGCGGCCGGAGCGGTGCGGTGCGACGGCGGTGACACGGCCGCCGCGAATGGTCACGTCGACGTTCTCGCGGACGCTGTCGTCGCCCCCGGAGCCGTCCCAGAAGCGGCCCGCGTGCAGGACGGTGTCCTCGGGCGCGGGACGCCGGTGGTCGAGCGGCAGCTTGACCGTGCGGACGCTGCCGTCGGCCACGGTGAGGAGCCGGAGCCGGCCCGCGGAGAGATACAGGACGTGGCGGCTGTCGCCCGACCAGGTGGGGTGGTCGGCGGCCTCGGCGGGGAAGGTGCGGGGCTTGCCGTTCGGGGTGCCGTCGGCGGCCACGGGCAGCAGCCACAGCGCGGACTCGACGACGGCGGCCATGTGGCGGCCGTCCGGGGACCAGACGGGGCCGTTGCTGTTGCGGTCGGAGATGGAGGTGTGCGGCGCCACCGCGTGCGTCCGTGCGGACCCGTCGGACGTGTCGATCACCCGGATGAGGTTGTAGCCCTCGCGGAAGCGCTGGTTGATCCGGTTGCGGAAGCTGACCGCCACATGGCGTCCGTCGGCGGACCAGCTGGGCCTGCCGGACAGCTCGCCGCCGGGCGGGCTGGTGGCCAGGACCTTCTCCTCGCCGGTCCGCAGGTCCCGCACCAGCAGGTTCGTCGCGAGGTCGAAGCAGGCGAGGCGGTTCCCGTCGGGGGAGAGCGCCGCCTGGATGCGCCCGCCGGACGCGATCACCGTCTCCTTGCCGGTGTCCAGCTCCCGTCTGCGGACGGCGGGCATGCCGTCGCGGTCGTCGGAGTACAGCAGCGCCTTGCCGTCGGGCGTCCACGCGGCCGCGTAGAGGTACCCGGTCGCCTTCGCCCGAGTCACCCGGCGCGGGGCCTTTCCGCCCGAGACCTCGCCCACCCAGAGGGAGTTGAGGGCTGTGAACGCGACCTGTCTGCCGTCGGGGGAGAGCACGGGCAGGTCGAAGGCGCGCACGGGGCGGCTCGCGGTGCCGTCCAGGTCGAACGTCTTGAGCTCGTAGTCCGGCCGGTCCAGGGGCAGCGGCGCGGTGAAGGGGATGTCCTTGCGGGTGCCGGGGTCGTCGGGCCGTACGACTGTGAAGCGGCCGTCGACCGTGAGGAGCAGCTCCTTGGCGGAGATCCAGCGGGGCGGCGCGGGCTCCACGTCACCGCCCACCGCAACCGCCTCGCCGTTCACGACGAGGGCGCAGGCGGCGTTCGGCGCCGCGGTCGTGCGCAGATACGCCAGGGTGCCGGTCGAGGAGACGGCGGGCACGAAGATCTGGGCGGTGGTGGTGTCGGTGTGCTCCACGGTGACCGCGCCGCTGCCGTCGGCGGCCACGGAGGCGATCGTGCGGGCGTCGAGCGCGCCCGACTTCACCGCGGCGCGGACGAAGAGCACCCGTTTCCCGTCCGGCGACCAGACCGGGTCGAAGTCCTCCCACGCGCCGTCCTGCACGGGTCCGGACTGGCCCGGCTTCCCGGTCAGCCGGGTCAGTTCGCCGGTGGCCAGCTCCAGCACCCAGATGCGGAAGGGGGCGCCCTCGACCGGGTCGCCGCCGCGCTCGGAGGCGAACACGATCCGCTTGCCGTCGGGGGACCAGGCCGGGCCGCGGTCGTCCCACTCTCCGTCGGTGTGCTGGGTCAGCTCGGAGCCGTCGGGCTTCAGCGTCCAGATGTGGAAGTTGCCCGTGCGGAAGGCGCAGACGGCGATGAGGCGGCCGTCGGGGGAGTGCACCGGACGCGTCGGCTCCAGGTCCGCCGGGGTGAGCGGGACGGCGTCGCCGCCCGCGCCCGGCAGGGACCACAGCACGCCCTGCACCTCGGCGATCATCCGGTCGCCCGCGAGGGACGCGGCGCCGTTGGTGGTGGCGGTGAAGCGCAGCCGGGTCGCGGCGGCCGCGGCGGACCCGGTGGCCGCGGCACCGGACGCCGGGGCGGCGGCGTGGGCGCTGCCGATGCCGGCGAACGCACCCGTCGTGGCAGCGGCACCGACGGCCGTCGTCGTCTGCAGGAAGCGGCGGCGCGATATGTAAGGGATGCTCAACTTTTCTCCCGCGAAGGCCTGTTGGTGACGCTGACTGTGGTCTGGTGCTGGCCGAGACGCATTGGGCGGACGGTGACCGGAAATGACGCCTCGCGATCTTCACGCAGCGGCCCGGCGGCGAGGAGTGCTGTGCAGGATCGCGGCGAAAAGGACCTGCCTCGCGCAGGAAGGCGCGTTATACAGGGAGTTGTGAGAACCCATTCGCCGACGGGCGGCACCGCCGAGTCGCTCGCGGCGGATCCGGACCTCGACCGGCTGGACCTGCAGATCGTCAGCGCCCTGCAGATCGAGCCGCGGGCCTCGTGGGCGAAGGTCGGCGCCGTGCTCGGGGTGGACGCCGTGACCGTCGCGCGCCGCTGGAGCCGGCTGCGGGCGGCGGGCCTGGCCTGGGTGACGGCGTACGAACCGGGGCCCGCCGGGGGCCGCTTGGCGGTCGTCGAGGTGGAGTGCGCGGGCAACCCCCTGGAGGTGGCCGACTCCCTCGTCGGCGACGTGGAGTGCCAGACCCTCGACCTCGCGTCGGGCGGGCGCGATCTGCTGGTCGGCGTCTGCGCGGACGACGAGGTGGCGCTGGCCGACTATCTCCTGAAGCGGCTCGCCACCGGCCCGCAGATCCGGGCCGTGCGCACCCAGCTCGTCACGTCCTTCGTCCGGGAGGCGGGCGACTGGCGGCTCGGGGAGCTCTCCGCCGACCAGGCGGGGCGGTTCACCGACCACGGCCTGCGCGAGCCGGGCGCCCCCACGGCGCTGACCGGTCTCGACCGTGCGGTGCTGGCGGCCCTGTGCGAGGACGGACGCATGCCCGCCACCACGATCGCCGCCCGCACCGGCGTCCCCGTGCGCCGGGCCCGCGACGCGGTGCACCGCCTGCTCTCCCACCGGCGGGTGGCGCTGTGGACGGACGTCGCCCGTGCGCGGTGCGGCCGGTCCGTGCAGGCCTGGCTCTTCCTCCAGGTCCCGGCCCGTCGGCTGGCGGGGGTGGCGGCGCGGCTCGCCCGTCTGGAGGAGGCGCGTCTGGTGGTCACCACCGTCGGCACGTTCAACCTGGCGGTGTGCGTCTGGATGCGCGAGCTCGCGGACGTCACCCGCCTGGAGGCGCAGATCGAGGACGGCCTGGAGGACGTACGGATCGCGGACCGCTGCATCACGCTGCGGACGGCGAAGCGGGCGGGCAACCTGCTGGACGCGCAGGGGCGCCGAACCGACCGGCGGGGCTGACCTGCGAAGCCGACCGGTCAGCCCGTCGGGCGCCGGACATGCCGAAGGGCCAGCACAAGGGGGGGAGTGTGCTGGCCCTTCGGTGGCCGACCGGCCCGGAATGTCCGAAGGGACCTGCTCAGGCGGGTCCGTCGGGGGAGTCTCCGAAGCGGCCTTCCGGATCGGTGGTCCGCGCGCCCCGGGGGGTTTGGGGCGAGCGGCCGTCCGATCGGTGAGGAGTTCCGGAGCTGGAAGCTCCGGGGGTGTGCGCAGAGGCACTACCAGGACGGGGCTGGGGAGGCTCCGCCGTGGTGCCGCCCACAGTCCCCCGTGGGCGGGGTGTTTCTCTCATCTGCAGAAACCGTACGGCAGGCGGTGGCGGGCCGACAGACGGATCGGCAACCCGTCATGGGGCCCGCACACCTTCTTCACACGCCCCGACGCTCAGACGCGGGCGAAGGCGCCCTCGATGATGTCCAGGCCCTCGTTCAGCAGGTCCTCGCCGATGACCAGCGGCGGCAGGAAACGCAGGACGTTGCCGTAGGTGCCGCAGGTCAGCACGAGCAGGCCCTCGGCGTGGCAGGCCTTGGCCAGGGCGGCGGTGGCCTCGGGGTTCGGCTCCTTGGTCGTACGGTCCTTGACCAGCTCGATGGCGATCATCGCGCCGCGGCCACGGATGTCGCCGACGATGTCGAACTTCTCGGCCATGGCGGTCAGCCGGGTCTTCATGACCGACTCGATGTGCTTCGCCCTGGCGTTGAGGTCGAGCTCCTTCATGGTCTCGATGGCGCCGAGCGCACCGGCGCAGGCCACCGGGTTGCCGCCGTAGGTGCCGCCGAGGCCGCCCGAGTGCGCGGCGTCCATGATCTCGGCGCGGCCCGTGACGGCGGCGAGCGGCAGACCGCCCGCGATGCCCTTGGCCGTGGTGATCAGGTCGGGGACGATGCCCTCGTCCTCACAGGCGAACCACTGGCCCGTACGGCAGAAGCCGGACTGGATCTCGTCGGCGACGAAGACGATGCCGTTGTCGTTCGCGTACTGCACGATCGCCGGCAGGAAGCCCTTCGCGGGCTCGATGAAGCCGCCCTCGCCGAGCACCGGCTCGATGATGATCGCGGCGACGTTCTCGGCGCCGACCTGCTTGCTGATCATGTCGATGGCCTGCTTGGCGGCCTCGGGGCCGGCGTTCTCGGCGCCGGTCGGCCAGCGGTAGCCGTAGGCGACCGGGACGCGGTAGACCTCGGGCGCGAACGGGCCGAAGCCGTGCTTGTACGGCATGTTCTTGGCGGTCAGCGCCATCGTGAGGTTGGTGCGGCCGTGGTAGCCGTGGTCGAAGACGACGACGGCCTGGCGCTTGGTGTGCGCACGGGCGATCTTGACGGCGTTCTCGACGGCCTCGGCGCCGGAGTTGAACAGCGCCGACTTCTTCTCGTGGTCACCCGGCGTGAGCTCCGCCAGCGCCTCGGCGACGGCGACGTAGCCCTCGTACGGCGTGACCATGAAACAGGTGTGGGTGAACTGCTCCAGCTGCGCGGAGGCGCGGCGCACGACGGCCTCGGCGGACGCGCCCACGGAGGTCACGGCGATGCCGGAACCGAAGTCGATCAGACGGTTGCCGTCGACGTCCTCGATGATGCCGCCGCCCGCGCGCGCGGCGAACACGGGCAGCACGGAGCCCACGCCACCGGCGACCACGGCGGTACGGCGGGCCTGCAGCTCCTGCGACTTCGGACCGGGGATGGCGGTGACGACGCGGCGCTCCTGCGGAAGGGCAGTCATGAGGGGCTCCTGTTGCTGACGGGGGTGGGGCGACGATACGGACGCTCTACTGCTTTCTTCGCAGGTTAGGGGTGGGGCCAGGGG
>NZ_LIPN01000401.1 GCF_001418325.1 Streptomyces atriruber | reverse complement strand
CAGGCCGTCGGCAACGGCGCCTCCCACCAGAGCAACACCGCCCAGGTGAACGGCTCCGCGTTCACGGCGATCGACCAGTCGAACGAGAACGTCGCGGTCAACTTCTCCCAGCTCTGGTGAGCCGGTAGCCCCAGGAGCCGATCGGGACGGCTCCCAGGGGAGCGAGTTGTGGGGTGTGACGTCTTGTGCGGCGGTGCTTCGGCGCCGCCGCACAGGTGTGTTCGGCGCCGAAGCGCGGGTGTGTTCGGGGGACGGGGCGCGGGGCGGGGCAGGGCCTCCGTCGAGGCCTGCTGCGGGCGGTCTCTTGACACCAGCGCACGATCTGACGGACAGTCAGAAACCCTTGTCGGTACGAGCCGGAGAGGCCGCCCCCGTGCACCTCGCCCCCACCGAACGCCAACGCCGCCTCCGCGCCGACCTGCGCACCTACTTCCGGGACGTGATGCCCGAAGGGCCGCCCGACGGCGCGGACGTGCAGGGACAGCGCCGCCTGCTGCGCCGCATCGGCGCCGACGGCATGCTGGNNCCCTGAACACCGTCGGGCCGACCCTGATGAAGTACGGGACGGCAGAGCAGAGGGCGGCCTTCCTGCCGCGCATCCTCAGCGGCGACCTCGTCTTCGCGATCGGCTACAGCGAACCGTCCGCAGGCACCGACCTGGCGGCACTGCGGACCAGGGCCGTGCGCGACGGCGACGACTGGCTGATCGACGGCCAGAAGATCTTCACCTCGAACGCGCAGAACGCCGACTGGATCTGGCTGGCCTGCCGCACCGACCCCGACGCCCCCAAGCACCAGGGCATCTCCGTCCTGCTCGTCCCGACCGACGCGCCCGGCTTCTCCTGGACCCCCATCGACACGGTGGGCGGGCTGACGACGACGGCGACGTACTACGACGGAATCCGCGTGCCCGCCGCGAACCTCGTCGGCGAGGAGAACGGCGGCTGGGGCCTCATCACCAACCAGCTCAACCACGAGCGGGTGGCGCTGGCCGCCATCGGCATGCAGGCCGAGGACTTGTACGCGGCGGCCCTCGACCGTGCGCGCGCCCCCGATCCGCTGACGGGCGAGCGCAGGACCGACGCCCCGTGGGTGCGGTCGAGGCTGGCCGAGGTGCATGCGCGGCTCGCGGCGACGCGCCTGCTCAACTGGCGTTTGGTGGGGGATGTGGGCGCGGGGCGGCTGGCCCCGGGAGACGCGAGCGGCGTGAAGTTCATGGGGACCGAATCGGCCGTCGAGGTGTACCGGATGTGCCAGGAGATCGTGGGCGAAGCGGGGCTGGTGCGGGCCGGTTCGCCGGGCGGTTCCGGGGACGGCGAGCTGGAGCGGATGAACAGGGCCGCGCAGATCAATACGTTCGGGGGCGGGGTGAGCGAGGTGCAGCGCGAGATCGTCGCGACGATGCGGCTCGGCATGCGGAGGGGACGACGGTGAAGGACAGTGCGCACGGCACGGGGGTGAAGGACATCGCGGGCGACACCACGGTGACGGACATCGCGTACGAGCAGTTGCAGGCGTTCGAGGGGCGGATCGCGGCGGAGGCGTGCCTCGGCAAGGACCCGGTCAACACGCCCATGATCAGGCACTGGTGCGAGGCGATGGGCGACACCCATCCCGCCTACGCGGGAGCGGACCCGGTGGCGCCGCCGACGATGCTGCAGGCCTGGACGATGGGCGGCCTCTCCGGCCACGACGGCCGCGCGTCGGCGCACGACGAGCTGTTCGCCCTGCTCGACGGTGCCGGATACACCTCGGTGGTCGCCACCGACTGCGAGCAGGAGTACGTGCGGGCGCTGCGGCCCGGCGACGAGATCACCTTCGACGCGGTGATCGAGTCGGTGTCGGAGCGCAAGACGACCAAGCTGGGGACGGGGCACTTCGTCACGACGCGGATGGACGTCCGCGCGGGCGGCGCACTCGCGGGGACGCATCGCTTCCGCATCCTCAAGTACGCCCCGGCGAAGCGGAAACCGAAGGGCGAGCGCCCCCGCCCGGTCGTCAACCGCGACAATGCCGGGTTCTGGGAGGGCGTGTCCGGGCACCGCCTGCTGATCCAGCGCTGCGGCGGCTGCGGCACGCTCCGCTTCCCCTGGCTGCCGGGCTGCAATGCCTGCGGTTCGGCCGAGTGGGACACGGTCGGGGCGAGCGGCGAGGGCACGGTCTATTCGTACGTCGTGATGCACCACCCGCCCTTCCCCGCCTTCGACCCGCCCTACGCCGTGGGGCTCGTCGAGCTGGCGGAGGGCGTGCGGATCGTCAGCAACATCGTCGGGGTGCCGTACGACAAGGTGCGGATCGGGATGCCGGTCCGGCTCGAATTCCTGCGCGTGGACGCGGAGGTGGAGCTACCGGTGTTCCGGGGCGTACCGGGAGACGTGGGCTGACATGGACTTCACGCCCACGGAGGAGCAGGCGGCCGCGCGCGATCTCGCCGCGGAGATCTTCGCCGATCTGGCCGCACCGGAGCGGCTCGCCGCGGCGGGCACCGGTTCGGACGCCGAGCTGTGGAAGGCGCTGTGCGCGGCCGGGCTGCCGGGCGCGGTGGAGGACATCGGGCTGCTCGGTCTCGTGCTCCTCCTGGAGGAGCAGGGGCGGGTGACGGCGCAGGTGCCGTTCGCGGCGAGCTGTGTCTACGGAGTGCTGGCGGTCGCCGCGCACGGCACGGCGGAACAGCGGGACCGGCTGCTGCCCGCGCTCCGGCAGGGGAGCGCGGTCGCGACGGGAGCGTTTCCCGCCCGGGGCGGCGTGACGGCGTCCGCGGACGGGACGCTGAGCGGCACGGTGGCGTGGGTGCCGTGGCTGCGGGACGCGACGGTCGTCCTGGTGGCGGCGGCCGACCGCACCCTGTGGCTGGTGCGGGTCGGCGACGCGCGCGTGGAGCCGGTCGAGCTGACCGCGCCCTGGGCGGCGGGCCGGTTCGTCCTCGACCGCACGCCCGGGGAGCGGCTGGGCGGGCCCGGGGCGTACGACGACGTGCGGGCCGGTGCGCTGACCGCCTTCGCGGGACTGCAGGCCGGGGTGTGCGCGGGATCGCTGGCCCGCGCGGTGGCCCATACGAACGAGCGGGAGCAGTTCGGCCGTCCCCTCGCCGCGAAGCAGGGCGTGCAACTCCGGGCCGCCGACGCGTACATGGACACGGAGGCGATCCGCGTCACGGCCTACGAAGCGGCCTGGCGCCGTGACACCGGCCTGCCCTACGACACGCACGCGCTCACCGCCGCCTGGTGGGCGTCGGAGGCGGGCAAGCGCGTCGTCCACGCGGGCCAGCATCTGCACGGCGGCACGGGGGCCGACCTCGACCATCCCGTGCACCGGCACTTCCTGTGGGGGCGGCAGCTGGACGCCTATCTGGGATGCGGCAGCGAAGTCCTGGAGGAGCTCGGTGAGTTGATCGCGCAGGGAGAGCCGGAGCGAAGGGGAGAGCGGGGATGAGCGTGAGGACGAGGACGACGCCGGGGCAGGAGCTGGCTCCGCTGGAGATCCCGATCACCCGCACGCTGATCGTCGCCGGGGCCATCGCCTCCCGCGACTACCAGGACGTGCACCACGACGCGGAGCTCGCGCGGGCCAAGGGCTCCCCCGACATCTTCATGAACATCCTGACGACGAACGGCCTGGTCGGGCGGTACATCACCGACCACTTCGGCCCCACCGCCGTGCTGCGCAAGGTGGCGATACGGCTCGGGGCGCCCAACTACCCGGGGGACACCATGGTGTTGACCGGCACGGTCGAGGAGGTCGAGGCCTCGCCCGGGGGCGAGACGGCCGTGGTGAGGGTCGTCGGTGCCAACGGCATCGGCCGGCACGTCACCGGCACGGTCACGGTGACCGTCCCCGAGGGAGGCGCCGCATGAGTGTCCGTACGCGCGACAGCCTCGGGGGCCGGGCCTCGATCGTCGGCATCGGGGCGACGGAGTTCTCCAAGGACTCGGGGCGCAGCGAGCTCAAGCTCGCCGTGGAGGCGGTGGGCGCCGCGCTCGACGACGCCGGGCTCACCCCCGCCGACGTCGACGGCATGGTCACCTTCACCATGGACACGAGCCCGGAGATCACGGTCGCCCAGGCGGCCGGTATCGGGGAGCTGTCCTTCTTCTCCCGCATCCACTACGGCGGCGGCGCGGCCTGCGCCACCGTCCAGCAGGCGGCCCTCGCGGTGGCGACCGGCGTGGCCGAAGTGGTCGTCTGCTACCGCGCGTTCAACGAACGCTCCGGGCGTAGATTCGGCTCCGGGGTGCAGCGGCGCGAGCCGTCCGCGGAGGGCGCCGCGCTCGGCTGGGCCCTCCCCTTCGGCCTGCTGACACCCGCCTCCTGGGTGGCGATGGCGGCCCAGCGCTACCTCCACACGTACGGTCTGACGCCGGAGGCCTTCGGGCACGTCGCCGTCATGGACCGGAAGTACGCGGCCACCAACCCCGCGGCCTACTTCCACGGGAAGCCGATCACGCTGGAGGACCATGCCGCCTCCCGCTGGATCGTCGAGCCCCTGCGCCTCCTGGACTGCTGTCAGGAGACGGACGGCGGCCAGGCGATCGTCGTCACCGGCGCGGAGCGGGCCCGCGACCTGCGGCAGCCGCCCGCCGTGATCGCGGCGGCGGCCCAGGGGGCGGGCCGGGCGCAGGAGCAGATGACCAGCTTCTACCGCGACGACCTGCGGGGGCTGCCCGAAATGGGGGTGGTGGCGAAGCAGTTGTGGCGCACCTCGGGGCTGGCTCCCTCGGACATCGACGTGGGGATCCTGTACGACCACTTCACTCCGTTCGTGCTGATGCAACTGGAGGAGTTCGGGTTCTGCGCACCCGGTGAGGCCGCCGACTTCGTGGCCGAGGAGAGGCTGCCCCTGAACACGCACGGCGGGCAGCTGGGCGAGGCCTATCTGCACGGCATGAACGGCATAGCGGAAGCCGTCCGTCAGGTGCGCGGCACCTCCGTGAACCAGCTGCCGGGCGCCGCGCGCACCCTGGTGACCGCGGGCACGGGCGTTCCCACATCGGGGTTGATTCTGGGGTCGGACGGCTGAACGCGGCGCGTGTCCCGGCCGCGGAGCGGGGCGGTGGGCTTTCACTCGCCGTATGCGTATCCGAAAGATGATCATTGGATTCGTCCTCGCTCTGACGGCCCTGACCATGGACCTGACCGCGTCGCCACCCGGTGCCGCGGCCGACCGCCCCGACGGCGGGGCGCCCGCCAGGACGTCGACCTTCCGCGGCTGGGCCTTCGACACCTGCGACACCCAGTCCACCGACACCATGCGGCGCTGGCGCCGCTCCAGCTATCGCGCCGTCGGCGTCTACTACGCGGGCCGCGGCCGGGCCTGCAAGCGTCAGCCGCGGCTGAACCACGGCTGGATGCGCGAGGTGAAGCGCATGGGCTGGCGGGTCCTGCCGGTGTACGTCGGGTCGCAGTCCCCGTGCGTCATCGCCAAGAACAAGAAGCACGTCCGCATGGGACGGCACCCCTGGCGGCAGGGGAGCAAGGAGGGGCGCGACGCGGTCCGCGCGGCCAAGGCGATCGGTGTGCGGCGGCACAGCCCGCTCTACCTCGACATGGAGGCGTACACCTATCGGAAGAAGGGGTGCGCGCGCACCACGCTCTCCTTCATCAGGTCCTGGGACCGCGAGGTGCGCAGGCTCGGCTACGTGCCCGGCTTCTACAGCAGCGCCGACTCGGGCGTGCGGCACATGGAGGCGGCACGGCGTGCGGGCGTACGGGACCTGCCGTCGGTGATGTGGTTCGCGCGCTGGCACACCGACCCTCATCTGTACCGTGAGCCCGCGCTCGGCAGCGACGGGTGGCGTCCGGCACGGCGGATCCACCAGTACGCGGGGAACGTGAAGGAGCGGCACGGTGGGCGCACGCTGATGATCGACCGCAATCTGATGCACGCTCCCGTCGCGCGCATCCGCTAGCCCGGCCGCCGTCCGGCGTGCGGTGCGCCGGTGCGGTTCTCGGGGGTGAACCCTCAGGGGCTGCTCCGTCTCCTCCACCTGTAGGAGGTGGAGCCAACCCCACTCGTACAACCTGAGGCGGACACCGCTTAGGGACCTGCGGCCGATCCGCGGAAGTAGGGGGCGCTTCTAGCGTGGAGCCATGACCGCATCCATGGTGACCGTGTGCACCAGCGCATCGAAGGCCGCGACGCGGGGCACGGGTCCGACGAGGGCCGCCGGGCCCGCCGCACGCCCGTCGTATCCGTCGTTCGCGTCCTACGTACGGGCACGCCAGCCCGTACTGCTGCGCACCGCCCGCTCGCTGACCGCGAATCCGAGCGATGCCGAGGACCTGCTGCAGACCGCGCTCACCAAGACGTACGTGGCGTGGGACCGGATCGAGGACCATCGTGCGCTCGACGGCTATGTGCGCCGGGCGCTCCTGAACACGCGTACGTCGCAGTGGCGCAAGCGGAAGGTCGACGAGTTCGCGTGCGACGAGCTGCCGGAGCCTGAGGTGACGCCGGCGGGGGATCCGGCCGAGCAGCAGGTGCTCCGGGACGCGATGTGGCGCGCGATCACGAAGCTGCCGGCGCGGCAGCGGGCGATGGTCGTCCTCAGGTATTACGAGGATCTGAGCGAGGCGCAGACCGCCGAGGTGCTCGGGGTGTCCATCGGCACCGTCAAGAGCGCGGTGTCGCGGGCGCTCGGCAAGCTCCGCGAGGATCCGGAGCTGACTCCGGTCCGCTGAGCGGGCCAGGCCTCGGTCCGCCGCCGAGCGGAGGCGGCCGATGATCGATCATCCCCTGGAGTAGTGACATACCGCGCGGTATGCGCGCAGAATCAGCGCAGCCCTTACTGCCGCGTAGGCGATGTCGCCCCAGGAGGACGCCGTGCTGAGCACGATGCAGGACGTACCGCTGACCGTCACCCGCATCCTCCGGCACGGCATGACCGTGCACGGGACGTCACAGGTCACGACCTGGACCGGCGACGGTGCTCCGCAGAGTCGCAGCTTCCGCGAGATCGGCGAGCGTGCCGCTCAGCTCGCGCACGCGCTCGGGGAGCTGGGCGTCGCCGAGGGCGAGGTCGCGGGAACCCTGATGTGGAACAACGCCGAGCACGTCGAGGCGTACTTCGCGGTGCCGTCCATGGGCGCGGTTCTCCACACCCTCAACCTTCGGCTTCCGGCCGACCAGCTGGCCTACATCGCGCGCCACGCGGGCGACAAGGTGATCCTGGTGAACGGCTCGCTGGTCGGGCTGCTGCTGCCGCTCCTCCCGAGCCTGCCCGGGCTCGAACACGTCGTCGTGTCCGGGGCGATGACGGAGGAGGCCCGCACGGCATTGGCCGCGGTCTCCGGTGTGCGGGTCCACGAGTACGAGGAACTGATCGCGGGGCACCCCACCGTCTACGCCTGGCCCGACCTGGACGAGCGCCGCGCGGCCTCGCTCTGCTACACCTCCGGCACCACCGGGGAGCCCAAGGGCGTGGCGTACTCCCACCGGTCCATCTACCTGCACTCGATGCAGGTCAACATGACCGAGTCCATGGGACTGACGGACGCGGACCTCTCGCTCGTCATCGTGCCGCAGTTCCACTGCAACTCCTGGGGCCTGCCGCACGCGGCGTTCATGACCGGTGTGAACATGCTGATGCCCGATCGCTTCCTCCAGCCCGCCCCGATCGCCGAAATGATCGAGAGCCGGCGTCCCACGCACGCCGCGGCCGTTCCGACGATCTGGCAGGGCCTGCTCGCCGAACTGACCGCCAAGCCGCGCGACGTCAGCTCCCTGACGCAGGTGACGATCGGCGGCTCGGCCTGTCCGCCCGCCCTCATGAAGGCATTCGACGAGCTCGGAATGCGGGTCTTCCACGCCTGGGGAATGACCGAGACCTCGCCCCTGGGCACGGTGGCCAGGCCGCCGGCCTCGGCGGCGCCCGGTTCCGACGAGGAATTCGCGTACCGGATCACGCAGGGCCGTTTCCCGGCCGGAGTCGAAGGGCGCCTCATCGGCCCGAGCGGGGAAGAGCTCGCCTGGGACGGCGAATCGGCCGGTGAACTGGAAGTGCGCGGCCCGTGGATCGCCGGGTCGTACTTCGGCGGTCCGGACGGTGAACCGTCCCGCCCCGAGGACAAGTTCAGCCAGGACGGATGGCTGAAGACCGGTGATGTCGGCGTCATCAGTCCGGACGGTTTCCTCACCCTGACCGACCGGGCGAAGGACGTCATCAAGTCGGGCGGCGAGTGGATTTCCTCGGTCGAGCTGGAGAACGCCCTGATGTCCCACCCCGACGTGGCCGAGGCCGCCGTCGTGGCCGTCCCGGACGAGAAGTGGGGCGAACGGCCGTTGGCCGCCGTGGTGCTCAAGGAGGGCGCCGAGGCCGACTTCCCGCTGCTCCGCGAGCACCTCGCCACCAGCGGCATCGCGCGGTGGCAGCTCCCGGAGCGGTGGACCGTGGTGGCGGAGGTGCCGAAGACGAGCGTGGGGAAGTTCGACAAGAAGGTGCTGCGGGGGCGCTTCGCGGACGGCGCGCTGGACGTCACGCAGGTCTGAGCCGGGTCCTCAGCGCACAGGCGTTGCGGACCTGCGCGGTGTCGCCGTCGTCGCCCAGCCGAGCGCGAGCCACAGGGCGGCGACCGCGCACACCCCGGTCCACCCCCAGTGGGTGAAGGCGGTGCCCGCGAGGGCCGATGCCAGCGCGCCGCCCGCGAAACCCGCCACCACATAAGCGGTGTTGGCGACGGCCGGGGTGGACGTGGTCGTCAGTGCCAGCGTCTGGTTGGCTATGTGGTTGGCGACCAGCGCCATGTGCAGGACGATCGCCGCCGTGCACAGCGCCCAGAGCGCACCGCCGCCCAGCCAGAACAGCGGCACCGACACCGCCGCCGTGACATACCCGGCCGAGACCACCTTGGCCGCGCCGAACCGGTCGACGAGACCGCCCGCGAGCGGTGCCACGACCGCGGCCGCCAGACCGAAGAGGCCGAAGAGGCCCGCGGTGGCGGTCGTCATGCCGTACCCCCCGGTGCCGCTGCCGGTGAGCAGCAGGGCCAGCGAGGTCCACAGCGCGCTCCACGCCCCGTACATCCCGCCCTGCCGTATGCAGGCGCGGCGCAGCTCGGCCGAGCCCCGCACCACGCCGGGCAGCTGGGCGAGCCCGGCGAAGAGCGGGCCCGTCCTGCGGCGGTGCTCGGCGGGCAGCACGGCGGCCG
>NZ_LIPN01000400.1 GCF_001418325.1 Streptomyces atriruber | reverse complement strand
GGCCGGTGCCGGGGAGGAGGGGCGGGGCGGGCTCGGCGTCCGCCGTGGAGTCCGCGGTCCGCGGGGCAGGCACCGCGTCCTCCTCCCACGCGTACTCGGGGCCCTTCTTCAGCCGTACGCCCCGGGCCAGCCGTACGGCCTCGTCCCTCAGGAGCGCGGCGAGGCTGCTGCGCACCACTTCCTGACCACCGGTGCTCAGCGCACCGAGCGCCTCCGCCACCTCCGCCGCGTCGCGCGGCCGTCCCGCGGGGTCCTGTGTGCACAACCGGTCGACCAGTCGGGCCAGTTCGGGGGGTATTCCGGGAGAGCGGCCGACCAGACTCGGAATACCGGTGCCCAGCGCCCGCTCCACGACGGCCCCCACGTCGACGGCGGGGCCGAGCGGACTCTCGCCCGTGAGCATGAAGTACATGCAGGCCCCGAGCCCGTAGAGGTCGGCCGCCGCGTCCGCGCGTGCGCCCTTCATGGCCTCCGGCGCCATGAACTGCGGGGAGCCGAGGACCACCCCGGTCGCCGTGATCGCCTGTTCGCCCGCGAGGCGGGCGAGACCGAAGTCGTGCAGCACGACGCGGCCGTCCCGGGTGAGGCTGACGTTCGAGGGCTTGATGTCCCGGTGCATCACCCCGGCCTGGTGCGCGGCGGCGAGCGCCTCCGCCATGCTCAGTCCGATCCAGCAGGCGGCCCGGGCCGACAACTGGCCCGTGGCCGCGACGAGGTGGCCGAGGCTGCGCCCGTCGAGGATCTGCATCACCAGGTACGCGGCTCCCCGGTGCAGTCCGCTGTCGTACAGCGCGATGACCCCGGGGTGCACGATCCGCGCCATCGCGCGGGCCTCCCGCCGGAACCGGTCCAGTTCCTCGCCGCCCGGTGCCATGCCCCTGACGGACGTCAGGAGCTTCACCGCGACGCGGCGGCCCAACTGCACGTCCTCGGCCTCGTAGACCTCGCCCATGCCGCCGCGTCCCAGGAGCTCCGTCAACCGGTAGCGCCCGTCGACCAGTTCGCCTCGCGTCATGCCCTCTCCCGTGAACCAGGCCCGGGATCAGGCTAGTTCACGAGGGCCTCACGGGCGGCGCGCCGACGTCACCCGGTACACGTCGTAGACACCCTCCACTCCCCTGACCGCCTTCAGCACGTGCCCCAGGTGCTTGGGGTCGCCCATCTCGAAGGTGAAGCGGGAGGTGGCGACGCGGTCGCGGGAGGTCTGCACGGCCGCCGACAGGATGTTCACGTGCTGGTCCGAGAGGATGCGCGTGACGTCCGACAAGAGGCGGGAGCGGTCCAGGGCCTCGACCTGGATGGCGACCAGGAAGACCGAGGACTGGGTAGGCGCCCACTCGACCTCGAGGATCCGCTCGGGTTCGCGCGAGAGCGAGTCCACGTTCACGCAGTCGCTGCGGTGAACCGATACGCCGCTGCCGCGCGTGACGAAGCCGATGATGGGGTCGCCGGGCACGGGCGTGCAGCAGCGGGCCAGCTTGACCCACACGTCCTCGACGCCCTTGACGACCACGCCCGGGTCGGCGTTCGAGCGGCGCTTGCTGCGGCCGCGCGAGGGCGGCGCGCTCTCGGCGATGTCCTCGTTGGCCGCCTCCTCGCCGCCGAGCGCCTGGACGAGCTTCTGCACGACGGACTGCGCGGTGACGTGGCCCTCGCCGATCGCCGCGTACAGCGACGAGATGTCGGGGTAGCGCATCTCGTGCGCGAGGGTGACCAGGGAGTCGCCCGTGAGGATCCGCTGGATCGGCAGGTTCTGCTTGCGCATGGCGCGCGCGATGGCGTCCTTGCCCTGCTCGATGGCCTCGTCGCGGCGCTCCTTGGAGAACCACGCGCGGATCTTGTTGCGCGCCCGCGGCGACTTGACGAAGCCGAGCCAGTCGCGGGACGGGCCCGCACCGGCCGCCTTGGAGGTGAAGACCTCCACCAGGTCGCCGTTGTCCAGCGTCGATTCGAGCGGTACGAGGCGGCCGTTGACCCGCGCCCCTATGGTGCGGTGGCCGACCTCGGTGTGCACCGCGTACGAGAAGTCGACGGGGGTGGCGCCCGCGGGGAGCGCTATGACGTCGCCCTTCGGGGTGAACACGAAGACTTCGTTGCGCGAGAGGTCGAAGCGCAGCGACTCCAGGAACTCGCTGGGGTCCTCGGTCTCCTTCTGCCAGTCCAGGAGCTGGCGCAGCCACGCCATGTCGTTGAGGTGGTCGTCCTTGCCACCGGCCTTCTTCGGCACGTCGGTGCGCACCTTGGAGGCACCGGCGACGGCCTCCTGCTTGTACTTCCAGTGCGCCGCGATGCCGTACTCGGCGCGGCGGTGCATGTCGAACGTACGGATCTGGAGCTCGACGGGCTTGCCGTTGGGGCCGATGACCGTCGTGTGCAGCGACTGGTACATGTTGAACTTCGGCATCGCGATGTAGTCCTTGAACCGGCCGGGGACCGGGTTCCATCGCGCGTGGACCGTGCCGAGTGCGGCATAGCAGTCGCGGACCGTGTCGACGAGGACGCGGATGCCCACCAGGTCGTAGATCTCCGCGAAGTCACGGCCGCGGACGATCATCTTCTGGTAGACGCTGTAGTAGTGCTTCGGGCGGCCGGTGACGGTCGCCTTGATGCGGGCGGCGCGCAGGTCGGCCTGGACCTCGTCGGTCACTATGGCCAGGTACTCGTCGCGCTTGGGGGCGCGCTCGGCGACCAGCCGCACGATCTCGTCGTACATCTTGGGGTAGAGGATCGCGAAGGCGAGGTCCTCCAGCTCCCACTTGATGGTGTTCATGCCCAGGCGGTGCGCCAGCGGAGCGTAGATCTCCAGCGTCTCGCGGGCCTTCTTCTCCTGCTTCTCGCGCTTGAGGTACCGCATCGTGCGCATGTTGTGCAGGCGGTCGGCGAGCTTGATGACCAGGACGCGGGGATCCTTGGCCATGGCGACGACCATCTTGCGCACGGTCTCGGCCTGCGCGGCCTCGCCGAACTTGACCTTGTCCAGCTTGGTGACGCCGTCGACGAGCAGGGCGACCTGGTCGCCGAAGTCGCGCTTGAGGGTGTCCAGGCCGTACTCGGTGTCCTCGACGGTGTCGTGCAGGAGCCCGGCCATCAGGGTGGCCGGGTCCATGCCGAGCTCGGCGAGGATGGTCGTCACGGCGAGGGGGTGCGTGATGTACGGGTCGCCGCTCTTGCGCTTCTGGCCGCGGTGCCAGCGCTCCGCGACCTGGTACGCCCGCTCGATCTGGCGGAGCGTCGACGTCTCGATCTTGGGGTCGTTGCTGCGCACTATGCGCAGCAGGGGCTCCAGGACGGGGTTGTACGGGTTCGAGCGCTGGACGCCGAGCCGCGCGAGCCGGGCCCGCACGCGGTTGGAGGAACCGGAACGCGCGGGCTGGCCGGTGGCGGGCCGGATCGCGGGGGCCGTCGGATGGTGGTCCGCAGGCGGCTTCGGGCGGGGCTGCTCGGCCGGCTTGTCGCCCCGGGAGACCTCTCCCTGGGCGCGCTGCGCGGACGTGCCGCCCGGCGCGCCCGCGGCCTTCTTCGCGGGCGCCACGGATCCGGCCGAGGCCTCCTTGCCCTGCTGGGCGGCCTTGGCGGCGGTGAGTGGCTGGGACTCGTCTGGCAAGAGCGCTCCCTGTGCGCGATCGGGGTCCCCCGGACAGGCCCCGAAGAGTCCATGGTATCGATCCTGGGCCGTCGGCTCGCCTTCGGCCGGTGAGACGGCTCTGTACTGGAGAAACGCGAGGGACGGACGCCGGATTCCCCCGAAGCCGCCGCTCCGGTCCCGCGGCCGCCCCAGAGGGCACCCGGAACACCGGCGCCGCTCCCCGGCAGGGCCGTCCAGAGCGGGAACCGGCCGAAACGACGACGGGCGTCCCGGTGGATGCCGGAACGCCCGTCGTGCTGTCCTGCGAGCCGCCTCAGACGGTGATCAGCGCCTCCAGCGGCGCCCCGTCGAGGGCCTGCTCCAGCTTCTGCCGGCCGTTGAGGAAGCCGAGCTCCATGAGGACCGCGACACCGGCCACCTCGGCGCCCGAGCGGCGGACCAGGTCCAGCGAGGCCGCCGCGGTGCCACCGGTGGCGAGGACGTCGTCGATGACCATGACGCGGTCGCCCGCGGCGAGGTCCTCGGCGTGCACCTCGATCTCGGCGCTGCCGTACTCCAGGTCGTAGCTTTGCCGGAGCGTCGCTCCGGGGAGCTTGCCGGCCTTGCGCACGGGGATGAAGCCGAGCCCCGCGCGGAGCGCGACGGGGGCGCCGAGGATGAAGCCGCGGGCCTCCAGGCCGACGATCTTCGTGGCGCCGTGCCGCACACTGAGGTCGGAGAGGGTCTCCGTGAGCGCGGCGAATGCGGCCGGGTCGGCGAGCAGCGGCGTGATGTCCTTGAACATCACGCCCGGCTTCGGGTAGTCGGGGACGTCACGGATGCGGCTGAGCAGCAGCTCCGTGACGCCTGCGAGCTCGGTCATCGGCGCTTCCCCGAGGGCCGTCCCCGGCCGCGGTTGCGCGACGCGGGCTGGCTGCGGGGGCCGACGACGGCCGGAGCGGCGTCGTCGGCGGCGTCCTCCGGGTCACCGTCGTCGAAGGACTCCGGTGCCTCCGCGGACTCGCCCTTGGCCGCGGCCGCCGCGCGCTTGGCGAGCACCCGCTTCTTGAGGGCCTTCATCTGCGGCTCGCGTTCCTTGAAGTCGGCGACGAGCGGCGTGGCGATGAAGATCGAGGAGTACGCACCGGCCGCGAGGCCGACGAACAGCGACAGCGAGATGTCGTTGAGCATGCCCGCGCCCAGCGCACCGCCACCGATGAACAGCAGGCCCGCCACCGGGAGCAGCGCGACGACCGTGGTGTTGATGGAACGCACCAGGGTGCCGTTGATGCTGCGGTTGGCGAGTTCGCTGTAGGTGTACTTGGTCTGCTTGGTGATGTCCTTCGACTGCTCCTTCAAGCTGTCGAAGACCACGACCGTGTCGTAGAGCGAGTAACCGAGAATGGTCAGCAGACCGATCACCGTGCCCGGGGTGACCTCGAAGCCGACCAGTGCGTAGACACCCACGGTGATGGTGATGTCGTGGATCAGCGCGATCAGTGCCGCCAAAGCCATGCGCCATTCGAAGGCGATGGCCAGGTAGATCACCACGAGGACCATGAAGATCGCGAGGCCTTGCCAGGCCTTGTTCGCGATCTGGTCGCCCCAGCTGGGGCCGACCAGGTCGGCGTCGATGTCGCCCGCCTTGACCTGCAGGTCCTCGGCGAGGTCCTGCTTGATCTGGTCGGACTTCTTGATGTCGACGCCCGCGATCTGGATGCGGAGCTTGTCGTCACCCAGCTTCTGGACGATGGCGTCGTGACCGGACGCCTTCTCCGCGGCCTCTTCGGCCTTGGAGACCGAGGCACTGGTCTTCGGGGTGTTGAAGACGGCGCCGCCCTCGAACTCGATGCCCATGTTCAGGCCGCGCACCGCCAGGCCGACGATGGCCGTGATGGTGATCAGGATCGAGATGCCGTACCAGATCTTGCGCTTGCCGACGAAGTCGTAGCCGACCTCACCGCGGTAGAGCCTGGCGCCGAGATTGCCGAGCTTCGACATCTCACGCCTCCTTCGGGTCGACAGGGCCGGCGGTGGGAGGAGTGGTACGGCGGGACCGGCGCAGCGGCGGCTTGGCGCCGAGCCGCTGCGGGTCGAGACCGGACCACTTGTGGCCGCTCGCGAAGAACTTCTTGCGGGCCATCAGCGTCATCAGCGGCTTGGTGAAGAAGAACACCACGACGACGTCGAGCAGCGTGGTCAGGCCGAGCGTGAACGCGAAGCCCTGCACCTTGCCGACCGTGACGACGAAGAGCACCGCGGCGGCGAGGAACGACACGAAGTCGGAGACCAGGATCGTGCGCCGCGCGCGCGGCCAGCCCCTCTCGACGGCGGGTCGCAGCGTGCGGCCCTCACGGATCTCGTCCCGTACGCGTTCGAAGAACACGATGAACGAGTCCGCCGTGATACCGATCGCAACGATCGCACCACACACCGCGGGCAGGTTCAGCGCGAACTTAATGGTCGGGCCGAGCAGCGTCATGATCGTGTACGTCAGCGCCGCGGAGACCAGGAGGCTCGCGATGGCGATGAGGGAGAGGCCGCGGTAGTAGAGCACCAGGTAGATGACGACCAGCGCGAGGCCGATGGCGCCCGCGATCAGGCCTGCCTTGAGCTGCTCGCCGCCGAGGGCCGGGCTGACCGTGGTGACGCTCTGCTCGTGGAACGTCAGCGGCAGCGCACCGTACGACAGGATGTTCGCCAGGTCCTTGGCGGACTCCTGGTTGAAGCTGCCGGAGATCTCGGCGTTGGAGCTCAGGGTCGTGCGGACGCTGGGGGCCGAGGCCACTTCGCCGTCGAGGACGATCGCGAACTGGTTCTGCGGGGGCTGCTGCTGCGACAGCTTGCTGGTGACGTTCGAGAACTTCTTCGAGCCGCCCTTGGTGAACTCCATGTTGACCACCCAGGCACCGGACTGCTGCTGGATGGCCGCCTTGGCGTCGTCGACGTCCTTACCGTTCAGCTCGGCCGGGGCCAGGATGAACTTGTCCCACGTCTTGCCGTCGGGGCTCTTGCCGCACGCGATGGTGGGCTCGGAGGGCTTGATGCCGCGGCCGGCCGCGGCGCGCGCCTTCTTGTCGGTGCAGTCCAGCTTGGTGAACTGCTCCTGGAGCTTCGCGGTGGCCGGGTCCGGAGAAGGCGCCTTGTCCTTCTTGCCGTCCTTGCCCTTGTCCGAGGCGGACGGCGTCGGGTCGGCCTTCAGGGCCTCGCTGACGGCTCGGCCCTGGGAGGTCGGAGTGGAGCTCGGGGAGTTCCCGTCCGTGGCCTTGTCCGTCGCCTTGTCGGTGGCCTTGTCCGTCGCCTTGTCCTTGTCCTTCTCCTTGTCCGTCCCGGACGAGGAGCTGGGGGTGGGCTCGGGCGTGGGCTGGCCGCTGGTCTGTGTGATCACCGGACGGAAGTAGAGCTGAGCGGTCGTGCCGACCTGCGCGCGCGCCTGCTTCTCGTTCGAACCCTTGGGGATGTTGACAATGATGTTCTTGTCGCCCTGGGTCTGGACCTCGGCCTCGGAGACACCCAGACCGTTGACGCGGTTGTTGATGATGTCAACCGCGGTGTTCATGTTGGTCGGGTTGATCGCGTTCTTCTGGCCGGGCTCGTTCTTCGCCTCGAGCGTGATGCTCGTGCCGCCGGCGAGGTCGATGCCCAGGCGCGGCGTGGTGTGCCCGGAAAGGAACATTCCCCCGGTCAGCGCCACGAGGGCAATCAGGATGAAGACCAGAGA
Source organism: Streptomyces atriruber (assembly GCF_001418325.1). Lineage (GTDB taxonomy): Bacteria > Actinomycetota > Actinomycetes > Streptomycetales > Streptomycetaceae > Streptomyces > Streptomyces atriruber. Next base: position 1,885 of record NZ_LIPN01000400.1, on the reverse strand, counting down.
GCGTCCCGGCTTGCCCGGGGCGCTCTGCCTTCGGCCCTTCTTCGGTGCTGCCACCTTCTCGTTCTCCCTGTCCAACCGCCCGGTCTCCGGTCTGTCCCCCTGCAGTGCGGGAGCCCGGGCGGGCGGCCATGAAGTGGTGTCGAGATTCGGCGCGAAATGCACGTGGTCCGGGGCCCGTGGTGCGCGAGCGGTGCGCCCCACAGGCCCCGGTCGTGACTACTTCGCGTCGGACTCGCCGTCGGTCTTCTTGGGCTCCGCGTCGTCGGCCCCGGCGGGCGCGTCCTTCTTGCCGAGGTCGATGGGCGAGTCGTCGGAAGCGTCGGCGGGCTCGTCGGTCTCGGTCAGGGAGGAGGCGTCGTCCGGGACGACGGGGGCGTCCTCGTTCAGGTCGTCCTCGGTGCCGTGCACGATGCGGTTGTACTCGTCGTCGTCGAGGACGGCACCGATCGAGTTCTTCGCGTAAACCGCGTGGACACCGGGGGCCACCTCAAGGAGGACGGCTTCGTCGTGAACCTCCTTGACGGTCGCGTACATGCCACCGATCGTGCGGATGCCGGTGCCGGGCTGCATCTCGTTACGCATCGCCGCGGCGGCCTGCTGCTTCTTCTTGGCCGAGCGGGTCATCAGGAACATGGCCCCGATGAGCACGATGAACGGGAGGAGGGTCACGATATTCACGGGACGGAGTTTCCTTCGCAGGCCGCGCAGATAAACGGCCATGGGGATGGGGGTGGGCACGCCGCCCTACAAGGGCGGCATCGGCGGAGTCTAAGCGAGTCCGCACCTTACGAACAACGCTCAGCATGGCACCGCAGTTCCTGAGGGGTCGACTCTCCGCGCCGTTGTCCTTCGGCCTCGGCGCCGCATCGCCGATATCACGCCCCGAACAAGTCCTGTTGTCCCTTTCCGCCCGCCTGCCGCGGGGGTACCAGGCCGAGGTGCGCCCACGCCGCGGGCGTCGCGACGCGGCCGCGCGGGGTGCGGGCCAGCAGACCCTCCCGTACCAGGAAGGGCTCCGCCACCTCCTCGACCGTCTCGCGCTCCTCCCCCACGGCGACCGCGAGCGTCGACAGGCCGACGGGACCGCCGCCGAACAGCTTGAGCAGGGCCTCCAGGACGGCCCGGTCGAGGCGGTCGAGGCCGCGTCCGTCCACCTCATAGACCGCGAGGGCCGCGCCCGCGATGTCCCGGGTGATCGCGCCGTCGGCCTTCACCTGGGCATAGTCCCTGACGCGGCGCAGCAGGCGGTTGGCGATACGGGGCGTGCCGCGCGAGCGGCCGGCGATCTCGGCGGCACCCTGCGGGTCGATCTCCACGTCGAGCAGCTGGGCGGAGCGGTGGACGACGCGCTCCAGCTCCGCGGGTTCGTAGAACTCCATGTGCGCGGTGAACCCGAAGCGGTCGCGCAGCGGCGGCGGGAGCAGTCCCGCGCGCGTGGTGGCGCCGACGAGGGTGAAGGGGGGCAGCTCGAGGGGGATGGCGGTGGCACCGGGGCCCTTGCCGACGATGACGTCGACGCGGAAGTCCTCCATAGCCATGTAGAGCATTTCCTCGGCGGGGCGCGACATCCGGTGGATCTCGTCGAGGAAGAGGACCTCGCCCTCCTGGAGGGAGGAGAGGATCGCGGCCAGGTCACCGGCGTGCTGGATGGCGGGGCCGCTGGTGATGCGGATCGGGGCGCCCATCTCGGCGGCGATGATCATCGAGAGGGTCGTCTTGCCGAGGCCGGGGGCTCCGGAGAGCAGCACGTGGTCGGCGGTGGCGCCGCGCGCGCGGGCCGCCCGCAGGACGAGGTCGAGCTGCTCGCGGACCTTCTCCTGGCCGATGAACTCGCCCAGGTCCTTGGGGCGCAGGGCGGCCTCGACCGCCTGGTCCTCGCCGTCGG
>NZ_LIPN01000040.1 GCF_001418325.1 Streptomyces atriruber | reverse complement strand
CCGGCTCCTCCGCGAGGACGGTGAGCAGGTCGAACTCGCCCGGCGTGCAGTCGACGTGGCGTCCGTCGACCGTCACCTCGTGCCGCAGCGGATCGACGACGAGGCCGCCGACGCGCAGGATCCGCCGGTCGGTGCCGGGCAGCGGCGGGTGGATGCCTCCCGCGCGGCGCAGCAGCGTCCGGACCCGGGCCATCAGCTCGCGCGGGCTGTACGGCTTGGTGAGGTAGTCGTCGGCGCCCGTGTCGAGGCCCATGAGGAGGTCGTCCTCGGTGGAGCGCGCGGTCAGCATCAGGACGGGGAGGCGGGCCAGCTCGGCCGACCCGTTCCCGTCCCGGAGGAAACGGGTGACCGCGAGGCCGTCGGTGCCCGGCATCATCACGTCGAGGATCAACAGGTCCGGCAGCCGTCGCCGCACCTCGGCGAGAGCGGCGGACCCGTCGTGGACGACGGCGACCTCGTGACCCTCACGTTCCAGATAGCGGCGGACCAGCTCGGCCTGCTTCTCGTCGTCCTCCGCGACCAGGACAAAAGCGCACATGGCGTTGAGGATAGGCACGGCGTGTCCGGTTCCGGTAAGGCAAATGGGATCGGGACGACGGCCTGACAGGATCCTCACAAGTGGCTGTGAGGCTGGGCCGGGCCCTACCGCCCGCCCGACGAGAGCTCCCCGTTCGTCCAGGCGTAGGCCGTGTTCCCCCGGACCGCGACCCGGTACTGATAGCGGTCCCCGCACTCCACGCGGGCGTCGCGCGGGGTGCGGTCCAGCCACCACGGCGCATCGAGCCGCGGCTCACCGACCCGGACCCGCGCCTCGCCCCGGGACGCCTCCGCCCCCTGGGACGCCTCGCCGCCCGGCCCGGTCCCGCCCACCGTGAAGCGGATCAGCTTGGCCGCCCCGTCCGTCTTCACCTTCACCTTGATGTTCTTGGCGTCCTTCGGGATCCACGCGGGCAGCACGAAGCTCCGGTCACCCTTCCCGGCCCCGGCCCCGGGCGTCGGGGCGTCTGCCACAGTCGCGAAGGACTTCGTCTTCTCCTTGAAGACGTGCTCGCTCACCGCGTCCGGCATCAGCGCGCTGTCCTTGAACGCGGGCGCCGCGACGGCGACGGCGCCGAGGGCGGCGAGACATCCGGCCGCCGTGAGGACGACGACGCCGGCCTTCTTCTTGTTCACGGTCATGTGCGGGGGCATGCCACCAGTCTTCGGCCCCGCGCCCCCGATTTCGTACGGCCGGAGGACGAACCTCCGCCTCCACCGGAAGACAGAGGTCGTACCCGCCATCCCCCTCAAGGCGTACGAGCCTCTCAATATGCACGAAAAGGGCGTGCACCCAGTAACTCATTGCACGCGCTTCAACACGGCACTCCGCGCCTGGCCGGCCCGCCTCCCCTGAAGAGGGGAGTTTTTACCACCGACTTCCGCCCTCGCACCGCCCAATAATGAACGCGCAGTTCAGACGCGCGAGGGGGACGTCCATGACCACCAGCACCAGCACCAGCAAACCCAAGAGAGATACGGGGTACGCGACGAAGTCCTCCCCGTACTTCAGGCGTTCCCTCCTCCTCTGGGCCCTCTCCCTGAAGGCCTTCTGGATATCCCTCTGGATCGCCCACGCCCACGTCCTCTTCGCGGGCGGCCCGAACGCCAAGCTGCTGCCGGCCCCCATGAGGAGCGTACGAAGGCTCGCGGACCGGCAGCGCGCGCTGGCCGCGGAGTGGTCGGGCAGGGACTTTCCCGCGCCCTACCCCGACGCGCCCGGTGACGACGGCCGCGGCCGGGGCCTGGCCCTGCGTGCCCAGCTCGCCGGGAAGCAGGGGCAGGTGTGGCGCGACCGGCGCTGGGTCGGGCTCGACCCCTACCTCGGCGGGCTGATCGCGTTCGGGCCGCTCGCGCTCGCGCTCAGCGGGGTGTGGGGCCTGGTCACGGCGGCGTTCGGCGCGCAGCTCTCCCAGGAGTGGGACAGCATCTGGTACCTCTTCGTCCCGGTCCACGACTGGCCCACGGCCGCCCTCGCGGGCGTGCTCGGCGCCCTGCAGTTCCCGCTCGCGCTCCGCTGGGCCGCGCCGCGTGCCGTCCGGCTGCACGAGCGCTACCTCCGCGCGATGCTCGCCCCGAGCGAGAGCGAACTGCGCGCGGAGATGGCCGCGATGGCGCACCGCATCGACCACCTCACCACCACTCGCTCCGCCGCCGTCGACACGCAGATGGCGGAGATCCGCCGCATCGAACGCGACCTGCACGACGGCGCGCAGGTCCGCCTCGTGGCGATGGGCATGACGCTCGACGCCGCCGAGCACCTCCTGGAGTCGGACCCGAACGCCGTGCGCGCCCTGCTCGCCGAGGCCCGCGAGAACTCGACCAAGGCGCTCCAGGAGCTGCGCGACCTGGTCCGCGGCATCCATCCGCCGGTCCTCGCCGACCGCGGACTCGCGGACGCCGTACGGTCCTTGGCGCTGATCAGCCCTCTCACGACCGAGGTCGTCGCCGACCTGCCCGCGCGCCCCGAGCCGCCGGTGGAGTCGGCCGCGTACTTCGCGGTCTCGGAGATCCTGGCCAACGCGGCCAAGCACGCGGGGGCGGAGCGGGCCTGGATCGACATCCGCCACGAGAGCGACACCCCTGCCGAGACCTCGACCAGGACCTCGGCCAGGACCTCGGCCGAGACCCCGACCCACACCCCGACCGGCACCCTCCGCATCACCGTCACCGACGACGGCCACGGCGGCGCCGACGCGTCCCGCGGCTCCGGCCTGCGCGGCATCGAGCAGCGCCTGGCCACCTTCGACGGCGTCCTCGCCGTGAGCAGCCCGCCCGGCGGCCCGACCATGGTCACGCTGGAGGTGCCGTGCGCGTTGTCCTCGCCGAAGACCACTTCCTGCTGAGGGACGGTCTCAGCAGGCTCCTCACCGCCTTCGGACACGAGGTCGTCGCGGCGGTCGACAACGGCCCCGAACTCCTCACCGCGCTCACCGGGTTGCGGCCGGACGTCGCCGTCGTCGACGTCCGGCTGCCGCCCGGCTTCAGCGACGAGGGCCTGCGCGCCGCCGTGACGGCCCGCGCACGCGTGCCGGGGCTGCCGGTGCTGCTGCTCTCCCAGTACGTGGAGCCGCTGTACGCCCACGAGTTGCTGGCGACCGGTTCCGAGGGGGTCGGCTACGTACTGAAGGACCGGGTCTCGAACGGCGCGGCGTTCGTCTCCGCGATCGAGCGCGTCGCCGCGGGCGGCACGGCGATGGACCCCGAGGTGGTCTCCCAGCTCCTCGTCCGCAAGGGCCGCGACACCGCCATGGCGACGCTCACCGCGCGCGAGCGCGAGGTCCTGGAGTGCCTGGCGCAGGGGCGGTCCAACACGGGGATCGCGGAAGCGCTCTTCATCTCGGAGAAGGCCGTCGCCAAGCACATCGGCAACATCTTCCCCAAGCTGGGCCTGCCGCCCTCGGACACCGACAACCGCCGCGTCCTGGCGGTCCTGGCCTATCTGGACCGCTGAGGACGCCCCCGGGCGGGCCTGTCGGACGAGCCCACCAAGCGGGCCTACCAAGTGGGCCGCGCTCCCACCCCGCCGTCCACCACCAGGTCCGTCCCGGTGATCCAGGACGCCGCGTCCGAGGCGAGGAACACGCACGCGCTGCCGATGTCCTCCGGTCGGCCGAGCCGTCCGAGCGGTGCCGCCCGGCCCCACCGCGCCACGCCGTCGGGCCAGTCCTCGGCGAGGCCAGGGCGCTCGATGAGGCCGGGCGAGACGCTGTTGACGCGGATGCCGCGCGGGCCGTACTCCAGGGCGGCGGAGCGGGCGAACATGATCAGGGCCGCCTTGGAGGCGCTGTAGTGCGCGTGGCCGGGGGCGGGGTGCGAGCCCTCGATGGACGCGATGTGCGTGACCGTACCGCCGCCGTCCTGTCCTGCCATGACCCCGGCGGCGGCCTGCGTGCAGCAGAACGCACTCGTCACGTTCGCCTCGGACAGCTCGCGCCAGTCCGCGGCCGACATGCCGTCGAGCTCCTGAAGGGGCTGGATCCCGGCGTTGTTGACCAGCGCGTCGAGCCGCCCCCGCCAGGAGTGCGCCTCCTCGACGAGGCGGTGGCACTCCTCCTCCCGCGTCAGGTCCGCCGGTACGGCGACGGCGTCGCCGCCCGCCGCCACGATCCGCCCGACGAGCTGTTCGGCCCGCTCGCCGCCCCGCCGGTAGTGGACGACGACCGCGGCCCCCGCCTGCGCGAACCGCCAGGCGATCCCGGCCCCGATGCCCCCACTGGCCCCGGTCACCAGAGCGACCCGCCCGACCAGTCCGGGCAGCGCCTCGTCCCGCATGGAGACCACCTCACGCACCACTTCCGCCTCACTCACAGCTCGCTACCGTCCTCAGCCCTCATCGCCGTCACTCATCCGCAACGGCTCCCCCGCCCGGCACAACTCCCGGATGAGCCCGGCCCGCCCCGGATACCGTGCGCTCAACTCCGCCGCGTCCCCGCCCTCGTAATCCTCGGGCACGAAGCCGGGCGCCATCGTCGTCCCGAAGAGCGCCCAGCCGTGCGGCCCGCCGTCGGCGGGGACGCGTGCGCCCATCCACGTGCCCGCGGGGACGACCAGCTGTACGTGGCCTCCGGGGCCCAGTACGGCCGTGCGGTCGGCGCCGTCGGGGGCGAGGAGCAGCAGTTCCAGGGGATCGCCCCGGTAGAAGTGCCAGACCTCGTCGGTGGGCAGCCGGTGCAGGGCGGAGAAGTCGCCGGGGGCGGTGGTCAGGAGAACGACGATCGCCGAACCGGAGGGGCGTCCGTCCGCGCCCGGCGGCCCCACCCAGGTCCGCCGGAAGAGCCCGCCCTCCACCGGCAGCGGACGCAGCCCGTGCCGCGCGGCCACCTCTTCAGCTGTTTCGACTGTGTCGGCCATGATCGATCGCTCCCCGGCACGGGAGCGTCATAACCCCGGAGCTCGGCATTCCGCCGCGGAGAGCCGCGGAGGGCCGGGCCACGAGATGACTCGTGGCCCGGCCCTCCGGGTGTCGGTTCCGGTGCCGGTGCCGGTGTTACGTATCTACTCCGTCGGCGTCGCGTCGTACCCGAAGCGCGCCGCCGTCGCGACCAGACCCGGGTGGGCGAAGCGTTCCCGCAGGTCGCCCTCCCCGATCCACTCGCGCCACTCGCCCACCTGACCGCGCCGCATGATGCGGGCGTTCTTGGTGGTGTCGCCCTCACCCGCGGACGCCGCGTCCTCGCGGGCCCGCATCGCCTTGAAGGAGCTGCGCTCGGCCGCCTGCTCGACCACCTCGGGCGGCACCGCGAGCCCCAGGGCCGCGAGCATCGCCGTGATGGCTCCCACGGGGTGGGACTTGAGGTCCTCGAACCGCACGACGGCGAACTTCGAGAAGTCCGGCGACGCTTCGAGCCAGCTCCGGTAGAAGCGGGCCCAGCCGGGGATCGAGGGCTCCCCGTCCCCGAGCCTGACGCGGTCGAGGAAGTCGGGGTAGGTGAGCTTCCCGATCATGTCCGCGGCATCCGGTATCCAGGAGCCGCCGAAGGAGGAGAACCACTTGTACGACGAGTAGATGGTGTCGCGCGGGTCCCGCACCACCAGGATCGCGGTGTTCACCGAGGACTCCGCGAACACCTCGGGGTAGAAGTGCGTCTTGATGAACCGCTTGGCGACGGCCCCGCTCGCCGCCCGGTCCAGAGCCGCCTGGCTCTTCTCGGACGTGGCCGCCAGCCGCTGCCGGTAGTAGTCGAGACGGTCCTCCACCGACTTCGATGCGCCGTCGGCCTCCTCGGGCGACTCGACGTACGGGTCGAGATAGTCGAAGCCGAGCTCGAACACGATGTTGGCGACGAGCGCCTGCCCGGATCCCGGGTCACCGGCCACGACGATGTCGTGCTCGCCCAGCAGGCGCGCACTGCGCCGGGCCAGTTCGTCCGGACGCAGTTCCCGGGCGGAGTCCTCGGTCATGTCAGAAGTCCTGTCTCTCCCCCGCGGCCGCGGGCGTCGGTGCGGTGGTGGGTCACTTCTTGGCGCGCGCCGCGACCGCCCTGGTCAGGTAGGTGACCTCAAGCTTCTCCGCGTCCGCGAGGCGCTCGCGGATGTAGTCGAGGAACTGCTCGAACTTGTCGACGCCGAGCTGCACCCGCACGTCGTTCACCGACTGCCACAGGCCGATGTAGTGGTCGATGCTCTGCTCGACGGAGTGCCGCCCCTCCAGCACGACGACGTCGTCGAAGCGCGGGCTGGCGTTGAACTTGTCGGAGAGCTCCTTGACCATCTGCGGGTGCGCCGAGGTGATCCGCTTGCGCTCGCCCATCAGCCGCTTGAGCTCGTTCTCGATGTCCACGAGCACCGGGTTGACCTCGATCAGCCGCGGGTTGTAGAGCGCGACGAACCAGCCCCCGGGGCGCAGGACCCGGCAGAATTCGGCGGTGCCCACCTCGAAGTCCACCCAGTGGAAGGACGACGCCATGCTGATGAGGTCGGCCGACTCGTCCTCGAGTCCGGTCTCCTCGCCCTTGCCCGCACGCCAGGAGATCGAGTAGCCCTCGGAGTCCGAGATGCCCTCGGCGCGCATGTTGTCGTTCGGCTCGACCGCGGTGACCGAGCGGAATCCGCCGTCCGCAACGATGCGGGTCCACAGGCCCGTGCCGGCGCCGACGTCAACGGCGTCGAGCTCGGCGGCCGGCCGGCCCACGAGGCCGATCAGCGCGTCCCGCACCGAAGTCGCGTAACCCTCGCGGTACTTCGAGTAGTCCTTCGCCAGGTCGGTGAAGTCCCCGTGCTTGAGCTTGGTCGAAGTCGTCTTGGTCGAAGTCGTCATGCGAGGCACAGCTCCTTATATGTTTGCTGAAACGCTGAATTGGTGATTCTGAAAGCCAATGCGTGCCTCGTGCCTCACGCCACTGCGGACGGCAAACGCTGCTCGTGCGCGAGTCGAATCATGGTGGCCGCGGCCTTCGGGTCGACGTCCCCGTAGTTGGTGACGACGAGATCGGGATCGGTCGGGAACTCGGCGGACTGCCCGATTCCGACCACGTCCTTGTCTTCGTTCTCGCTGTAGATGCCCTTGCTGTCCCGTCGCTTGAGTTCTTCGACGGGTACGTCGAGCAGTACCTCGAAGTAGTCGGGCTGGTTCTCCCGGTTGTGGCGCTGCACCTCGTGGAAGAGCGAGATGGTCGCGACGACCACGAGATGTCCCTGTTCCGCGAGCAGTTGGGACAGTCGCGCATAGGTCATGGATGTCCTTATCCGGCTTTCGCGGTCGAAACCGGAGGTCATCATGCCCAATGCGGTCCGCACTTCGTTGCCGTCCAGCAGAATCGGCTGCCTGCCGCGCTGGAGCAGCTGGCGGACCAGTTCGCGGGCGACCGTCGTCTTGCCGGCCTCGGCAAGCCCGGTCACCCAGATGACCGCGCCGCCGGAATCGGCGCCTCCAACTCCCGTGGTTCCCATGGATGGCTCCCCTCAGTGGACGTACGGTGGCCCGCTCGGCGCGGCCGAACTCTTCACAGCAGGACTGCGCTGCTGTAAAATTCCTCAGAAAATTTTGGCACGCAATTTCAGCATGCATTACTCGGAAAAACTCGAGTATCCCCGTTAAAAAGGCCGCTGCCTGGCCGTTGAATGGTCGCCCTTTCCAGCGTTCCACTCGGTCGAGCGGACACTGATCGAGCGACCCCGTCAGTATTGTCCCGGCGTTTACCGGGCGTCCAATATCTGTTCGTACTGAAGCCTAGATCGGTCAGTTATGGAGATACGCCAACTCGAGTACTTCGTCGCTGTCGTCGAGGACGGCAACTTCACCAGAGCGGCGGCCAGGGTCCATGTGACACAACCGGGAGTGAGCGCGCAGATCCGCCGGCTCGAACGGGAACTCGGGTACGAACTCCTCGACAGATCCGGACGGACGGTGAGACCCACCGCCGTCGGCGAGGCCCTGCTGCCCTACGCCAAAGCCGCGTTGGCCGCGATACACAACGCGCGACTCGCGGTCGACCAGGTGGCGGGGCTGCTGCGGGGGCAGGTCAACGTGGGCATGGTGACGGTGGTGGCGTCGCTCGACGTGCCCGGCATGCTCGCGGAGTTCCAGGCGGAGCACCCCACCGTGGAGGTGGCGCTGCGCCAGGGCAGCACCGACGACCTGGTCGACGCGCTGAAGGACGGCGAACTCGACATGGCCTTCCTCGGCATGGCCGTCGAGCCCCCGTCCTTCCTGCGCACGGAGGTCATCCTCGCCGACCCGCTCGTCGCGGTGCTGCGCGCGGACGACGAGCTCGCGGAGCGCGATGCGCTGCTGCTCAAGGAGTTGGCGTCGCGTCAGCTGATCTCGCTGCCGAGCGACAGCGGCACCCGGCGACAGCTCGACGTCTCCCTCGCCACGGCGGGCATCGAGGCGCCCATCGCCTTCGCGGCCAGCGATCCGCAGGTCCTGGTGGACATGGCCGCCCGCGGTTTCGGCGTGGCGATCCTGCCGCGGGGCGCGGTGCGGTCAGCGGGCGCCGAGCTGCGTCTCGTCCCGTTCCGCGACCCGGACATGCACGGGCGGCTGTATCTGGCGTGGCCCGACGACCGGACGATCGATCCGGCGGCGCAGGCGGTCATCCAGCACGCGCTCCACCGCATTCAGGAACGTAACGCCCCCGCGGAGAGCGGTCGTCGGGGAACCGTCACTTGACGGTCTGCGGCTCGCCCGCCTCGACACCGGCGTCCTGCGGCGGCGGCTTGGCGGCCAGGAAGTCCTTGGCGCGGATCAGGAAGAAGGCGAACACCGCACCGGCCAGGGCCAGCACACCGGTGATGATCAGCAGGTCGTTGAGCGCCTCCGCGTAACCGGAGTGCAGGGCGGTGGCGACCTTCTCCCGCAGCGGCGCGGGCACCTTCTCGTCGAGCCCCGACACATTGCCGTGCTCGACGGCGGCCGCGATGCCCGGGGCGCTGCTCGCCAGCTCCGGGATGCCCGACAGGTTCCGCATGACGTCGTCGTGGAGCGAGGCCGTGAAGACCGAGCCGAGGATCGGGATGCTGGCGGCCATGCCGACCTGCCGGAAGGTGATGTTGATGCCCGACGCGGTGCCCGACCGGTCGGGCGTGACCACGCCGACGGCGGTGGAGGCGAGCGGCGGGTTGACGACGCCGCTGCCGATACCGGCCACCACGAAGCCGGGGATGAGGTGGGTCCAGCTGCTCGACGCGTCGTTCCCCGACATGAGCAGCAGGCCGATGCCGACGAGCAGCAGACCGGGGCCGATCAGCCACTTCACCGGCAGCTTACTGCTCAGCCGTCCCGCGACGGTCGATGCCACCAGGGCGCACACGCTGATCACCAGCAGGCGCACGCTGGACTCGAGAACGGAGTAGCCCAGCCCGTTCTGCAGGTACAGCACCAGATAGAGGAGCATCGCGAACAGCGAGCCGTTCATGGTGAACGCGGCGATGGAGCCGCCCACGAACGTCGGGGTGCGGAAGAGCGAAAGGTCGAACAGGGGCTCCGCCGAGCGGAGTTCCACGATCAGGAAGGTGATCAGGAGGAGGGCGGCCGCACCCAGCCACAGCACGACGTCGGTGTTGCCCCACTCGGTCTCACCGGCCCGGATCAGCCCGTAGATCAGCGCGACCAGACCGCCGGTGAACAGGACGAAGCCCGGCCAGTCCAGCTTGAGCCTGCCCCGCGCCTGCGACTCGTCGACCTTCCACAGCGTCACCAGGATGGCGAGGATGCCGAGGGGCACGTTGATGAGGAAGATGCCGCGCCAGCTGATGTTGGCCGCGATCAACCCGCCGAAGACGGGCCCGAGTCCGGAGGCCAGGCCCGTCACCGCGCCCCAGACGCCGAAGGCGACGCCGCGCTCCTTACCGGTGAAGGTCCGGGCGAGCAGCGCCAGCGACGTGGCGTACATGACGGATCCGCCGATGCCCTGTGCGGCACGCGAGAGGATCAGCATGAGAGGTGAGGAGGCGACGCCGCAGAGCAGCGAGCTGACGGTGAAGACCGCGAGGCCCACCAGGAACAGCTTGCGGTAGCCGAAGCGGTCGGCCAGCGAACCGCCGACCAGCAGCATCGCCGCGAGGGTCAGCGAGTAGGCGTCGACCACCCACTGCGCGTCGGCGAAGCTGCTGTCGAGTCCGCTCTGGATCTGCGGCAGGACGACCGTGACGATGGTGGCGTCCAGCAGGAGCATGAAGGTCGACGCACAGACGACCACCAACGTCCACCATCGCTTGGCCATGACTGATCTCCCCCTGCGCCGGACTACTTGGGCTGGATGAACTCGGGCTGGTCGAGAATGCGCAGCCACGAGCCGTCGGGCTGACGGCGCACGACCTGGGCGCGCGCACCCGTGCCGTCCTTCGGCGGGGTGGACGTGAGCGCGATGTCACCGTTGATCAGAGTCGGAAGGGGCTCCTCCGGCTCGAACTTGGGGTTGCGCGTCATCGCCATCTCCCACAGCTTGCGGATGGCCTCACGCCCCTGAGTGATCTGGCCGGGCGGGAAGGCGACGACCGCGTCCTCCGCGTAGAGCTCCGCCACGCCGGTGGCGTCGCCCTTGTTGGCGCGCTCGACGAACAGACGCGTGATGTCTTCCGGCTTGTACGCCTTCTCATATTCGGACACAGGGGGCCTCTCGTTCAGAGCTGATTTCCAGCACCAACAAGCTTGGCCGCGGGGATCTGGCAAGTCCAACTCCCCTTACTTCTGGCTACCAGAAGCAATGGATCTGGTTCGCGGGACCGGGACGACCATCGGGAGGCTGGGAGCACCGGGAGTGCTGGAAGCACCGGGAGCACTCGGAGTGCTGGGAGTACTGGGTGGGGACTGAGGAATTCCTCAGTCGCCACCTCGGCGTCCGGGCCGAACGCCCCGTACGCTCACTGGCTTCCTCGCTCCCTCTCCCTACCCTCCCCTCCCTCTCCCCTCCCAGCCCTCTCACACCGAAGACGGAGGCACCCATGTTCAGTCACGCACCGCACACGATCAGTCACGTCTCGCGAGTGCTGCCATGAGGGTCGACGTCGCCTGGTGGCACCTGGACGGCACGCCGCAGACCATCGAGTCCATGCGCGAGCACCTGCGCGACCACACGCTCGACCGCTGGACCCAGGTGCCCGGTCTGCGACTGAAGATCTACTTCGCGGACCAGGAGCAGAACCGGTGGGGCGCGGTGATGCTCTGGGAGACGGACGAGCGGCCGCCGCTGGACGAGCTGCCCCCGAACGCCGCCCTCGCGCTGATCGGGCGCCCCCCGGACATCCGCGCCACCTTCCAGGCGGAAGGCACGGTCGAGGGACTGCACGACCTGGCCTCGCTGCAGGCCCTGGGCCCCGCGTTCGCCGGGACGGCTCTCACCGGAACGTCCGTGGCGGTGTTGACACCCCCGAACGGTCCCGGATCCAATGCCACGGTTCTTTCAAGAGAGAAATTGGGCGAAAAGCCGGGAAGGACGAAGACAACATGACGTCGAATACCTCGTCGAGTACGTCGAATACCTGGGACATCCTCGACCTGCCGCCCGGCGTACGGCCCGACCCGGACGAATACATCAGGGCCGCGATGGACTGGCACTTCGGCCCCGACACCGGCTCCCCCTACTGGCTGGAACGCGCGAAGTCCCTGGACTTCGACCCGCGGACCGACATCTCCTCGGTGGCCGACCTCGTACGTTTCCCCAATGTCGCCGCCGAACTGCGCACCGTCCGCGCCGAGGACCTGATCCCACGCGGGTACGGCGAAAAGCCGGACGTACGCGGGGTGTTCGAGAGCGGCGGCACCACCGGCGCCCCCAAGCGGGTCGTCCTGCACGGCGACTGGCGCCGTCGGCTGCTCCACTGGACCAGTGAGCAACTGGACGCCCACGGCTTCCCCCGGGGCACAAACTGGCTGGGAATCGTTCCCAGCGGCCCGCACATCGTCGGTGAGTTCTTCCGGGGGTCGGCAACCACGCACGGCACCCACGGATTCACCATCGACCTCGACCCGCGCTGGGTGAAGCGCCTGATATCCGAGGGCCGCGGCAGCGAGGCCGACGACTACGCCGAGCACGTCGTCGACCAGGCCGCGGAGGTCCTGCGCTCCCAGGACATCGGCATCCTCACCGTCACCCCGCCGATCCTGGACCGGATCGCACGCCGCGACGAACTCGTGGAGCTCATCAACGAGAAGGTCAGGGCGATTCGTTGGGGCGGCACACAGCTCGACCCCGACTCCCGCCAGGTGTACCGGACGGAGATCTTCCCCGACACCGTCTTCTCCGGGAACTACGGCAGCACGATGATCCTCGGCTTCGCCGGGGAACGTCCCGGCCTGGGCGACGACGAACCCTGTGTCTTCGACACGCTGAGCCCGTACGTCACCTTCTCGGTCGTCGACCCGGAGACGCTCCGTCCGGTCGCGTACGGGGAGCGCGGCCGGGTCGTGGCCAGCCACGTCAGCAAGTCGTTCCTGCTCCCCAACAACCTCGAACGCGACCTCGCGACGCGGGTCGAGCCGCTCGACGGCGGCCCCGGCGACTCCGTGGCCGACATCGCGCCCGTGGGCAGGTTCGAGAACGAGGACGTGGTGGAGGGCGTGTACTGATGACACCCACCCCGACGACGCCCTCTCCGGTGGCGGCCACCCCGGCGACACCTACCTCGGCGACACCCGCCCAGGACCGCACGGCCGCCGACGAGCCCGTGCAGCTCGACGCGCTCGGTCCGCGCGGCGAGTTCCGCGCCAGGAACCGCCAAGTGGTCACGGACGTGACCGGCCGCCCCGCCGCCGAACTGAGCCTCGTACCACCGCCGTTCGTCAGCCGCACCCTCTCGGCGCTCCGCCGCGCCGAGTCCGCACCGGCCGACGAGCGGGTACGCCGGATCGCCGCCGCGGCCGACCTTTTCGCCACCGGCACCGTCGCCGGGCTGGGCGTGGCGGAGTACCGCCTCCTGGTCAGCCGCGTCGGCGGCGTCCCGCTCACGGAGGTCACCTCGGCCGTCGACCGGATCGCGGAACGGCTCCGGGACATCGCGACCGGCATCGCCCAGGCCCGCCCCGCCGGCGCGGTCACCGACTGGCGGGACCCGCTGGCCCGCGCCGGCCGGGCCGTCCACACGCGGCGCGGCGACGTCTTCACCGTGCACGCGGCGGGCAACCACCCCGGCACCCACAGCCTGTGGCCCGAGGCGCTCGCGCTGGGCTTCCGCGTCGCGGTCCGGCCCTCCCGCCGCGAGCCGTTCACCCCGCACCGACTCGTCTCCGCGCTGCGCCTCGCGGGGTTCGGGAACGACGAGATCACGCTGCTGCCCACGGACCACGCGGGCGCGGACGCCGTGCTGCGGGGCGCCGACCTGGGCCTGGTGTACGGCGGCGAGGACGTGGTCCGCAAGTACGGCGCGGACCCGACCGTCCTGCTCCAGGGCCCTGGCCGCTCCAAGGTCCTGCTGACGGCGGACGTGGACTGGCGCGACCACCTCGACACCATCGTGGACTCCGTCGCGGGGCGCGGCGGTACGGGCTGCGTGAACACCACGGCGGTCCTGGTGGAGGGCGACCCGACGCCGCTGTGCGAGGCGCTCGCCGAACGGTTCTCGGCGCTGCCCAGCCTCCCGCCGGACCACCCGGAGGCCGTACTGCCCGTACAACCGGCTGCCGGTGCGCGGGCTCTCGCCGAGTACGTGGGGCGCCGTGCGGCGGGGGCCCGGCCCTGGCTGGGCGCGGACACGGTCGCCGACGAGCTGGGTGACGGCAGCGCGGTCCTGCGACCGGCCGTCCACCAGCTCGACCGCGCCGACGCCCCTCAGCTCGGCGCCGAACTCCCCTTCCCCTGCGTATGGGTGGCGCCCTGGCGCCCGGCGGACGGGATGGCTCCGCTGCGCGACAGCCTGGTGCTCACCGCGCTGACGCACCAGGAACCGCTGCTGGACGCGCTCCTGGCGGAACCGTCCATCGCCAACCTGTACGTCGGCGACCACCCGACCCACTGGATGCGGCCCGGGCTGCCGCACGACGGGTACCTCTCCGATTTCCTGATGCGCACGAAGACGGTCGTACGCGACTGAGGCGACGCCTGCCGCCTCCGGCCGTCACCGCTGTGCGGCGCGGCTGTCCACTTCCTGGGCGACGTTGAGCCAGACCTCTCCGCAGGCGCGCGCCACGCTCGCCACCATGTCGACGCAGTGGGCGGGAACGCTCTCGATGAGCCGGTTCCACTCGTCCGGGGGCAGGGTGGCCGCGTCGAGGAGCCGCAGCAGCAGACGGCCGGAGTCGGTGAAGCGGATGGAGGGGTCCCGCTTCAGGATCGGGATGAGGTCGGCGGCGGTGCTCACGTCCGCGTCCGCGGACGTCACCCGTGCCGAAACGGTCGCTGCGGGCACCGCGGAATCGGACGCGACCCGAGCCGACACGGCCACGGTCGCCGTCGCCCCCGCGGCGGCGGCAACAGCCGTGAGATCAGGCGCACCCTCCTGCATCCGCTGCACCTGCTGCACCTGCTGCACCTGCTGCGAAGAGGCGGACCGCGGCCTGCCCACCCCCGGCTCGAGCTCGCCCTCCGCCAACTTCCTGCGTACGTCACGGGCGGTGGACCGGGAGACTCCGGCGGCCCCGGCGATCTGCCGCAGCGTGGCGTCGGGGTGGGTCCGGATGAACTCGCCGGTGGCGGCCCGTGCGCTGCTGCTGTCGACCGGCCGCGTCCGGCCGTCGCGGCCGATCCGCACCGGCGCGGCGGGCAGGTCGTCGCCGAGCCGGCGCCGGATGCTCCCGACCGTCTTGGGCGAGAGCCCGGCGAACGAGGCGATCATGCGGTCCGACCACTGCGGGTGGGAGTGGATGATGCGCGTGGCCGCGGCGTTGCGGTCGGCCCGTGTCAGGGGCAGCCCGTGGGTGGTGTTGGCCTGAACGGCCACGATGAACACGTCCGACTCATAGCCGTCGAGGAACCGGACGGCGATCTCCCGCTCACCGCGCAGCACGGTCGCCCGCAGGCGGTGCATGCCGTCGATGACGCGCATCGTCGGCCGGTGGACGAGGATCGGCGGCAGATCGGATCCGGCCTCGGCGAGGACCCGGATGTGGTCGACGTTCTCACCGACAAGGCGCGGTGAGTCGGCCGACCACAAGAGGTCGACGGCTATCCGTTCGACCGGCAGAGAATGCGGCCGTATTTCCCAGGGCTTCTTTTCGGCTTCCGCCGCATCGACCGCATCCACCGCTTCCGCGGCTTCCCATACTTCCGTCG
Organism: Streptomyces atriruber; assembly: GCF_001418325.1. Taxonomy (GTDB): domain Bacteria; phylum Actinomycetota; class Actinomycetes; order Streptomycetales; family Streptomycetaceae; genus Streptomyces; species Streptomyces atriruber. Next base: position 328 of record NZ_LIPN01000040.1, on the reverse strand, counting down.
ACTCGCTCGCATACATGAACCCGTCGCCCCCTGTTCAGAGTTCGCCTGTCTGCATCGACACGCAACCGTCGCCCCCGCGAAGCGGAATCAATAATTCCCCACCGACTCACACAGAACACGCTTCATAAAATGCGCGGAATGGACGCCACGCAGGCCGGAAACGGAACTCATGACAACGCCGGAGCCTGGAATAGTTGTTTACTTAAATTACCGTCCAGGTACCCCGCGAGGCCACCGTGACAGCAATCACGCCCGCCACACTCGCACATGTTCAAGCCAAATTCCCCAAGTAGCTTGACGGCTGCCCTCCCACTCACTCCCCCAACCC
>NZ_LIPN01000004.1 GCF_001418325.1 Streptomyces atriruber | reverse complement strand
GTCGCGGCGGCCCACGACGACGTGGCGATCATCGCCTCGGAGCGCGAGCCCAAGGAGTCCGCCCTCGTCGGGATGCACGGTTCCATGACCCCCGTCGAGCAGCTCGTCCCGCTCCTCGAAGTACGCTCCTGACCGGGCGCCGCCCGCCCGTCTCCCCGCCCGCCCCGAAAGGTTCTCAACTCCCCATGCCCGAGCTGGTGTTCTTCTCCGGAACGATGGACTGCGGAAAGAGCACGCTGGCTCTGCAGATCGAGCACAACCGCTCGGCCCGCGGACTCCAGGGGATGATCTTCACGCGGGACGACCGCGCGGGCGAGGGCAAGCTCTCCTCCCGGCTCGGCCTCGTGACCGACGCGATCGAGGCGGCGGACGACTTCGACTTCTACGCCCACCTCGTCGACCACCTGACACAGGGCGGCCGCGCGGACTACGTGATCGCGGACGAGGCGCAGTTCCTGGCCCCGGACCAGATCGACCAGCTCGCCAGGGTCGTCGACGACCTCGGCCTGGACGTCTTCGCCTTCGGCATCACCACGGACTTCCGCTCCAAGCTCTTCCCGGGCTCTCAGCGCCTGGTCGAGCTCGCCGACCGTGTCGAGGTGCTCCAGGTCGAGGCCCTGTGCTGGTGCGGCGCCCGCGCCACGCACAACGCGCGCACCATAGGCGGCGAGATGGTCGTCGAGGGTGCTCAGGTGGTGGTCGGGGACGTCAACCAGGCGCCGGACGAGGTGGGTTACGAAGTGCTGTGCCGTCGCCATCACCGGCGCAGGACGACGGCGGCGACCGCACGCGCGGGCGCCCTGTCGCCCGACGTGCTGCCGGTCGACACGGTCGCCGCCCGCGCCTGACTCAGGCGTCCGCCCGTGAACGCACGACGGTGAAGACCGCGCCCTCCGGGTCCGCGACCGTCGCCATCCGTCCGTAGGAGCCCTCCCAGGCGGGCTTGACGACGTGGCCGCCGAGCTCGGCCACCCGCTCCACCGCCTCGTCCACGTCGGCGACTTCGAAGTGCGTCATCCAGTGCGGCCCCCGGTCGCGCGGCAGCGCCTGTCCCAGGCCGTGCACGGAGGCGACCGGCCGGCCGTCCACATGCAGCGTCACGTAGTCGAAGTCCGCCGAGACGACGGCCTCCACGGTGCAGTCGAAGACATTTTGGTAGAACTTGACGACACCGGCCGTCTCCAGCGTCACCAGTTCGTTCCAGGTCGCCGTGCCGGGCCTGCCGGCCACCTCGGTGCCCCGATGGGCCGCCGCCTGCCAGAGGCCGAACACGGCGCCCGTCGGGTCCGACGCGATGGCCAGCCGCCCCGCCTCGCCCGCGTCGAGCGGGCCGACGCCGACCGTGCCGCCGCAGTGGCGCACCGCCTCCGCCGTCGCGTCCGCGTCGTCCGTCGCCAGATAGGTCGTCCAGGCGATGGGCAGGTGGCGGTCGGCGGGCAGTCGGCCGATGCCCGCCACCTCGTGGCCGTCGAGCAGGGCGCGCACGTACGGGCCGAGTTGCTCCGGGCCCGGACGGAACTCCCACCCGAAGAGTGACCCGTAGAACTCCTGGGTCGCGGGCAGGTCGCGCGTCATCAGGCTCACCCAGCAGGGTGTACCGGGCTTGTGCCGACCGGTCCCCCCGCCGTCCTGCCGCACTTTCCCGAAGGGGTCCGACGAGCTCTGTCCTGACGAGCTCTGATCGGGGGAGGCCCCATTCGCCCGCGCCTCGGTCATCGTCACCCTCTCCTCGGCCTCCGTGTCGGCCGCTCGGTTCTCATTCGAATGCGCGTCCGATAGCCGCGCGGACTCTCCAGCCCGTGCAGATGCTCGCACCGCCTGTCGCGCCGCGCGCCCCGGCCGCGCCGCAGTGGCCGGCTTCCCGCGGAAGATGCCCGATTTCTGGCTACTCATCCGTGAACGTGCGATTGCTGAGCGGTGTCGATCCATCGAACAGGGCGTGCATGGTTCCATACGCCCCGTGTTCGGGCGGTGTCCGGCGGAGCAGGGTAGCCGGACCTCGGCGGCGCGACTACCCCGTACGCAAGGATGGGGCCATGAATGCCATCATCTCCGCATCCGAACTCGCGAGCGAGCTGGCGGGCGAGAACCCGCCGGTCGTGCTCGACGTCCGCTGGCACCACGAGGGCTCCCTGCGTTCCGCGTACGAGGAAGGGCACATTCCGACGGCGGTCTTCGTCGACCTGGACGCTGACCTGGCCGGTCCCGCCGGCTCCGGAGGGCGGCACCCCCTGCCCGACGTGGGTCGCTTCGGTGCCGTGATGAGGGCGGCCGGGGTCTCGCGGGACCGGGACGTCGTCGTGTACGACGGTGGCCAGAACTGGGCGGCGGCACGTCTGTGGTGGATGCTCCGCTGGACGGGGCATGCGTCCGTTCGTGTCCTTGACGGCGGCATCGGACTGTGGGCGGGACCGCTGGAGCAGGGCGCGGGCGCGGCCCCCGCCGAGGGCTCCTTCGAACCGGCTCCGAACAGCAAGGACCTGCTGGACGCGGACTCCGCCGCGGCCCTGGCCCGCTCCGGCCTGCTCCTGGACGCCCGCGCCGCCGAGCGCTACCGCGGCGAGATCGAGCCGATCGACAGCGTGGCCGGACACATCCCGGGCGCGGTCTCGGCGCCCACTACGGAGAACGTCGCTCCGGACGGCCGCTTCAGGCCCGCAGCAGAGCTGGCCGACCGCTTCAAGGGGCTGGGCGCCGCCGACACCGCGGAGATCGGCGTCTACTGCGGCTCGGGCGTCTCGAGCGCCCATGAGGTGCTCGCCCTCGCGGTGGCGGGGATTCCGGCCGCGCTGTACGTCGGCTCGTGGTCGGAGTGGTCGGCCGACCCCGCGCGGCCCGTGGCCACGGGCGCGGACCCGCAGTAGAACGCGAACGGGACCCGCAGGAGGGCGCTGACAGGACCCGCAGTAGAACGCGAACGGGACCCGCACCCCTTGGGTGCGGGTCCCCTCGTCCGACAACTGCCCGCTGCTACTCCTGCTTCTTGCGGCGGGTGCCGAAGACGATCTCGTCCCAGCTGGGGACCGCCGCGCGTCGGCCCGGCCGCACGCCGTCGGCCTCCGCCTGGCGGTCGGTGGAGCCGACGAGACGGTCGCGGTGGCTCGCCACCGAGCGCGGCATGAGCACATCCGCATAGGCGGCGCCCGCACCGGCCGATGCCGCCGGGGGCTCCTCGGCGTCCGGCTCCTGCTCGGGCTCCTCCGTGACGGCCGGCGGCAGCTCCGCGGTGGCGGCCGAGGGGCGCTCGGGCACCACCATGTCGCCGCGGAAGCTGGGCACCGCCTCCAGGAGGCTGGTCAGGGAGTCGCGCTCCTGCTCGGCCACCGCGGCGCCCGCTCCGATGCCCTCCTCCGGGGGATCGGCGGGCGGGGCGGGGATGCTCGGGCGGTCCAGCTGACGGTCCAGGGCGCGGTCGAGCGGCCGGTCCGCCGGGCGGTCCCGGGGGAGCCGTGCGATGCGCGGCACGAACGGGAAGCTGGGCTCGGGCGCGGCGATGTCGTCCGTCTCGCCGATCAGCGAACGCGCTTCCTCGTCCACGGCCTGGACGAGCCGCCGGGGCGGGTCGTACGTCCAGCACGCGGAGTGCGGCTCGGTCGCGACGCGGTAGACGAGCAGGACCTCCCAGGTGCCGTCGTCACGGCGCCAGGAGTCCCACTGGACGGTGTCCTTGTCGGCGCCCCGCAGCAGCAGTCGCTCCTGGACGGCCTCGCCGAGCTGGGGTCCGGTGTTCTCGCCGGGACGGCGAACGGGGGTCTTCCTGGCGCGCTCCGCCATGAAGGCGCGCTCGGCGAGCACTGGCCCTTCGAAGCGGCGGACGCGATCGACCGGGATGCCCGCGAGCTGGGCCACTTCTTCCGCGCTTGCACCGGCACGTATACGTGCCTGGATGTCGCGGGGGCGGAGGTGGCTCTCCACCTCGATTTCGATCTGTCCGAGTCGGGGCCTGTCGCCGCGGACGGCCGCACGCAGCCGTTCGTCGATCGGAAGCGTGTACTCCGTGCTGTCCGCAGCCTTCAGCACCAGCCGTGTGCCGTCGTTGCTGACGGCCACGACACGCAGTTCGGGCATGGGGACCTCCCGGGTGGTGCCTGCCGACGTCACGTGCGTCGCTGCTTCCGCTAGTCGAGTGTGGCCTGCCCGGGTGCAGCCTGCCACAACCTTGCCGAGTTGCCCGGCGTGTCGGGCAGGGGCCCTGGATCGCCGTTATGGCACGGTTACCTGTTCGCAACGCTAAGTGACGACGTTCGTCACCCTGTGCAGCGAGCCCCCCACCCGGCGGTCCTGGAAGGCCCCGGGCACCCTGGCGGGAGACCGGACCCAGGGCTCGCAACAGTACTCCATTCGGGCCATGCGGGTGGACCGCCGCGCCGCCGAACTTCTCGGGGAGGACGGGAGTTGGCGGTCGCCCCTGCCTCGCCCTGCCCGGCGCCGCTCGCGTCCAGGTGGCGCACTTCACGGAAACACCAGAAACGGAACTAATCGCTTCGCCCATACGTCCCTGTCTCGTGTAGTCGGTCGAGAAAGGCAGGCAAGGGTCGGAGATGCGTGAAAAGCCGGATTCCGGCAAGGAGTCGAAGGACCAGGAGGAGCCGGAGGGCAAGCGGCGCCTCGATCTGAGCGTGCCGCAGGTGGCGGGAAGTGCCATCGCCGCGGTCGTGGCGGCGAAGCTCGCCTCGAACCTCGGTGTCTACGGAACGATCCTCGGCGCCGGTGTCGTGAGCGCGATCGCGACCTGTGGCGGCACTGTCTTCCAGCACTTCTTCAGGCGCACGGGCGAGCAGATACGTGACGTCACGGTGCAGGCCAAGCCGAAGGCGCGACAGGTCCCGGTTTCGGCCGCGGCGCAGGTGCCCGAGACCTTCAGAACCTCCGCTCATACGGGTTATACGGGCGCCATCGGCGCGACGGGGCCGGTGACCACGACGTGGGGCAGACCACAGGCGTCCGCCCCGGACGCCGGGGCGGACGCGACCTCGCTGTTGCCGACGGCCGCGGACGCGGATCCCACCACGGTGCTGCCCGCAGCGGGAACGGACCCCACGACGGTGCCGCCCCCCGCGGGCCACGCGGATGCCACGACGATGCTGCCGTCCGTGGGGGACGCGGACCCCACCACGATGCTGCCCTCCGCGGGGGCAGGCGCCGACGCCGAGAGGACGCAGTTCCTCGGGGTGGTCGACCCCACGCAGGCGTTGCCGCGCGACGACGCCACGCGCGTGCTCCGCACCGCGGGCCCGGCCCAGGGGACGGCGCCCACGACCGCCTTCGAACCTCCGCTCCCGTCGGACGAGTTCACCGAGGGCACGACCCACCGCACGCAGATCCGCAGCTGGAAGCGGCCGTTGATCGCCGCGGCCGTCGTCTTCGGTGTCGCCATGGCGGGCATCACCACGTACGAGCTGGTCTCCGGCAAGGACCTGAGCGGCGGCGAGGGCACCACGATCAGCAACGGTGTCTCGGGGCGCAACTCCTCTCCGCAGAAGCAGTCCACCCCCGTCGACGAGCCCTCCGGGCAGCCGTCCGGCGACGGCACGTCGGGCACCGGTGACGGCTCCCAGGAGGGTGGCGACAACGCCTCGCAGGACCCGAACGGAACCGACGGCGGCACCTCGGGCAACGGCACGGGCAACGGCACCGACTCCGGTTCCAAGGACGACACGGGCAAGGACAACGGCACCGATCCGGACAAGGGCAAGGACGACGGCGACGGCTCCGACTCCGGAGACGACGGTTCCAAGACGGACCCGACGCCCACGCCCACTCCGACCCCGACGCCCACCCCGTCGAAGGGCTCGGGCACCGGCTCCGACCCCCAGCAGGGCGGAACGCCCACTCCGTAGAGGTGGCTCGGCGCCGGGGGAATGGTCAGGCGCCGAGGACCCGACGCAGGTAGTCGTTGCCGAACAGCCGGTCCGGGTCGAGGCGGTCGCGCAGGGCGGTGAACTCGCCGAAGCGGGGGTACTTCTTGGCGAAGTACTCCGCATCGCGCGTGTGCACCTTGCCCCAGTGCGGCCGCCCCTCGTGCGCGGTGAAGATCCGCTCGGCGGCCGTGAAGTACGCCTGGTACGGCGTGCCCCGGTACATGTGGACGGCGATGTACGCGGTCTCCCGGCCCGACGCCGTGGAGAGCGTGATGTCGTCGGCGGGCGCCGTGCGGACCTCCACGGGGAAGCTGATCCGCAGCCGCGAGCGGTCCACCATCGACTTCAGCTCGCGCAGGGTCGCCACGAGGGCCTCGCGCGGAACGGCGTACTCCATCTCCATGAAGCGCACCCGGCGCGGGCTGGTGAAGACCTTGTAGGGGATGTCCGTGTACGTCCGCGCGGAGAGCGCCTTGCTGGAGATCTTGGCGATGCCGGGGATGGCGGCGGGGACGGCCCGCCCCAGGGTATTGACCACCTGGAAGAGGCCGTTGGAGAGCAGCTCGTCCTCCACGAAGGCGCTGACCTTGCCGGGCGGGGCCGCGGGGCCCGGACTGCGGTTGTTGCGCTTGGTGTTGCAGCTGCCGGTGTGCGGGAACCAGTAGAACTCGAAGTGCTCGTTCTCGGTGACGAGCGCGTCGAAGTCGTCGGTGACCTTGTCGAAGGTCATCGGCTCCTCGCGGGCCGTGAGGAAGAAGATCGGCTCCACGGCGAAGGTGATCGCGGTGATCACGCCGAGCGCGCCGAGTCCGATGCGCGCGGCGGCGAAGACGTCGGGGTTCTCGTCGGCGGAGCAGGTCAGGACGGTGCCGTCGGCGGTGATCAGTTCGAGGCCGACGATCTGAGCGGCTATCGAGGCCGAGTCGCGGCCCGTGCCGTGTGTGCCGGTGCTGATGGCTCCGGAGACGGTCTGTTCCATGATGTCGCCCATGTTCGTGAGCGACAGGCCCTCGCGGGCGAGCGCCGCGTTCAGGCGCTTCAGCGGGGTGCCGGCCTCCACGGTGACGGTGCCGGCCGCGCGGTCGATTCCGCGGATGCCGGTGAGCAGGTCGGGGCGTATGAGCAGGCCGTCGGTGGAGGCGGTCGGCGTGAAGGAGTGCCCCGTGCCGACGGGCTTCGCCTTCAGGCCGTCCTCCTTGGCCCGGCGCAGGGCGGCCGCCAGTTCGTCGACCGAGGCGGGGGTGACCTCCCGGGCCGGTCGTGCGGTGACGTTGCCTGCCCAGTTACGCCACGTCGCTGTGCTCTTCCCGCTGCCCGTGCCCGTGCTCATGGGTCCCTCCCCGTTGCGGAACCGGCCGCTTCAGCCGGCGATACCCCAGGAATCCGACCGCGGCCGCGACGGCCCCGGAGATCCCCGGTACCCCGTACCCGGCCCCCGATCCCGCGGCGTCGATGACCCAGCCGGCCGCGGAGGAGCCGAGCGCGACGCCGACCGCGAGTCCCGTGCTCACCCACGTCATGCCCTCGGTCAGTTTCGCGCGTGGTACGTGCTGCTCGACGAGGGCCATCGTCGTGATCATCGTCGGCGCGATGGAGAGGCCCGCCACGAACAACGCCACGGCCAGAAACAGAAGGTTCCCGACCAGTTGAAGCGGGATCATACTCACGGCCATCGCACAGACACCCAGCAGCCACCTGGGGGCGGGTGCCCCCTTGAAGTGCACGAGCCCGAAGGCCGCGCCGGCCAGACAGGAGCCGAGCGCGTAGACGGCGAGGACCAGGCTCGCCGCGGACTTGTGGCCCTGGTCCTCCGCGTACGCCACGGTCACCACGTCGATCGACCCGAAGATCGCGCCGGTCGCGACGAAGGTGGCGACGAGCACCTGAAGGCCCGCGCTGCGGAGCGCCGACTCCCTGGTGTGGTGTTCGCGCGGGTGCGGCACCGGCTCGGTGGCCCGCTGGGCCGTCAGCCAGAAGACGCCCACGGCGAGGAAGGCGCCCGCGAGCAGCGGCCCGGCCTCGGGGAACCACACCGTGGAGAGTCCGATCGAGACGATCGGACCGAAGATGAAGCAGACCTCGTCCACCACCGACTCGAAGGAGTACGCGGTGTGGATCTGCGGGGTGCCGTGGTAGAGCACGGCCCAGCGCGCCCGGATCATCGAGCCCACGCTCGGCACGCAGCCGACCAGTGCGGCGAAGACGAACAGCGTCCAGTCGGGCGCCTCGAACTTCGCGCAGAGCAACAGCCCCGCGACCGCGGCCAGGGACACCAGCGTCGCGGGACGGAGCACCCGGCGCTGGCCGTACCGGTCGACGAGCCGGGAGATCTGCGGCCCGATCGCGGCGGCGGACAGCGCCACGGTCGCCGACAGCGCGCCCGCGAGGCCGTACCTCCCGGTGAGCTGGGACACCATGGTCACGATGCCGATGCCCATCATCGACAGCGGCATGCGGCCGAGGAACCCGGCGGTGGAGAACGCCTTGGTGCCGGGGGCGGCGAATATGGCGCGGTAGGGGCTGGGCACGTGGACTCCGCTGGAACGCCGGAGCGGCTCCCCAAGGAGGGCCCCGGTAAGGCATGAAGATGGCCGATACAGATTACGGCTCCCGCGGGTCCCGGCGCACCGTGATTCTTCCGGACGGCGGAGGCCGTTTTCCGCCTGTCGGTGGCGGGTGGCAGGATCGGATACATGTCCGATGCGCTGGATCCCACTCCGTACGACGCCCTGCTGCTGCTCTCCTTCGGCGGTCCCGAAGGCCCGGACGACGTCGTCCCGTTCCTGGAGAACGTGACGCGCGGGCGCGGCATCCCCAAGGAGCGGCTCAAGGAGGTGGGGCAGCACTACTTCCTGTTCGGCGGGGTCAGCCCCATCAACGACCAGAACCGCGCCCTGCTCGACGCTTTGCGCAAGGACTTCGCGGAGCACGGCCTTGACCTGCCGGTCTACTGGGGCAACCGCAACTGGGCGCCCTACCTGACCGACACCCTGCGCGAGATGGTCACCGACGGCCACCGCCGCATCCTCGTCCTCGCCACCAGTGCGTACGCCTCGTACTCGGGCTGCCGGCAGTACCGCGAGAACCTCGCCGACTCCCTCGCCGTCCTGGAGTCCGAGGGCCTGGAGCTGCCGAAGATCGACAAGCTCCGGCACTACTTCAACCACCCCGGCTTCGTGCGACCCATGATCGACGGCGTCCTGAAGTCCCTCGCCGACCTCCCCGACGACGTCCGGCAGGGCGCGCACCTCGCCTTCACCACGCACTCGATCCCGAACGCCGCGGCGGACGCCTCGGGCCCCGTCGAGGACCACGGCGACGGCGGTGCGTACGTCAAGGAACACCTGGACGTGGCCCGCCTCATCGCCGACGTCGTCCAGGACGAGACCGGCGTCGAGCACCCCTGGCAGCTCGTCTACCAGTCCCGCAGCGGCGCCCCGCACATCCCGTGGCTCGAGCCCGACATCTGCGACCACCTGGAGGAGCGGCACGGCGCCGGGGCCCCCGCGGTGGTCATGGTCCCCATCGGCTTCGTGTCGGACCACATGGAGGTCCTGTACGACCTCGACACCGAGGCCGAGGCCAAGGCGGCGGAGCTCGGCCTTCCGGTGCGCCGCTCGGCAACCGTCGGGGCCGACCCGCGATTCGCCGCGGCGATCAGGGAACTGGTCCTGGAGCGGGCCGCCGCCGAGAGCGGCACGCCCGTGACCCCCTGCGCCCTGGGCTCCCTCGGCGCGAGCCACGACCTGTGCCCGGTGGGCTGCTGTCCGGCCCGCGCCCCGAAGCCCGCGGCCGCGGGCGCCGACAGCCCGTACGCGTAAGGACCCCGCCGTGACCGAAGTGACCGACCCGGCCGGCTCGACCGGCTCGCCCGAACCGACCGGCCTCAAGGCAGAGCTCCTCGCCGTCGCCCTGGAGGCCGCCCACCGCGCAGGGACCTTCCTGCGCGACGGACGCCCCGACGACCTGGGCGTGGCCGCCACCAAGTCCAGCGCCGTCGACGTCGTCACCGAGATGGACATCGCCTCCGAGAAGCTGATCACCGACTTCCTCGCCGAGCGCAGGCCGGCCGACGGCGTGCTCGGCGAGGAGGGCGCGAGCTCCGAGGGCAGCAGCGGCGTCCAGTGGGTCGTCGACCCCATCGACGGCACCGTCAACTACCTCTACGGACGGCCCGACTGGTCCGTGTCCATCGCCGCCCGCAAGGACGGCGAGACGCTCGTCGGGGTCGTGCACGCCCCGATGCGCGGGGAGACGTACCGCGCGGTTCTCGGAGAGGGCGCCCACATCAACGACGTGCCCGCGCGCGTGCGCCCCGCCCCCTCCTTCGACCAGGCCCTGATCGGCACCGGCTTCGGCTACGTCGCCGAGCGCCGCGCCCAGCAGGCCGAAGTGGCGCGCCACCTGATCCCGAAGGTGCGGGACATCCGGCGCGGCGGGTCGGCTGCCATCGACCTGTGCGACGTCGCGGTGGGCCGGCTCGACGCCTACTACGAGCGGGGGCTGAACCCCTGGGACTACGCGGCGGGCGACCTCGTCGCCCGGGAAGCGGGCGCGCTGACCGGTGGCCGCCCCGGAGACGCCCTGTCGGGCGAGCTGGCCATCGCCGCCCCGCCCGCCCTCTTCGAGACGCTCCAGGGCCTCCTGGAGGACCTCGGCGCCTGGCACGACTGAGAAACCACCGGCCACGACCGGGAAACCACACGGAAGGGCCCCGA
>NZ_LIPN01000399.1:886-1973 GCF_001418325.1 Streptomyces atriruber | reverse complement strand
TCTACGGCGAGTTCCTCGCGCGGCGGCTGCTGCACTCCACCGTCACCGGGCGGGACGGACGGCAGGTCGAGATCGTGGTGGGCACGCCGTTGTACGTGGCGATGGCCGACGAGGACGCACGCCGGGAGGCCTGACGTGGAGCCGGACATCGTGGGGATGCGGCTGGCGGGCGACGTCGCGGGCCTGAGCGAGGTCATGCGGTCCGGCCCGTCCCCGTACACCGTGTGGGCCGTCGACCTGCTGGGGGACATCGGCGGACGGGCCGCCGCCGACGCCCTCTTCGACTGCGTGGACCGGCCGGACGCATATCCGCGCTGGCTGCACCTGCACGCCCTGTCCGCCCTCGCGGCGCTGCGGGACCGCCGCGCCCTGCCGGTGATCCTCGGACAGGTGCGGCGCGGCGCCCCTGGCGACCGGGCGCGGGCGATCCGGATGTACGAGGACCTGGGCGCGATCGGCGGGCCCGAGGCGGTCCGCGAACTCGTCCATCGGCTCGGTGACCCGAGACCGCCACGGGTGGTCGTCGAAGCGGTGGCGCGGCTGCGCCCGCCGGAGGCCGTGCCCGTGCTGATGGCCGCGCTCTGGGCGCTGCTGCCCGGCGACGAGCTGCACACCGTGGAGGCGCTGGGGGCGATGCGCGACCCTCGTACCGGACCGGCGCTGCTGTTCCTGGTGCATGCGAAAGGCACCTCACCGCGGCTGCGCAGGGCGGCGGTCCTGGCGCTCGCCGAGATCCCCGAGGACTCCTGGCCGCCACCGGCCGGCCTGTCCCCCGAAGTCATGCTGCGGCGCGCGCTGCGCGATCCGGACGCGGAGACCGCGCGCCCCGCGGCCGTGCTCCTCGCCAGGACGAGCAACGGCCGGGACCAGCTGCGGGCCCACCTCATGGACACCGTTCCGGGGCGCACGGCCGCCTACCGCGCCCCGGACTGCTCCGCCGTCACGGTCTGCGCGCTCATCCAGGAGCGGCCCGAACTCTTCGGCCCGGCGCGGGACTACAGGGACGTGCCGACCCTCATCGAGCTGCTCGGCAAGGAGTCGGCGGCGCCGGTCCGCAGGGCGGCGGCCGGGGCGCTCGGCGCCATCG
>NZ_LIPN01000399.1:0-869 GCF_001418325.1 Streptomyces atriruber | reverse complement strand
CGCCGCCGACCGCCTCGCCGCTCTCGCGGGCGACGGCGAGGAGCCCGGCACCCTCCGCGCCCGAGCCGTGCACGCGCTCGGACTGATCGGCGCGCGAGAGTCGTTGCCGGTGCTGCTGGCCGCTGCCCGGGATCCGCTGGAGCCGGTGCGGATGCAGGCGGCGCAGGCGTTGGGCCGGTTCCCTGTCGCCGAGGCCGCCGATGTGCTCGGGGAGCTCGCGGCGAGGGATGCGAGCCGTGATGTGGCGCGGGGCGCGGTGCGGGCGCTGGGGCGGATCGGTGGCCCGGGAGCGTACGTTCTGGCCTCGCTTGCGGAGCCACCGCGGTTCCGGCGGCACATCGGGGACGAACTGGTCGCGGCGCTCGCCGGGTGCCCGGGGGCCGTGGCGGTGGCGGCACTGGCCGGTCTCGCCGTCTCGCCGGAGGTCGAGGACATCCACCTGCCCGCGACCGAGGCGCTGGCGGACCGCCGCTCCCCCGACTGCGTCGCGCCGCTGGCCGCGCTGCTCACCGCCGAGCGCTCGACCTACCTGCGCGACCCGGCGCTGCGCGGTCTCGCGGCGCTGGACACGGAGGAGGCCGACGCGCACGTCATCGCGTACTGCAGGACGAACGGCCTCGCGAGCGAGACAGCACGCGCGGCGCTCCGCGAGGTCGCCGACCGCAGGCGCTGAGTCGCCGGTCGGTGCTCCCTGGGTTCAGGTCGCGGAATCCTCGTCGGCGATGAGGTCCAGAAGCTGGTCGGGGGTGAGGGTGGCAAGGTCGACGGAGCGGTCTTCGCTCACGAGTCGTGCCGACGCTTGCTGCGCCCTGAGCTGTTGGGCGCGTTCGATGAGGTCGCTGGCGCGGCGCCGTTTCTGGATACGGTCG
>NZ_LIPN01000398.1 GCF_001418325.1 Streptomyces atriruber | reverse complement strand
CCCGTAGGGGCCGGGCTGCTGTTGCGGCTGGCCGCCGTACGGACCGGGCTGCTGCGGAGGCCGGCCGCCGTACGGGCCCGGTTGCTGCGGAGGCGGGCCCCCGTAGGGACCCGGCTGCTGCGGCTGTTGCCCCCCGTACGGTCCTGGCTCGTTGTAGCTCATTGCGTGGGGTCCCCCTCCGAACGCTGACGTGTCCCGGCCATCCTGAACGAGTTCAGGCCTCCCCGGACCCCCGGGCCGCAAGCGATGTCGAACGTTCCGGTTTCGGGACCGCTCCGTGACCCCTCTAAACTGGCCGCGTGACCGAGAACGCTCAGCAGCAGCCTCCAGCGACCACTCCCGAACTGCCGACCCAGTACGCGCCGGCCGAGGTAGAGGGGCCGCTGTACGAGCGCTGGGTAGAACGGGGTTATTTCTCGGCGGACGAGAAGAGCGAGAAGCCGCCGTACACCGTCGTCATCCCCCCGCCGAACGTCACCGGCGCGCTGCACCTGGGCCACGCCTTCGAGCACACGCTGATCGACGCCCTCACCCGCCGCAAGCGCATGCAGGGCCACGAGACTCTCTGGCAGCCCGGCATGGACCACGCGGGCATCGCCACCCAGAACGTGGTCGAGCGCGAGCTCGCCAAGGAGGGCAAGTCCCGCCACGACCTGGGGCGCGAGGAGTTCATCGAGCGCGTCTGGAAGTGGAAGGGCGAGTCCGGCGGCCAGATCTCCGGCCAGATGCGCCGCCTCGGCGACGGCGTGGACTGGGAGCGCGAGCGCTTCACCATGGACGAGGGCCTCTCGCAGGCCGTCCAGACGATCTTCAAGAAGCTCTACGACGACGAGCTGATCTACCGCGCCGAGCGCATCATCAACTGGTGCCCGCGCTGTCTGACGGCGATCTCGGACATCGAGGTCGAGTACCAGGACGACGACGGCGAGCTGGTCTCCCTGAAGTACGGCGAGGGCGACGAGACCGTCGTGGTCGCCACCACCCGCGCCGAGACGATGCTCGGTGACACCGCCATCGCCGTCCACCCCGACGACGAGCGCTACAAGCACCTGGTCGGCAAGCTCATCAAGCTGCCGCTGACCGACCGCTCCATCCCGGTCGTCGCGGACGAGCATGTCGACCCCGAGTTCGGCACGGGCTGCGTCAAGGTGACCCCGGCCCACGACCCGAACGACTTCGAGATCGGCCAGCGCCACAACCTGCCGAACATCGCGGTGATGGACGAGCACGCGGTCATCACCACCCCCGGTCCCTTCCAGGGCCTGGACCGCCTGGAGGCGCGCTCCGCGATCGTCGGCGCCCTGCGCGCCGAGGGCCGCATCGTCGCCGAGAAGCGTCCGTACACGCACTCGGTCGGCCACTGCTCGCGCTGCAAGACCACCATCGAGCCGCGCCTGTCGATGCAGTGGTGGGTCAAGGTCGGCCCGCTCGCGAAGGCCGCCGGTGACGCGGTCCGCGACGGCAAGGTCAAGATCCACCCGCAGGAGATGGAGAAGCGGTACTTCGACTGGGTCGACAACCTCCACGACTGGTGCATCTCGCGCCAGCTCTGGTGGGGCCACCGCATCCCCGTCTGGTACGGCCCGAACGGCGAGGTCGTCTGTGTCGGCCCCGACGACGAGGCCCCTACCGGCGAGGGCTGGACGCAGGACAACGACGTGCTCGACACGTGGTTCTCCTCCGGCCTGTGGCCGTTCTCCACGCTGGGCTGGCCCGAGCAGACCGAGAGCCTCGCGAAGTTCTACCCGAACTCCGTCCTGGTCACCGGCTACGACATCCTCTTCTTCTGGGTCGCCCGGATGATGATGTTCGGCCTGTACGCGATGGACGGCACCCCGCCGTTCCACACGATCGTGCTGCACGGCATGGTCCGCGACCAGTTCGGCAAGAAGATGTCGAAGTCCTTCGGCAACGCGGTCAACCCGCTGGACTGGATGGACAAGTACGGCTCGGACGCCCTGCGCTTCACGCTCGCCCGCGGCGCCAACCCCGGCACCGACGTGCCGATCGGCGAGGACTGGGTCCAGGGCTCGCGCAACTTCGCGAACAAGATCTGGAACGCCACGCGCTTCGCGATGATGAACGGCGCCACGATCGAGGGCGACCTGCCCCCGGCCGAGCAGCTCTCCGCCACGGACCGCTGGGTGCTCTCCCGGCTGAACGCGACGGTCGCCGAAGTCGACGCGCTCTACGACGACTTCCAGTTCGCCAAGCTCTCGGACGCCCTCTTCCACTTCGCGTGGGACGAGGTCTTCGACTGGTACGTCGAGCTGTCCAAGACCACGTTCATGGCGGGCGGCGAGGGCGCGAAGGTCTCGGCCCGCGTCCTGGGCGAGGTCCTCGACGTCACCCTGCGCCTGCTCCACCCGATCGTCCCGTTCGTCACCGAGACGCTCTGGACCGCGCTGACCGGCGGCGAGTCGCTCGTCATCGCCGACTGGCCGTCGGACAGCGGCTTCCGCGACGCCGGTGCCGAGCGGGAGATCGAGACGCTCCAGCAGGTCATCACCGAGGTCCGCCGCTTCCGCGCCGACCAGGGCCTGCAGCCGGGCCAGAAGGTCCCGGCCCGGCTGACCCTGGACGGCACGGCGCTCGCCCCGCACGAGGCCGCCATCCGTCAGCTTCTGCGCCTCCAGCCGGAGGGCGACGCCTTCACGGCGACGGCGACGCTGCCGGTCTCGGGCGCCACGGTCGCGCTCGACCTGTCCGGCACGATCGACGTGGCCGCCGAGCGCAAGCGCCTGGCCAAGGACCTGGCCGCCGCCGAGAAGGAGAAGGCGCAGGCCGAGGCGAAGCTGGGCAACGAGGCGTTCCTCGCCAAGGCGCCGGACAACGTGGTCGACAAGATCCGCGGCCGCCTCACCAAGGCGGAGGCCGACATCGCGCGGCTGCAGGCGCAGTTGGAGGCGCTCCCGGCGGCGTAATGCCTTGCGGGTGTATGTGACCGAAGGCCCCGGGACCGTGATGGTCCCGGGGCCTTCGCACGTCCTGAAGCCTTTCCGCAGGCGTCACGCCTCCGTGGCGACCGGCCCCGTCCCCACGACCTCCGCGTTGCGCCGCGTCTTGGCCCAGCCGTTCTTTCCCCGCAGCACGCGCAGCAGCCCGCGCGAGGCGACGACGAAGACGTGGTACGCGTACAGCCACAGCGCGAAGCCCCACAACAGGCCCTTGAACCAAGAGCTTTCGGGCGCGAAGTCCCTGCGGTAGACCGGGCCCCACAGCGCGAACGGCAGGACCGAGAGCAGGCACAGGACGAGCACCAGCGGCCAGACGCCGAGCGCCGAGTCCAGCGGGGAGTGCCCGAGGGCGAGGACGGCGACGAGGAACACGGTGAGCGCCAGGCTCGCGACGTGCGCGAGGGGCTGCACGAAGGTGTAGAGCGTCTCCAGGACGCCGCGGCCCGAGTGGTGGCGCGAGCCGACGATGCGCGGCGCGTACCGCACGCACTGCAGATTGCCCTGCGCCCAGCGGGTGCGCTGCGTCAGGAAGCGGCGGGCGTGCGGCAGGCCCTCCTGGGAGACGTACGTGTCGGCGATGTGGGTCACGCGGTAGCCGCCGAGGATCATGTGGAGGCCCAGCTCGTAGTCCTCCAGGAGCGCGTCGCGCTGCCAGGGGCGGCGCTCGGCCGCGGCGATCCGGTCGAGGGCGGTGAGCCGGGTGAACTGGCCGTTGCCGCCGAGGCCGACGGAGCCGGTGCGGCCGCGAAGCAGCTGCATGCCCGCGTTGGAGACGGCGAACTCCATGTCCTGCATGCGGACCAGGAGCCGGGCGAGGGCGTTCGGGATCCGGCCGCGCCCGTGCAGCGGGCGCGGCTCGTCGACGTTCCGCATCCGCACGCTGACCTGCACGCCGCCCGTCTCGGGGTCGCCGAACCCGGCGGGCCCGCTGACTGCGTGCAGCGCGTCGGGGGCCAGGTGGCCGTCGGCGTCGACGACGCAGACCACGACGCGGGAGCGGTCGGCGCCGGCCGGCAGGAAGTCGTGGAGCTCGGCGTAGGCGGCGTTCAGGGCGGCGCCCTTGCCGATCCGGGCGTCGGGCCTGCGGCGCGAGACCAGGTGGACGCGGACGTCGTCCTCGGCGAGCGCGGCGACGACGGAGGCCGTGCGGTCGTTGCTCGCGTCGTCGACGACCCACACGTGCGCGGCGGGGAAGTCCGTGCGCAGCCGGGTCACGGTGGACCCCACGACGGTCTCCTCGTCGCGGCACGGCACGAAGAAGTGCCAGTCGAAGGCGCCGGGGTCACCGCCTTCGTGGGCCGGGCGGCGCAGATAGGCGTGGCGGGCGCCCGCCCAGTAGAGGAGGAAGCAGGCGAGGAGGACGAAGGGGAAGAGGAAGAGCAGCCGGTCGAACGTCAGCATCGGGAGTCCTGGTGGGGTGGGGGAGTCGAGGTCAGGCGGCGGCGGGGAGTGCGGCGCCGCCCGCGGCACGGTCGGCGACCAGGTCCGTCAGGAGCGCGACGATGCGCTGCGAGGCCAGGGCGTCGCCGAAGGGGCTGGGGGTGCGGGCGAGCCGACGGAGCCCGGCCTCGCCCTCGGCGAGCCGGTGCCGGGCGGCGCGGCCGACCTCGGGCCCCGGCGCGACGAGTTCGGCGAAACCGGCGGCCATGGCCTCGGGACGCTCGGTGGACCGGCGCACGACGACGAGCGGACGGCCGAGGACGGTGGCCTCCTCCTGCACGCCGCCGGAGTCGGAGACGAGCAGCGCCGCGTGCCGGGCGAGCGCGAGGAACTCCCCGTACCCGATGGGCGGCAGGAGGGTGAGCGGCGCGAGCAGCCCTTCGAGCCCGGCGGCCTCGGCGCGGGCGCGGGTGCGCGGGTGCAGGGGGACGAGGACGGGCACCTGCTCGGCGAGCGCGGCCAGCTCGGTGAGGCAGGAGCGGAGCGCCGCCGGGTCGTCGGTGTTCTCGGGGCGGTGCACGGTGGCCAGGACGTACGCGTCCGGGGTGAGGCCGTGCGCGGCGAGCAGCGCGGCGCGCTCGTCGGGGCCGGGCAGCGCGTCGCAGACGGCCTCCACGACGGTGTTGCCGGTGACGGCGATGCGCTCGGCGGGGATGGACTCGGCGGTGAGGTTGGCGCGGTTGTCCTCGGTGGCGGCGCACAGGACGTCGGAGAGCTGGTCGATCAGGACGCGGTTGTGCTCCTCGGGCATGGCGCGGTCGTGGCTGCGCAGGCCTGCCTCGATGTGGACGAGGGGGATGTCGCGGGCGTTGGCGGCGAGGGCGCCGGACAGCGCCGCGTTGGTGTCGCCCTGCACGACGACGGCGTGCGGCGGCCGGGCGGCGAACTCGGCGTCGAGCTGCGCGAGCGCGACGGAGATCTGCACGGCACGGGTCTGCCCGCCGACCCCGGCGAGCAGGGTGGGCTCGGGCAGCCCGAGCTCGGCGAGGAAACGCCCCGACAGCGAGTCGTCGTAGTGCTGTCCGGTGTGGATCAGCCGGGCCGCCGCCCCGAGCGCCCGCACGAGGGGCGCCATCTTGACCAGCTCGGGCCGGGTGCCGAGAACAACGGCGACGCTCCCCGCGGGGAGGCCGCGGGCGGCGCGGGCGTCGGCGGTCGGGGCGGCGGTGATCACGGTGGGCACTCCAGGAGGAACGGGACATTACGGGGTACGTCCTGGAGAGTGCGGTGACACGGTTGCGGGCCCGGATCGCTTTCGGTTGCGCGACGGTTGCGAACTCCCGATTCCCGGACTCCGGGACTTCGGTCCGGGACTTTGGTCCGAGCCGGATGGGTCAGGGGCGCGGGGCAACCGCGCGTCAGGACCCCGCCGACCCGCGGCAGGCGGACTGCCGAGCTACTGGTCCCCCCGATACCGGTAACCGACCCCCCGCACCGACTCGAGCGGGTCCTCGCCGCCCGAGGCGCCCCGCACGGCCAAGCGCCGCCGCAACCGGAGCACCGCGAACTTCACCCGCTCCCGCCCGGTGCCATCGGGCGAGTCCCACACCAGGTCGAGAAGCTGCTCGGTCGTGACGACGCGCCCCCGGTTGCGGACGAGCACCTGAAGCAGCCGGTACTCGATGTCGCTGAGCCGGATCTCCTGGCCCTGCCAGACCGCGGACCGCCGCTCCGGCACCATCCGGAGCCCCGCTTCCACGTAGTCGCCGCGCCACTGGTCGGGCCGACTGCGGCGCAGCAGTGCCTCGATGCGGGCGAGCAGCTCCTGTGTGTCGAAGGGTTTGGTCACGTAGTCGTCCGCGCCCGCGCGAAGCCCCCGCACCCGTTCGGCGGGGCTCGTGCGGCCGGAGAGGATCAGGACGGGCAGGTCGGTCATGTCCCGGGTGCGGTCGAGGACCTCCCAGCCGTCGAGGCCCGGCAGCATCAGGTCGAGGATCATCAGGGCCGGACGTTCGGCGAACAGCAGACGCAGCGCGGCCTGTCCGTCCTCGGCGAGCACCGTCTCGTATCCGGCCCGGTCGAGCACGGTGCGCAGCGCGAGGCCGAGGTCGGGGTCGTCCTCGACGACGAGCAGACCCGTCATCCGTGCCCGGCCGGGGCGGGCCGACCCGTGGGCAGCCTGAGGACCACGGCCGTCCCGTCGCCCTCCCCGCCGTGCAGGGCGATGTGCCCGTCGTGCATCCGTACGGTGTCGCGGACGGCGGAGAGGCCGAGACCGGTGCCGGGGTAGGCGCCGCGGCGGGCGTTGGGGGCGCGTACGAACTCGGTGAAGACCTCCTCCTGGAACTCCTTGGGGATGCCGATGCCGGTGTCGGCGACGGAGATCTCCCAGCCGGTGCCGTCGGGCTCGTCGTAGGGGTGGGCCGAGACGGTCACCGTGCCGCCGGGCGGGGTGAACTTCACGGCGTTGTCCAGCAGCGCGGCGAGGGCGTTCTCCAGCTGGCCGCGGTCGGCGAAGGCGGGCGGCCCCGGCTCGTGGGCGTGGACCAGGAAGATGCCCGCGGCCTGCGCGCGCGGCTGCAGGTCGCCGGTGAGGCGCCCAAGGAGCCGGGCCATGTCGACCCGTGCGTACGCCGCCTCCGGGCGGGTCCCCGTGGCCGTGGCGGCGTGCAGCAGCCCGTCGACCATCTCCTGCATGCGCTGCGCGTTGCGCCGGATGGTGGCCAGGTACGTGGCCTGCGCCGCGGAGAGCGGATCGCCCGAGGGCGGGGCGAGCAGCTCGCAGAAGCTGAGGATCGTGGCGAGCGGGGTGCGCAGCTCGTGCGAGGCGCGGGCGGTGAACTCGGACCGCTCGCGGGCGAGCTCCCCCAGCGTGCGGACGTGGCGCCGCAGGTCGTGCTCGCGGCGGCGCTGTTCGGTGATGTCCTCGGCCAGCCAGAGCACGCCGACGTGTTCACCGGCCACGTCGATCGGCCGCCGGTTGGTCCTGATCACCCGGCCGTCGAGGAAGCGGACCTCGGCCGTCCGCGGAAACTGGCGGCGGTTGAGCTGCCGCAGGGAGGTGCTCCCCGCGGGCAACTGCTCCGCGACGGCCGCGGCGAGGGCCTCCACCGGCGCGCCCGGCGAGGTGTCGACGTCCCGCAGCCGCGCCAGCTCGACGAGCTGGTGGTTGACGGCCACCACCCGGTTGTCCGCGCCGACCAGCAGCGCGCCTTCGGGCACCGCATTGAGCAGGGCCTCGGCGACCTGCCCGGTCAGCCGCAGGTTGTGGGGCACCGCGCTAGCGGACCGGGTCGGTGACGGCTTCGGGCGCCCCGGCGCCCTCCGCGGTCTCGGTGGCCTGGGCCGGGACCGGGCGGATGGGCGGTGCGGGTACCGCCTGGGGCGGCACGAAGTCGAGGCCGAGCCGTTCCAGCTCCGCCGCGGCCAGGGCGTCCAGCGTGTCGGGGTCGCCGTGCCGCCAGCCCCAGGCGAGGCTGCCGGGTGTCGCGTCCGGGATCTCCGACGCGGTGACGGCCACCTCGTGCAGGGGGCGGAGCAGGGAGCGCAGGGCGAGCAGTTCGCGGCCGTCGTCGGAGGCGGCGAGGTCCCGGGCGGCGCCCGCCTGCCGGATCCAGCGCAGCCGACGCGGCAGCCACGCGCCGAGGACGAGGCCGACCGGGACGACGAAGAGGGCGACGGCGCCCACGGCCACGGCGGTCCGTACGGTCACCGGGTCCATGGCGTCGACGGCGCCCGCGATGCGTCGCAGCGCGGTGTCGACCCGCCCGCCGACGAGCGGGAGCGGTGCGTTGTGCTGCTGCAGGGCGCGGGGGAGGGCGAGCAGACAGGCCAGCCTGTACGCGACGACGGCCGCGGTGGCCCACAGCGCGGTCCACAGGAGGACCCCGGCGTCACCGGCGAGCTGATGGGTCCGCCTGGCGGGATTCTGGGCATACCACATGGTCCGATTTGACCCCCGGCACGCGCCGGGACCGGGCAGCCGCGCCGAAAATACACCCGTTGTGTGCACGCCCAAGTGGTTCGACCGTGTTCATCCGCAAAGCCCTGGGTGCGGCAAATCACCAAAACAAGGACGTAAGTCCGGTGGAACGGGCCGAAAGACCTTGGATGATGGAGAGCATGCGCACCCTGCCCGCCGCCCAGGCGATTCGCCAGGCGGCGGCCACGGCCGGCCGTCTCTGCGGGCGCTGGTCGCGGGAGCCCCGCGCGCTGGACGTCCTCACGGCACTGAGCGCGTTCGCGCTGATGAGCCTGGACGTGCCCGGTCTCGCCGAGGCGGACAACTCCCTCAACGGCCCGCTCGCCGTGCTGGCCCTCGCCGCCGGTGCGTCCTCCCTGCTGGTGCGCCGCAGGGCGCCCTGGCTGACGTACGCGGTCGCGCTCTTCTATCTGAGCTGGCTGCACGAGCTGACGCTCGCCCAGTTCGCGCTCTACTCCCTGGGACGCTACCGGGGCCGCCTCGCGGGGGCCCTCGGCGTCATCGGGTACGTCGCGTTCGCGTACGTGATGTTCAACCTGCCCGGCTGGCCGGTGCACCGGGGGGACACGCTCGGCGAGTTCTCCAGCCTGGTCGTCCCGATCGGCGTGCTCGCGGCGGGCGTCGGTGTCGCCGCGAACCGGCAGGACCTGGTGCGTGCGCTGGAGGCGCAGCGCACGGAGACGGACACGCTGCACGCGGTGCAGCGCGAGCGCACCCGCATCGCGCGGGACGTGCACGACTTCGTGGGGCGCGAGCTGACGCTGCTGAGCGTGCGCTCGCAGGTGCTGGCGCGCAGGGCCGAGGGCGGCCCCTTCGAGGACGACTTCGAGGAGCTCTCGGAGACGGCGCGCAGCGCGCACCGGATGCTGAACGAGATCATCGTGCAGCGCGGCACGGACGGCGCCCCGACGCCCGGCCTCGCCGCGCTGCCCGAACTGGCCGAGCGCAGCGGCCGCGCGGGCAGCCCCGTCGACCTCCTCGTGGACGGCGCGGCCCACCGCCTCTCCCCGCTCCGCCAGGCCGCCGTGCACCGGGTGGTCCAGGAGTGCCTGACGAACGCGGCGAAGCACGCGCCGGGCGAGGAGGTCTCCGTCCGCGTGGCCCTGAAAAACGGCCGCCTGGAGATCACCGTCACCAACCCGCTCCCCACCACGGCCCCGTCCTCCGCCCCCGTCTCCGCGGGCACCGGCACGACAGGCATGGCGGAACGCATCCGCGCGGTGGGCGGCACGTTCACGGCAGGCCCGAAAGCAACCACGTACGAGGTAAAGGCAACCCTCTCGGCAGGCGAACTCTCCTGAGCCCCGTAGCCCCGGGGCGCCCCCACTCCCCTGCAGAGCAGGAGCCCAACCCCCGCCGCTCCGCGGCGGATGTCCCCCACCCACTCGTTTGCCGACGGGGGGGGGATCCCCTACAGAGGGCCAAGGCGAGCGGGCGGGAAAGCCCTATGGGGGCCGCAGCCGCCAGCAAGATCAGCGCCCCGAAGGACTAAGGCGCAAACACCCACCGGACCACAGCCGCACACGAGACACGGAGGGAACGCGAAGAGCTGAGGCGCAAACACCCACCGGACCACAGCCGCACACAAGACGCGGAGGGAACGCGAAGAGCTGAGGCGCAAACACCCACCGGACCACAGCCGCACACGAGACGCGGAGGGAACGCGAGGAGCTCAGGCGCAAACACCCACCGGGCCGCAGCCGCACACGAGACGCGGAGGGAACGCGAGGGGCTGAGGCGCAAACACCCACCGGGCCGCAGCCGCGTACGAGACGCGGAGGGGACGCGGGGGTATGTGCGCACGGAGCACCGAGCACACCACGACGGCAAGAAGAATCCGGCGCGGCGCAGGGATGGCGAGTACGCACATACCCCCGCGGCCCCGCACCCACCAACACAGCCCAGGCGCCCCGTCGCCCCGGCGCCCCCGCCAGCTACCGCGCCCCCGCCAGGCTACGTCGCGTGGAGTGCCAGGGTCGGGGACAGGCGGGCCGCCCGGACCGCCGGGTACAGGCCCGCCACCGTGCCGATCGCCAGCGTCGCCCCGAAGCCGCCCGCCATGGCCCACGGCGGGACCACCCACGGAAGGCCACCGGAGAGCGCGTACGCCGCCGTCGCCGCCGCGCCCAGCGCCACGCCCGCCGCGCCGCCCAGGCCCGACAGCATCAGTGACTCCGTCACGAACTGGACGCGGATCTGCCCCCGGGTCGCGCCCAGCGAGCGGCGCAGGCCGATCTCGGAGCGGCGTTCCAGGACGGAGATGACCATGGTGTTGGCGACTCCGACGCCGCCGACGAGCAGGGCCACTCCGCCGAGGCCGAGCAGCAGTCCGCTCAGGGTGTCGTCGGTGGCTTCCTTGGCTGCCAGTGCGTCCGAGGGCCGGGAGACGTTGGCCTCGTTGGGGTTCTCGGGGTTGGTGGTGGCGCCGAGGACCTCCTGCACGTCGTTGACGGACGACTCGTCGGCGCGTGTGTAGATGGTGGTCGGCGACCCGTCGAAGTCCAGTTCGCGCTCCGCCACGGACCAGCCCACGAGGGCCGACGAGTCCAGCGAGGGCACGAGTTCGTTGGCGGCGAGCAGGCCGACGACGGTGAACCAGCGTCCGCCGATCCAGACCTTCACATCCTCCCCCGCCCGGTGCACGCCGAGTTGTTCGGCGGCCTTGGGGCCGAGCACGACGGCCGGGTAGCGGCTGTTGGCCGCGTTCAGCCAGCGGCCGTCGACGATCTCGGCGCCGACCGACTTCGGCAGGTCCGTCCGGGCCGCCGAGACGTTGAGGCCGCCGGTCTCCTGCACGGGCGTGTAGTCGCTGCGGTACACCTTGGCGTCGGTCTTGCCGAGGGCGGAGACCGACTCGACGTGGTCCATCGCCGCGATCATGTCGACCGACTCGGGCGGCAGATGGGCCTCGCCGCCGCTGAAGTTCTGGCCGGGCGTCACCGTCAGGAGGTTGGTGCCCAGCTCCTGGAGCCTGCGGTTGAGGTCCTCGGTGGAGGAGGTGGAGATGCCGACCACGCCGACCATCGCGGCGATGCCGATGGCGATGCCGAGCGCCGAGAGGAACACCCGCATCGGGCGGGAGCGCAGCCCGGAGCCGCCGACCCGCAGCACGTCCGCCGGGTTCATCCGGGCGGGCCTGGGCCGCCGCGGCGGCTCGGGGGCGGTGGCGCGCTCCAGCTCCTTGATCGCGGTCATCGCACGGCCTCCTGGGGGGCGAGGGCGTCCCGGGGGACGAGGGCGCTCCGGGAAACGGGGAAGGAAGCGCTCCCGTCGGCGGCGACCGAGTCGTGCTCGATGCGGCCGTCCTTGAGACGCACCTCGCGGGGCAGGTTCGCGGCGATGTCCCGGTCGTGGGTGATGACCACGACGGTCGTCCCGGCCTCGTGCAGCTCGTGGAGCAGCTCGATCACGACCGCTCCCGAACGGGAGTCCAACGCGCCGGTCGGTTCGTCGGCGAGCAGCAGCGGAGGATCGCCGAGCACCGCGCGGGCGATGGCCACGCGCTGCTTCTCGCCGCCGGACAGCTGGTGCGGCTCGTGGTAGAGCCGGTGGCCGAGGCCGACCCGGCGCAGCGCCCGCTCGGCGAGCCGTCGGCGCTCGGCGCGCGGCCTGCCGCTGTAGAGCAGCCCGTCCGCCACGCTGTCCAGCGCCGGCACGCCGAACGCCAGGTGGAACTGCTGGAAGACGAAGCCGATGGTGTCGGCCCGCAGCGCCGACAGTTCACGGTCGGTCAGGTCCGCCACGTCGTGCCCGTCGATGCGGACCCGGCCTGCCGACGGGCGGTCCAGGGTGCCCATGATGTTGAGCATCGTGGACTTGCCGGACCCCGAGGGGCCGACGATGGCGAGGAGTTCACCG
>NZ_LIPN01000397.1 GCF_001418325.1 Streptomyces atriruber | reverse complement strand
CGGCCGAGGGGCAGCCCGCGCCACCGCACCCGCGTATAGGGCTCCAGGACGGTGTCGAGGCGCAGCCCCTCGCGCACCGCGTCGCGCACGGGAGCGGTCGCCAGGACCTCCACGCCGTCGCGGGCCTCGCGGAGCCGGGCGAGGCCGAGGGTGTGGTCGAGCTCGGCGTCGGTGAGGACGACCCCGGCGACGGGGCTGCGTCGCGCGTCCGGTCCCGCGCCGGGGTGCAGCGCGGGGGCGGCCTCGATCTGGTCGCCGATGTCGGGGGTGGCGTTGACCAGGTACCACTGGCCCTCACCCGCGTGGACGGCGAGCGCGGCGTGCCGACGGCGGCGCTCCGGGTGGGCGCGCGCACCGGCGCACCCGGGGCACGCGCAGTTCCACTGGGGCAGCCCGCCGCCGGCGGCGGTGCCGAGCACCTGCAGCAGCATGACGGCGCGTCTACCGGTCGGCGAGACGGTAGCCGGTGACTTCGAGCGCGGTGTCGACGATCGCGTACTCGGGGGTCTGCCAGCCCGTCGCGCTGTCGTCGGCGCGGCGCGTCGGCTCGTGGGTGGCCTTCTCCTGATCAGTGCTGTGCCCGTGCATGTGCGTGGCGCCGCCTTTCCTGAAGAGGTGGGGTTTCAGGAACAAACCACAGGGACGCGGGGCAACCCATGTGCTTGTAGCGTTCATATAGGTGTCCCGGGTTCAGTGATGTGCAATAGAGTCCCGGCATGACGGGACACCGTCAATGGTCCGGACCGATCCCGCGTCCACACCGCTCCGAAATCCGGCCATTCAGGAATGCGGCACGGCCACTGATCGTTGACCATGGGCAGAGACACCCGACGACTTAAGGACCGAGAGCTCGTGAGCAAGGTTCCCCCGATCACCCTCAACAACGGCGTCGAGATGCCCCAGCTCGGATTCGGCGTCTGGCAGGTTCCGGACGACGAGGCCCGGACGGCCGTCGCGACGGCGCTGGAGGCCGGGTACCGCAGCATCGACACCGCCGCCGTCTACGGCAACGAAGAAGGCACGGGCAAGGCCATCGCCTCTTCCGGCGTCGCCCGTGAGGACCTGTTCGTCACGACGAAGCTCTGGAACAGCGACCAGGGCTACGACGCGACCCTGCGCGGCTTCGACACCTCACTGCAGAAGCTGGGCCTCGACTACGTGGATCTGTACCTGATCCACTGGCCCGTGCCCTCCAAGGATGCGTACGTCGACACGTACAAGGCCTTCGAGAAGATCCACGCCGACGGCCGCGCCAAGGCCATCGGCGTATCGAACTTCCTGCCCGCCCACCTGGAGCGGCTGCTCGGCGAGACGTCGATCGTCCCGGCCGTCAACCAGATCGAGCTGCACCCGCATCTGCAGCAGCACGTCTCGCGCGAGTTCCACGCCGAGCAGGGCATCGCCACGGAGGCGTGGTCGCCGCTCGGCTCGGGCAGGGGCCTCCTGGAGGTCCCGGCGCTCATCGCCATCGCCCAGAAGCACGGCCGCTCCCCCGCGCAGATCGCCCTTCGCTGGCACATCCAGCTGGGCAACATCGTGATCCCGAAGTCCGTGACGCCGTCGCGGATCAAGGAGAACATCGACGTCTTCGGCTTCGAGCTCGACCCCGAGGACATGGCGGCGATCTCGGCGCTGAACGAGGACCGGCGGATCGGTCCGGACCCGGCGACGTTCGACGTGGCCTGAGCCTCCGTCAGGCCGGTGAGCCGCCTCCCCCGACCGTTCGAGGCCGGGGGAGGCGGCTCATCTGTTTCATGTCCGCGGCTCTTCGCCCCGCACTTCCCGCCGCGACCACGTCAGCTTGACGGTCAGATGCCCCTCCGTCGCCGTTCTGGCGATGACCGCCCCGGCCTCCGCGCTGAACTTGACGCCGAACTCCAGCTCGATCGCGTCGGGGTCCAGCGCCCGGTCCCGGAAGGTCCGCAGCGCCGACATCGCGGCGCCGCGCACATTGTTCAGCGCCGACTCGAAGCGGCCCTCGACCTCGTGGATCCCGCCCGCGTCGCCGCGCCGCGACACCGACCGGAACCCGGGGTCCCGGGAGTCCACCTCGACCACGACGGGCCCCTCGTCGGACTCCCACCTGATCAGCTCGTTCACACGCGTCGTCCCCCTCGCTCGGCAGGTGCCGGGCCCGGCGGTCCCGCACCCTCCCGAACGTACGTCAACATGCCTTGGGAGAAAGGCGTGTTGACGGAACATCATCTGGACGGGGCGCCGCGTACGCCCTTACGCGTCCTTCACCGCCACGTACACGGTCTGCGCCGACAGCACGAACAGGTCGGGACGCCGGTACAGGCTCTGCGGGTCGTCCTGGTCAAGGAGGCGGTCGAAGGTGGCGACGTCGTCCGGGGCGAGGCGTTTTGCCTGCATCTCGCGGCGGCGGGTGAACTCCGTGACCACGTGGGCGCGGGCGTCCTCCGAGAGCGGCGCGGGCAGGTCGAGGAGGAAGCTGCGGGTGGCCACGTGGCGCAGGCCTGCGGCGGCGAGGAGGGCGGGCCAGTCCTCCGTGGCGCTCTGCGAGCCGTCGAGCCCGTCGCGCATCCCGGCGAACCACTCCTCGTCGGCCGCCTCCAGCCGGGACGCCAGGCCGGGGCGGCCGAAGCCGATGTCGCGGGGCAGGTAGCGGGCGCTCAGGCCGCCCTCCAGGAGGGCGATGGCGCCGCCGGGGGCCAGCCGCCCGGCGAGGGCGGAGAGAGCGGCGCCCTGGTCACCGACGTGGTGCAGGGACCTGCACAGCCACAGGAGGTCCGCCTCGGGCACGTCGTCGATGTCGTCGGGCAGCGCGGCGCGCACCGTGTCGAAGCGGTCGGTCAGGCCTTCGGCCGTCGCCCGGTCGCGGGCGCGCTCCAGAAGGGCTTCCTCGGGGTCCGCCGCGACGATCCGCGCCTTGGGGAACGACTCGGCCAGCGAGAAGGAGACGGCGCCGGGGCCGCTGCCGACGTCGACGACCACGCCGGGCTCCGGGACCCAGCGGCCGAGCCAGTCGGCCACCTCGCGGTACATCGGCGCGGCGACGCGGGCGTAGCGCTCCAGCATGGCGCCCATGGCGGCCCAGTCCATGTCTCCGTCGTGCCCGTGCCCATGCCCGTGGCCGTGTCCGTGTCCCTGCCCGTGCTGGTGCTGGTCCTGATGCCCCATGATCTCGTGCCGCCTTCCGGTTCCGCCCTCGCATATGGACGGGACCAGCCTGCTCCCGATTTCCGGTTTCCGGCGAATCAAGTTGCCACTACCGCAAAAGACGGTCCCGTTTCCGGTACGCGCGCAGGTTGAACTGCGGATCGGGGCGCCGCACGTCCTGGTCCGGCAGGGCGGCGAGCCCCGCGGCGAACCGCGCGGCCAGCGGCCCGTCGGGCGCGATCTGGGTGAACCAGCCGCGCCCCAGGTCGTCGACCGTGGAGCGGGGCGAGCGGCCCTGACCGTGGCCGCGGAACCGGGCCCGCCCCGTCGGCGCGAGCCCGTGCTCGGCGGCGTACGCGTCGACGGCCTCGACCCGGTCGACGGCGGGCAGCACCGGGCGCGGCGCGAGCACGGCGTCGATGTCGCTGCGCACGTCGTGGGAGGCGGCCTTGTCCACGGTGGTGACGTAGACCCCGCCGGGCTTGAGCACCCGCGCGCACTCGGCGACGACCGCCGACGTCTCCTCGGGGCCGGACAGCAGATGCAGCAGCCAGACGCTGGTCACCGCGTCGAACGAGCCGTCGGGAAAGGGGAGTCGGCGGCTGTCGCCGAGGACGACGGCGCCCGGCACGCGGTCCGCGGCCAGCCGGGCCATGCGGTACGCGGCGTCCACGCCGGTCACCCGCAGCCCTTGGCGCGCGGCGAGGCACCGGGTGACCAGGCCGGTCCCGCAGGCGACGTCGAGGAGGGCGGCCGCGTCGGCGGGGACCAGGCCGAGGACCGCGTCAGCGGCGGCGGCAGCGCGGGGCTCACCACCGCGCGAGGCGTCGTACCGGTCGGCTTCCTTGCTGTAGTCCAGCATCGACCGTCATTCCACGCCGTGCGAGGCGGCCAACTGCTCGACCTTGTGGGCCAGTTCGAAGTCCAGCCCGGTGAGGGCGCCGCCCGCGCTGTGCGTGTTCACGGCCAACGCGACGGTGTTGTAGCCGAGGGTCAGCTCGCTGTGGTGGCCGAGCTCCTCCTGGGTCCGCGCGATGTGGACGACCAGGCCGGTCGCGGCGAAGTGCGAGGCGAGCCGGTAGGAACGGGTGAGCTTGCCGCCGTCCAGGGACCAGCCGGGCAGCTCGGCGAGACGGTCCTCGATCTCTTTCTGAGAGAGCGGTTCGGGAGTCACGGGCCACGCTCCTTACACAGAGTCGGTCTTCGGCTCACCCTGCCACAAATTGTTTCGATTACCTTCTACGTATGACAAGCGCCGAGCCCGCCAAGGGGAGCACCCGAGGCAAGGCCAAGGGGAAGACCCACGAGAACGCCGCCACCGGAGTGGGGCCGCTGCTGCGGGGCTGGCGCGAGCGGCGCCGGGTGAGCCAGCTGGAGCTGGCCCTGCGGGCCGACTCCTCCGCGCGGCACATCAGCTTCGTCGAGACGGGCAGGTCGCGGCCGAGCGAGGAGTTCCTGCTGCGTCTCGCCGACCATCTCGACGTGCCGGTGCGGGACCGCAACTCGCTTCTCCTGGCGGCCGGTTACGCGCCCCGCTTCCGCGAGACCCCGCTGGACGACCCCACCATGGGCACGCTGCGCGAGGGCCTCGAACAGCTCCTGGCGGGTTACGAGCCCTACCCGGCCCTGGTCGTCGACGCGAGCTACGACGTGATCGCGGCGAACCGCGGCATCATGATGATGCTCGACGGTATTCCGGAGCACGTCTTCACGGAGCCGATGAACGCGATGCGGCTGACGCTCCACCCGGAGGGACTGGCTCCCCGGATCCGCAATCTCCGGGAGTGGCGGGGGCATCTGCTGCACCAGATGGAGCGGCAGATCGCGCTGCAGCGTTCGGACGCGCTGCGGGCGGTGTACGAGGAGGTGGCGGCGTACCCGCTGGCGGACCCCGGGGAGGACGCCTTCGAGGCGGGCGCGGAGGTCCCCTATTTCGCGCTGCCCCTGCGATTCGAACACGACGGGCACGTGCTGTCCTTCGTCTCGTCGATCTCGACGTTCAACACCCCGATGGACGTGACGGTCGCCGAGCTGGCCATCGAGACACTGCTCCCGGCCGACCCGGCGACGTCGAAGTACCTCCATGCGCACGTCTCCTAGCCGCGGGCCCTCAGCTCCCGCAGGGCCGCGTACTGCACCACGGCGAAGCCGCCCACGACCACGGCCTGGAGCGGGATCCACACCGCTCCGGCCGTACTGGGCGAGAGCCAGGCGACGAGCGCGACGACACTGAGCACCGTCCAGACGACGTTCACCTCGACGACCGCCTGCACGGCGACCGCGGGAGGACTCTTGCGGGCGGCGAGAAGCCCGACGCCCACGCCGTACAGGACGAGCCCGACACCGAGCCCGAGCAGCACCCCGGAATCAACACCGAGGAACCTCCCCAGCGGCCCCGAGGCGGCGGCGTACGCGACCCCGTTGCCGCCGGTCACGACCGCATCGAGACCGAGGAAGCGGCGCAGCATCGTCCTGGGGTCGGTGGTACGGGCCAGAGCGGTGAGCGGGTACGTGGACGTAGCCATGACGATCTGCCTCCAAGCGGCTTCGGGGAGCGGTACAGGTCCCGGGTCCGGTCCGGAGTGCGCCGGACCGGACCCGTTGCCCTCACTCTGCCGAGCCTGCGCCGGGTGGTCGATTACTCCCCGGGTAATGCGGGGAGCCACCTCCCCCGCTCAGTGGCCGCTCAGTCGATGCAGAACTCGTTGCCCTCGATGTCCAGCATCGGGATGCACGACTCGTTCTCCTCGTCGGCGTAGAGCGTCTGCACGTGGGTCGCGCCGAGCGCGACCAGGCGTGCGCACTCCGCTTCCAGCGTGGCGAGGCGCTCGGCGCCGACGAGTCCGGTGCCGACCCGGACGTCGAGATGTACGCGGTTCTTGGCGGTCTTTCCCTCGGGGACGCGCTGGAAGTACAGGCGCGGGCCCACGCCTGAGGGGTCGCTGCAGGCGAACCAGGAATCCCGCTGCTCAGGGGGCAGGGTGCGGTTGAGATCGTCCCAGGTGGCGAACCCCTCCGGTGGCGGCGGTACCACGTACCCCAACACCTCGCACCAGAAGCGGGCCAGACGCTCCGGTTCTGCGCAGTCAAAGGTGACTTGGAACTTCTTGATCGTTGACATTGACGCACCGTAGCGGGTGTTTCCCGTTTCCCGGCGGAATGGGCGACAGGCACCTGCTGGGCCACCGGCCGCCCCTGCCCCACGCTGGGAAACCGGGCAGCCGCCCGGCATCCCATGCCCCATGAAGGAGTGCGTCATGTCCGTACGGACCACCCTGCGCAAGAACAAGAACCTGCTGTCGGCGGGGCTGGCCAGCCTCGCGGTGCTGGCGGTCGTCCCGCCGGGGGCCTCCGGTGCCGCCCCCGCGCCGCAAGCAGAGGCCCACAACCGGGCCCGGCACTGCATCACCGTGCTGGAGAAGCCGGCGCCCGGAGAGCGCACCTCGCGCGTCGCTGAGCGCAAGTGCACCCGCGAAGGCGAGTCCCTGGCGCAGCTGCGCGGCCGGATGGCCCCCCGCGAGCTGCTGGTGAAGTACTGGGACGGCACCTACTTCGACGGGGACAGCGACGAGATCCGCGGCCGCGACGGCGGGTGCGACGCCGGCGGTTACGGCGTTCCGGACATGGGTGCCTTCAAGAACAGGGTGTCCTCGTTCCGTACCTTCGGCACCTGCAACAGCGTCCAGCTCTTCGACAACCCGTCCTACGACGGGGCGCAGAAGACGTTCGAGCCGCCGCAGTGGAATCCCGTCCAGGGCACCAACGGGCTCCACCCCTTCGACAACCGCGCCGACTCTCTCTGGCTCAGGGCGGTGTGACCGCGGCGGGCGGCCTTCGGCGGGTCCTGGGGGGGGCGTCCGCCGGTCATTGCGCACCCGTACGGCCGATTTCGACGGGTGCGCGGCCGTTGCCGCACCTAGGTTCGAAAGGAGGCAGACCTAGGGAGCTCCACGGTGACTGAGACGACCGAGCCCGCCGCCGCCCTGCTGCGGGCGGGGAAGTTCTTCCGACGCGGCACCGCCGCCCCCGACCTGCACAGCGTCCGGCTGACCGGGGGGCG
Source organism: Streptomyces atriruber (assembly GCF_001418325.1). Taxonomy (GTDB): domain Bacteria; phylum Actinomycetota; class Actinomycetes; order Streptomycetales; family Streptomycetaceae; genus Streptomyces; species Streptomyces atriruber. Next base: position 8,682 of record NZ_LIPN01000397.1, on the reverse strand, counting down.
GGACGCCGACGCGTTCTACCGGGACCGCTGGAGCCACGACAAGGTCGTGTATTCGACGCACGGCGTGAACTGCACGGGATCGTGCCGCTGGAAGGTGTACGTCAAGGACGGCATCATCACTTGGGAGACGCAGGCCACGGACTATCCGAGCGTCGGCCCGGACCGCCCCGAGTACGAACCGCGCGGCTGCCCCCGCGGCGCCGCGTTCTCCTGGTACACGTACTCCCCCACCCGCGTCCGCTACCCGTACCTGCGCGGCGTCCTCCTGGAGATGTACCGGGAGGCGAAGGCGCGGCTCAAGGACCCGGTGCTCGCCTGGGCCGACATCCAGGGCGACCCGGAGCGCCGTCGGACGTACCAACAGGCGCGCGGCAAGGGCGGGTTGGTGCGGGCGAGCTGGGACGAGGCCGTGGAGATCATCGCGGCCGCGCACGTCCACACGATCAGGACCGTCGGCCCCGACCGCGTCGCGGGCTTCTCCCCCATCCCCGCGATGTCGATGGTGTCGCACGCCGCCGGCGCCCGCTTCATGAGCCTCATCGGCGCCCCGATGCTCTCCTTCTACGACTGGTACGCGGATCTTCCGGTGGCCTCTCCGCAGGTGTTCGGCGACCAGACCGACGTACCGGAGTCGGGTGACTGGTGGGACGCCGCGTATCTGATGATGTGGGGCTCCAATGTGCCGGTGACGCGGACCCCGGACGCGCACTGGATGGCGGAGGCCCGCTACCGCGGCCAGAAGGTCGTGGTCGTGGCGCCCGACTACGCCGACAACGCCAAGTTCGCCGACGAGTGGCTGCACCCCCACCCGGGCACGGACGGGGCGCTGGCCCTCGCGATGGGGCATGTGATTCTCAAGGAGTTCTTCGTCGACCGGCAGACGGAGTTCTTCGGCGACTACGTACGCAGGTTCACCGATCTGCCGTTCCTGGTGACGCTCACCGAGCGGGACGGCGCGTACGTGCCCTCGAAGTTCCTGCGCGCCTCCGACCTCGGCGAGGACGGCGAGGGCGGCGACTGGAAGACGGCGGTGCTCGACGAGAACACCGGGCAGCCCGCCGTCCCGAACGGCTCCCTGGGCTTCCGCTGGACCGAGTCGGGCAAGGGCAGGTGGAACCTGGAGCTCGGCGACATCAAGCCGCTCCTGACGCTGCAGGGCGCGGGCATCGCGGCGGGCGTGGAGGTGCTGCTCCCCCGGTTCGACACCGAGGGCGGCACGCACGGCCAGGGCCGCGGCGAGGTCGTGCGGCGCGGGGTGCCCGCCACCCGGCTCGGCGGGCAGGACGGGCCGCTGGTCACGACGGTCTTCGATCTGCTGCTCGCGCAGTACGGCGTCGGGCGCGAGGGGCTGCCGGGCTCGTGGCCCGCCTCGTACGACGACGCGGACACGCCCGGCACCCCGGCCTGGCAGGAGGTCCACACCTCCGTGCCCGCCGCCAAGTGCGTCAAGATCGCCCGGGAGTTCGCCGCGACCGCCGAGAAGTCGCGCGGGCGCTGCATGATCCTGATGGGCGCGGGGACCAACCACTGGTTCCACTCCGAGACGATCTACCGCTCCTTCCTCGCGCTGCTCCAGCTCACCGGCTGCCAGGGCCGCAACGGCGGCGGCTGGGCGCACTACGTCGGCCAGGAGAAGTGCCGCCCGGCCACCGGCTGGGCGACCCTCGCGAGCGCCAACGACTGGAGCAGACCGCCGCGCCAGATGATCGGGGCCGCCTACTGGTTCCTCAACACCGACCAGTGGCGCTACGACAAGTTCGCGGCGGACGTGCTCTCCTCGCCGCTCGGCGAGGGCCGCTTCGCGGGGATGACGGGCGCCGACTGTCTCGCGCTGTCGGCCCGTACCGGCTGGATGCCGTCGTATCCGACCTTCGACCGCAACTCCCTCGCGCTGGGGGAGACCGCGGGCGACCCGGTGGCCAACGTCGTCGACGAACTCAAGGCGGGCACGCTCAAGTTCGCCTGCGAGGATCCCGACGCCCCGGAGAACTGGCCGCGCGTGCTCACCCTGTGGCGGGCCAACCTCCTCGGCTCGTCCGCGAAGGGCGCCGAGTACTTCACCAAGCACCTGCTCGGCACGCACGCGTCGCTGCGGGCGGAGGAGGCGGCCCCGGACGAGCGGCCCAGCACCGTCACCTGGCGGGACGAGGCGCCCGAGGGCAAGCTCGACCTGCTCGTCTCGCTCGACTTCCGGCAGACGTCGTCGACGCTGCTGTCCGACGTGGTGCTGCCCGCCGCCACCTGGTACGAGAAGCACGACCTGTCGACCACGGACATGCACCCCTACGTGCACTCGTTCACCCCGGCCGTCGACCCGCCCTGGCAGGCCCGCACCGACTTCGACACCTTCCGCGCCATCGCCGACCGGCTCAGCGAGCTGGCGGTGGACCACCTGGGCGTGCGCAAGGACGTCGTCGCCACCGCGCTCCAGCACGACACCCCGGGCGAGACCGCGCAGCCCGGCGGCGTCGTCCTCGACTGGCGCAAGGGCGAGTGCGAGCCGGTGCCGGGCAGGACGATGCCGAACCTCTCGGTCGTGGAGCGCGACTACACCGCGATCGGCGCGAAGTTCGCCGCGCTCGGCCCGCTCGTGGAGCAGCTGGGGCTCCCGGCGAAGGGCATCGCGCTCCACCCCGACCAGGAGGTCGACGAGCTGCGCGAGCGCAACGGCGTGGTGCGCGGCGGGCCCGCGGACGGGCGCCCCGCCCTGGACACGGCGGTGAAGGCCGCCAACACCATCCTCGCGCTGTCCGGCACGACCAACGGCCGCCTGGCCACCCAGGGCTTCCACACCCTGGAGGCGCGCACCGGCCAGGAGATGGCGCACCTGGCCGCCGAGCACGAGGGCAAGCGCATCACGTACGCCGACACGCAGGCCGCGCCCGTCCCGGTGATCACCTCGCCGGAGTGGAGCGGCAGCGAGTCCGGCGGCCGCAGGTACACGGCGTTCACGCTCAACACCGAGCACCTCAAGCCGTGGCACACGCTCACCGGGCGCCAGCACTTCTTCATCGACCACGACTGGATGCACGAGCTGGGCGAGGCGATGCCCGTCTACCGGCCGCCGCTGGACATGAACCGTCTCTTCGGTGAGCCACGGCTCGGCCCCGACGGCGAGCGCGAGGTGACGGTCCGATACCTCACCCCGCACAACAAGTGGTCGATCCACTCCGAGTACCAGGACAATCTCTTCATGCTGTCCCTCTCCCGCGGCGGCCAGTGCATCTGGATGGCGCCGCAGGACGCGGACGCGATCGGCGTGAAGGACAACGACTGGATCGAGGCGGTCAACCGGAACGGCGTGGTGGTGGCGCGGGCGATCGTCTCGCACCGCATGCCGGCCGGCACCGTCTTCATGCACCACGCGCAGGAACGCACGGTCAACGTCCCCAAGACGGAGACCACCGGCAAGCGCGGCGGCATTCACAACTCGCTGACCCGCCTCATCCTCAAGCCGTCCCATCTCATCGGCGGCTACGCCCAGTTGTCGTGGGCGTTCAACTACCTCGGCCCGACGGGAAACCAGCGCGACGAGGTGACGGTCATCCGCCGCCGCGACCAGGAGGTCACCTACTGATGCGCGTCATGGCACAGATCGCGATGGTGATGAACCTCGACAAGTGCATCGGGTGCCACACCTGCTCGGTCACCTGCAAACAGGCGTGGACCAACCGCGACGGCATGGAGTACGTCTGGTTCAACAACGTCGAGACCCGCCCCGGCCAGGGCTATCCGCGTCGCTACGAGGACCAGGAGAAGTGGCGCGGCGGCTGGGAGCTGAACAAGCGGGGCGCCCTGAGGCTGAAGAACGGCGGCCGCATCAAGTCGCTCCTGGAGATCTTCTCCAACCCCAAGCTCCCGGAGATCAAGGACTACTACGAGCCCTGGACGTACGAGTACCGCAATCTCACCGACGCCCCGCTGGGCGACGACTTCCCGGTCGCCGAGCCCCGCTCGCTGATCAGCGGCAAGCCCATGAAGATCGAGTGGTCGTCGAACTGGGACGACAACCTGGGCGGCGCCACGGAGCACGGCGACCTCGACCCGATGGTCGCCAGGACCCGCCAACAGGCTGCGGACAAGGTCCAGTTCGCCTTCGAGCAGACCTTCATGTTCTATCTGCCGCGCATCTGCGAGCACTGCCTCAACCCGGCGTGCGTGGCGTCCTGCCCGTCCGGCGCGATGTACAAACGGTCGGAGGACGGCATCGTCCTCGTCGACCAGGACCAGTGCCGCGGCTGGCGCAAGTGCGTGACGGGCTGCCCGTACAAGAAGGTGTACTTCAACCACCGCACCGGCAAGGCCGAGAAGTGCACGATGTGCTACCCGCGCGTCGAGGTGGGCCTGCCGACCGTCTGCTCGGAGACGTGCGTGGGCCGGCTGCGCTACCTCGGAGTGATCCTGTACGACGCCGACAGGGTGACGGCCGCGGCCTCCGAGCCCGACGAACACAGGCTGTACGAAGCCCAGTTGGGCGTCTTCCTCGATCCCGACGACCCCGAGGTGCGGCGCGCGGCCGAACGGGACGGGATCTCGCACGACTGGATCGAGGCGGCACGCCGCTCCCCCGTGCACGCACTGATCAGCAAGTACAAGGTGGCGCTGCCGCTGCACCCGGAGTACCGCACCATGCCGATGGTCTGGTACATCCCGCCGCTCTCGCCGGTGGTGGACGCGCTCACGGAGACCGGCCACGACGGCGAGGACCTCGGCAACCTGTTCGGCGCCATCGACACGCTGCGCATCCCGCTCGAGTACCTCGCGGAGATCTTCACCGCCGGGGACGTCGGTCCCGTACGGTCCTCGCTGGAGAAGCTGGCGGCGATGCGGGCCCATATGCGGGCCATCAACCTCGGTGACGCGCCGGACGGTTCGACCGCCGAGTCGGTGGGCATGTCGGGCCGGGAGATCGAGGAGATGTACCGGCTGCTGGCCATCGCCAAGTACGAGGACCGGTACGTCATCCCGACCGCCGCCGTCGCCGACGCCCGGCGCCTGGAGGAGTCGGCGCTCCCCGACTCGTGCAGCCTCGACTACGAGGGCGGCCCGGGGATGGGCGCCGACGGCCCGTTCGGACAGGACTCCGGCCGCAAGCAGCTGCCGCTGGTCACCATCGAGAACTTCCACACGCTGCGGGCCCGGCAGACCGCCGACGAGGAGCCCAGCGCGGTCGACAAGGCCCACGCGGCGAAGGAGGACGACAAGTGAAGCGGCACGCGGTGCTGTACCAGGCGGCGGCGCTCTGCCTGGCCTATCCCGACGACGAGTTCCACGAGCGGCTGCCGCTGCTGCGGGCGGCCGCCCCGGCCGGTCTCGACGGTTTCCTCGCCCACGCCGGGAGCACCGACCCGCGCGAGCTCGCCGCGCACTACGTCCGGGTCTTCGACTTCAAGAACCGCCACAGCCTGTACCTGAGCTGGTGGCGGGACGGCGACACGCGGCGGCGCGGCATGGCCCTGGTCCGCTTCAAGGAGATCTACCGTGAGCACGGCCTGGAGTTCACCGGCGAGGAACTGCCGGACTTCCTGCCCGCGGTCCTGGAGTTCTCCGCGCACGCGGGCCCGGTGCTCCTGGAGGAACACCGCAGCGGCCTGGAGCTGCTGCGGATCGCGCTGACCGACTTCGGCACCCCGTACGCGGCGGTCATGGACGCGGTGTGCGCGACGCTGCCGGGCCCCTCGCCCAAGGACCGCGCGGAGGCGCAGGCCCTCGCCCGCTCCGGGCCGCCGCGCGAGGACGTCGGACTCCAACCCTTCGCACTCATCGGGGAGCACTCCTCATGAAGACGCTGCTGTGGGGCGTGCTCCCCTACCTCGCGTTCGTCCTGCTGGTCGCGGGCATCATCTGGCGCTACCGCTACGACAAGTTCGGCTGGACGACCCGCTCCTCGCAGGTCTACGAGTCCAAGCTGCTCAACATCGCGTCGCCGATGTTCCACTACGGCATCCTCTTCGTGCTCGTCGGCCATCTCGTCGGGCTCTTCCTGCCGGAGTCGTGGACCGACAAGGTGGGTCTGACCGAGCACACGTACCACCTGTTCTCGCTGTACGGCGGCACGGCTGCCGGTGTGCTTCTCGTCCTCGGCATCCTGCTGCTGCTCTACCGCCGACGGACCAACACGCCGGTGTTCCGCGCGACGACGGCGAACGACAAGCTGATGTACCTCGTCCTGTTCGGGGCGATCGTGCTCGGCATGGTGGCCAAGCTGACCCACGCCTCCGGCGACGGCTACAACTACCGCGCGTCCATCGCCCCTTGGGCCCGCAGCCTGTTCACGCTCCAGCCCGACATCGACCGGATGGCGGGCGTCCCCGTGCTGTACGAGATCCATGCGGTGGTCGGCATGGTGCTGTTCGCCCTGGTGCCGTTCACCCGGCTGATCCACATGTTCAGCGCGCCGGTGCAGTACCTGTTCCGGCCGTACGTGGTCTACCGCAGCCGGGACCCGAAGCGGGTCGGGGCGCGGCCGGACCGGCGCGGCTGGGAGCGGACGGGTTCGTGAGCCGCCCGCTCCCATAGCGCCTACTGGGTACCGCCCTTGTCCCCGTCGCCCTTCTCCCCGGCCCGCTTGTCCTCCTCGTCCACGATCTCGGCGTCCACGACGCCCTCCTCGGCGGGGGCCTCCGTGGCCGTCTCCTGCTGGGCGCCCCCGCCGGAGTTCGCGTACATCGCCTGGCCCAGCTTCTGGCTGACCGTCGCCAGCTTCTCGGCACTGGCGCGCAGTGCCGTCGTGTCGTCCGGCCGGTTCTTGAGGACGTCCCGGACCTCGGCCGACGCGGCTTCCACCTCGTTCTTCGTGTCCACCGGCACCCGCGCCGCGTTCTCGGCGTTCTCCTGCAGGAAACGCTCCGTCTGGTAGACGAGCTGCTCGGCCTGGTTGCGGGTCTCCGCCGCCTCGCGCCGCCTGCGGTCCTCCTCCGCGTGCTCCTCGGCCTCCCGCACCATGCGGTTGATGTCGTCCTTGGGCAGCGCGGAGCCTCCGGTCACGGTCATGCGCTGCTCGCGGCCCGTGGCCTCGTCCTTCGCCGAGACGTGCATGATCCCGTTGGCGTCGATGTCGAAGGTGACCTCGATCTTGGGGACGCCGCGCGGGGCGGGCGGCAGCCCGGTCAGGTCGAAGACGCCGAGCTTCTTGTTGTACGCGGCGATCTCCCGCTCGCCCTGGAAGACCTGGATGCCGACCGAGGGCTGGTTGTCCTCTGCGGTGGAGAAGGTCTCCGAACGCCGGGTGGGGATCGTGGTGTTGCGCTCGATGAGCTTGGTCATGATGCCGCCCTTGGTCTCGATGCCGAGGGAGAGCGGTGTCACGTCGAGCAGGAGCACGTCCTTCACGTCGCCGCGGATGACCCCGGCCTGCAGCGCCGCGCCGAGCGCCACCACTTCGTCGGGGTTGACGCCCTTGTGCGGATCCTTGCCGGTGAGCTCCCTGACCAGCTCCGTCACCGCGGGCATCCGGGTGGAGCCGCCCACGAGGATCACGTGGTCCACGGCGGAGAGTTTGACTCCCGCGTCCTTCACCGCCTGGTGGAAGGGCTCCTTGCAGCGGTCGAGCAGGTCCGCGGTCAGCTCCTGGAACTGGGCGCGCGTCAGCTTCTCGGCGAGGTGCAGCGGGCCCTCCGCCGATGCCGTGATGTAGGGCAGGTTGACGTCGGTCTCGCTCGACGAGGACAGCTCGATCTTCGCCTTCTCGGCGCCCTCGCGCAGGCGCTGGAGCGCCATCTTGTCCTTGCCGAGGTCCACGCCGTGCCCGTTCTTGAACTGCCGCACCAGGTGCTCGACGATCCGCTGGTCCCAGTCGTCGCCGCCCAGCTGCGTGTCGCCGTTGGTGGCCTTCACCTCGATGACGCCCTCGCCCATCTCCAGGAGCGAGACGTCGAAGGTGCCGCCGCCGAGGTCGAAGACGAGGACGGTCTGGTCGTCGCCCTTGTCCAGGCCGTACGCCAGGGCCGCCGCCGTCGGCTCGTTGACGATGCGCAGGACGTTGAGCCCCGCGATCTCGCCGGCCTCCTTGGTGGCCTGGCGCTGGGTGTCGTCGAAGTACGCGGGCACGGTGACCACCGCGTCGGTGACGTCCTCGCCCAGATAGGACTCGGCGTCGCGCTTGAGCTTCTGCAGCACGCGCGCGGAGAGCTCCTGCGCGGTGTAGCGGGTGCCGTCCACGGAGCCGCTCTCCGGGAAGCGCCAATTCCCCTCGCCCATATGGCGTTTGACGGAGCGCGCGGTGCGCTCCACGTTGGTGACCGCCTGCCGCTTGGCGACCTCGCCCACCAGGACGTCGCCGCTCTTCGCGAAGGCGACGACGGAGGGGGTGGTGCGCGCGCCCTCCGAGTTGGCGACGACGACGGGTTCACCGCCCTCCAGCACGGCCACCACTGAGTTCGTCGTCCCGAGATCGATCCCGACCGCACGTGCCATGGTCCAGTCCCTTCCGCCGCGAGCTCACGCCCCCCGTTTCCCGGTCTACTCCGCTCTCCATCACAAAACTTGAGCGGGCCGTTGTCAATGCCGCACACGGCAATGCCGCCACCCCGACAGGGATGACGGCATTGTCAACAGGCTTCGTGTCAGGCCAGCTTGGCCGAAAGAGTGATGGTCGTGCCGGACAGGGCCTGGCTCACCGGGCAGCCCGCCTTGGCGGCCTCGGCCGCCTCGACGAAGGCGGCCTCGTCGATACCGGGCACG
>NZ_LIPN01000396.1 GCF_001418325.1 Streptomyces atriruber | reverse complement strand
GACAGGACGTACACCTGCGCGGTGAAGCGCCGCCGCGGGGTGACGCTGCCGGGCGCCGCGACGACATGGCCGCGTCGTACGGCGTCGCGTGGCAGACCGCGCAGCAGCAGCGCCACGTTGTCCCCCGCCTGCGCCTCCGCCATCGGCTTGCCGAAGGTCTCCAAGCCGGTGACCACGGTCTCGGTGTCCGCGCCGAGGACCTCCACACGGTCCCCGAGCCGGACGGTGCCGCGCTCCACGGCGCCGGTGACGACGGTGCCGCGGCCGGTGATGGTGAGCACGTTCTCGACGGGCAGCAGGAACGGCGCGTCGAGATACCGCTCGGGCATCGGCACATAGGTGTCCACCGCGTCGAGGAGGGCCTCGATCGCGGACGTCCAGCGCGGGTCGCCCTCCAGCGCCTTCAGCCCCGAGACCCGCACGACGGGGACGGAGTCACCTCCGTACCCGTGCGCGGAGAGCAGGTCACGGACCTCCAGCTCGACGAGGTCGGTGAGCTCCTCGTCCCCCGCGTCGGCCTTGTTGAGCGCGACGACGATGTGGTCGACGCCGACCTGCCGGGCGAGCAGCACGTGCTCGGCGGTCTGCGGCATGATCCCGTCGAGGGCCGACACGACGAGGATCGCCCCGTCCAGTTGGGCGGCGCCGGTGACCATGTTCTTGATGTAGTCCGCGTGGCCCGGCATGTCCACGTGCGCGTAGTGACGGGTGTCCGTCTCGTACTCGACGTGCGCGATGTTGATCGTGATGCCGCGCTGCGCCTCCTCCGGGGCCCGGTCGATGCGGTCGAAGGACACGTACTGGGTGCCGCCGTCGCCACCGCGCTCGCTGAGGACCTTGGTGATGGCGGCGGTCAGGGTGGTCTTGCCGTGGTCGACGTGTCCCATCGTGCCGATGTTCAGGTGCGGCTTCGTACGGACGTAGGCGGTCTTGGACATGGTGGTTCCTTCTCCGGAACTCGAAGCTGTTGTCCCGTACCGGCTCCGTGCTCGGTCGGGACGGGGACCCCGGGCCCTACCGACCCTCCCCCTCGGGGGTCCGCCGGAATGTCCGGGGAGGGTCAGCTTCGGGCGCCGTCGAAGGCGACAGGTGCGAGGACGTCGGATGTGCCGACGGCAGCCTTCGCAGCGCCCGCGACTGCGGGCGTGGCTGCGAGGAAGGCGTACCGGAACATGTGACTGATCCTCACCGAAGAAAACGCCCACGTCGAATGGTTTTCGCGCGAACAGCACGTAACGGCACGCCCTGCGGGCCCAGTTGCCCGGCCGCGCGTCAGTGGCCCGTCGGACCGCCTGCCCACACCGTGGGCGTACGGCCCGACCACGGGCTCGCCTGTTCGAGCTGCCCGGCGAGCCGGAAGAGGCGGCCCTCTTCCCCGTACGCGGCGGCGAACTGCATGCCGATCGGGAGCCCCGTCCCGGCGTCGGCCGTCACCGGCACGGACATGGCGGGCGTGCCCGCGACGTTGAACGCCATGGTGAAGGGCGAGCGGTCGTTGAGGCGGTCGATCCAGCCGAGGCCGTCGAGCTCCTCCGCGCCCTCCCCGTAGGCCCCCAGGAGCACGGGCGGTTCCGGCACGGTCGGGGTGAGCAGTACGTCGTGTGCCTCGAAGCAGCGCGCCAGGCTGCGGGCGACCCGGTTGCGGACCGCCAGCGCGGCGACGAACCGGTCGGCGCCGACCCGCTGCCCGTACCGGTATGCGGCCAGCGTCACCGGTTCGAGGGTCGAGGAGTCGACGGTCCGGCCGAGGGCGGCGGCCAGTCCGTCGACCGAGGCCGTGAGATTCGCCGTCATCAGACGGGCGTTGGCCAGGACGAACTCCTCCCAGTCGACCCCGAGATCAACCTCGGCCGCCACCACGCGGTGGCCGAGGGATTCGAGCAGGCGCACGGTCCGGGAGACGGCGTCGGCGACCGGCGCCGTGGTGCGGCGCCCGCCCCACGCCTGGGTGAGGACACCGATCCGCTGCGGGCCCGGGGGACGGGTGACCTCCTCTGCGTAGGGCCTCTCCGGCCGCGGGGCGTAGTAGGGGTCGCCCGGTTCCGGGCCGCCGATCAGGTCGAGCAGTGCCGCGCTGTCGCGCACTGTTCGGCTGACGCTGCCCTGCACGCCCAGGCCGTTGAATATCTCGTCGGCGTCGGGGGCCACGGAGACCCGGCCGCGGGTGGGCTTGAGCCCGAAGAGGCCGTTGTACGCGGCGGGAATGCGGAGCGAGCCCGCCGCGTCGGTGGCGTGCGCGAGGGGCACCACCCCGGCGGCGACGGCCGCGCCCGCTCCCCCGCTGGATCCGCCCGCGCTCCGTGTGGGGTCCCACGGGTTGCGGGTCGGGCCGTACAGCACCGGCTCGGTGGTGATGCTGTAGGCAAGCTCCGGGGTGGCGGTACGCCCGAAGGTCACGAGGCCGGCCCGCCGCAGGCGCCGCATCAGCGCGGAATCGGCGCCCGCGACAAGACCGGCCGCGAGCCGACTGCCCAGCTCCGTCCGTCGCCCGGCCATCGCGACCCCGATGTCCTTGATCAGGAAAGGGACCCCGGCCAGCGGCGCGCTGCCGGGCTCGGGCTCGTCGTCGGTGGGCCATGTCTCGACGACGGCGTTGATCCGCGGGTCGACCGCCTGCGCCGCCTCGCGCGCGGCCGCCACCAGTTCGGCGGGGGTCACCTCGCCCGCGGCCACCAGCTCGGCGAGCCCGACGGCGTCGAAGTTCACGTACTCGGTCACTCTCACTGTCACTCCCAGCACCAGGACAATACCGTTGAGTGCCACACGATACCGCTCGGTATCGCGTGGCACAGGCTGGTACCGTAGCAGTCATGACAACGACCGTCGGCAGGCCGAGCAGGGTGGCGAAACTGCCGCCGCGAGAGCGCATCCTCGACGCGGCGGAAGAGCTCTTCCAGAGCGAGGGCATCCGGCGGGTCGGCGTCCAGGCGATCGCCGACCGGGCCGAGACCACCAAAGCGGCGATCTACCGGCACTTCGAGACCAAGGACGCACTGGTCGCCGAGTGGCTGCGGATCGTCGCCGCCGGCTACCAGGCGGCGTTCGACCGGGTCGAGGCCGAGCACCCCGACCGGCCCAGGGAGCAGATCCTGGGCCTGGCCCGCTTCATCGCCGAGGGACTGCCGACGATCTCGTACCGGGGCTGCCCGTTCATCAACTCCCTCGCCGAGCTGCCCGACCGCTCGCATCCCGCGCGGCAGGTGATCGAGGAGCACAAGGCCCGCCAGACCCGCCGACTCGTCGCCATGTGCGCCGCGGCCGGACTGCCGGACCCCGAACAGACCGCGGCCGAAATCACCTTCCTGCTCGAAGGCGCGCAGGTCAGCACGCAGAACGGCAGCATCGACCGGGCCGGGGACCGTCTGCTGATGATCGTCGAGGCGGTCCTCGACCGGCCGTAGCACTCCCCTCACGGCGTGGACCCGCGGTAGCGCGCCCGGCGACCGGGCCGGTCAGAGGTTCTTGAGCGCCTCACGCACCGAGAGCGGCGCGAGTCCGCCCCGCTCCCGATCCACGAAGGCGCGCACGGCCTCCGGGTCGGTCTTGGCGTACTCCCGAAGACACCAGCCGATGGCTTTCCTGATGAAGAAGTCGGGATGCCCCGACTGGCGTGCGCAGTAGGCGAAGAGCCGCTCGGTGTCGGTGGCCGCCTTGTACTGGAGCTGGTGGAGCAGGGCCGTTCGGGCCACCCACAGGTCGTCGTCCTCGATCCACTCGTCCATGACGGTCCGCAGCTCCGGATCGGCCGCGACCAGCCCGCCGACGACGTGCGAGGCGAGCGCGTCGACCGTGTCCCACCAAGGGCGCGTCGTCACGAGGTGCCGGACGACGGGCAGGAAACCGGACGAACAACGCCGCACATGACGGCGCAGATAGTCGACGGCGAAGTAGGCGTACTCCCGTTCGGGCAGTGCCCAGCAGCGCAGCGCGATCGCTTTGCAGTCTTTTTCGTCGGGGCGCGGGGTGCCCGCGAGGACGGCCCGGGACAGATCGCGCCGCACCGGGGACGGCAGGCCGAGGAAGGGTGCGATGTCCTTCATGTACGCCTTCATCTGCGCGGACCGCTCCGGATCGGCCGCTTCCGGGTAGCTCACGACGAGCCGTTCGAGGACCGTGTCGGCCAGGTCACTGCTCGGCACCGCGCTCGGGACTGTGACGCTCATGAGACGCACCATACGGCGATCAGACACATGAGCCGGTTACTCTTCCCGGATGTTCGAGACCGCCACCGCCCGCCCGGAGGGCCTCGCCGTGCGCTGCGCCAGGGCTCTGCTCTCGCCGTGGTCGCGGCTGTCCCTGCTCGTGGTGCTGCTGGCCGCGGCGGCGACGTGCGTGCTGCTCTTCGAGCCGCAGCGGCTCCTCTCCGACGGATGGCCCGCGCAGCTGGGCGGCGCCACGGCGGTGGCCCTGTTCGCGGTGGCGTACGGGGCGTGCACCGCCGCGTTCGTGCCGCGTCCACTGCTCAATCTGGCGGCGGGCGCGCTCTTCGGGTCGCAGGTGGGCCTGGGCGCGGCGATCGCGGGCACGGTCTTCGGTGCCGGGATCGCCTTCGGTCTGGGCCGGATGCTGGGCCAGGACGCGCTGCGGCCGCTGCTGCGGGGGCGCTGGCTGAAGGCCGTGGACGGCCAGCTCAGCCGGCACGGCTTCCGCTCGATGCTGGCGGTGCGGCTCTTCCCCGGCGTGCCGTTCGCCGCGGCCAACTACTGCGCGGCGGTGTCCCGCATGGGCTGGCTGCCGTTCCTGCTCGCGACGGGCCTCGGCTCGATCCCGAACACGGCCGCGTACGTCATCGCGGGCGCCCGCGCGTCGACGCCGACGTCGCCCGTCTTCCTGGTCGCGATGGGGTTCATCGCGGTGACGGGTCTGGGCGGGGCGGCGGTGGCGTGGTTCAAGCGCCACCACTTCCGCGACCGCTGAGCGGACCGCCCCACCCCTGCCCCC
>NZ_LIPN01000395.1 GCF_001418325.1 Streptomyces atriruber | reverse complement strand
CGTACGGGGGCCTGCGCGGGGCGGACCAGGGTGACGGGGCGGCCCTCCAGGAGGAAGCCGCGCGGCTCCATCGGGAAGACGCGGTGCTTGCCGAAGCGGTCCTCCAGGGTCACCGTCGGGCCCTGCGCCGTCTTCTCGCAGCGGATCACCGCCCCGCAGAAACCGGTGCCCAGCTCCTCGACCACGAGGCCGGCGTCCGCCGCCACCTCGGGGACGGGCTTCGGCTTCTTCCAAGGGGGCGTGAGGTCGGCGGAGTACTGGCGCATTCTGGTGACGATAGGAAGAGTCGGGGGAGGTGGCGTTACGACACGCCGAAGCGGGCCGCCAGTGTGGCGCGTTGGGCGCGGACAAAAGCCGCGTTTACCGTCGCGCCGTGTCCGGGGACGTACAGCGCGTCCTCGCCGCCCAGGTCCAGGAGGCGGTCCAGCGCCGCCGGCCAGTGCGTCGGCGCCGCGTCCGGGCCCGCCTGCGGGTCGCCCGACTCCTCGACCAGGTCGCCGCAGAAGACCACCTCCCGGCCGCCGTCGGTGCCGGGCACCAGGACCGCGAGGTCGTGGCCGGAGTGGCCGGGGCCGATGTTCGCGAGCAGCACCTGGACGCCGCCGCCCAGGTCGAGCGTCCACTCCCCGCACACCAGATGGTGCGGGCGGACCAGGAGATCGGCCGCCTCGGCCGCCGCGTCCGCGTCCAGACCGTGGCGTACCGCGTCCGCGCGCAGCTCGTCGCGGCCCTTGGCGAAGACCGTGTCGATGCCCACTGCCCCGTACACCTCAACGCCCGCGAATGCCGCCGCCCCGAGGACGTGGTCGAAGTGCGGGTGAGTGAGGGCGAGGTGGGTGACCCGTCGGTCGCCGCCGAGGATCGCGCGTGCCTGGGTCCGCAGGGCCGCGCCCTCGGCCAGGTGCGAACCGGCCTCGATCATGAGGGCCGCGTCGTCGCCGACGACGAGCCCCGCCGTGCAGTCCCAGACGGGCAGGCGGACCCGTCCCACGCGTGGGGCGAGCCGCTCCCAGCCCGCCGCTTCCCATGCCGGCGTCACGTTCATACGGTGACGCTATCCGTACGGGCGGTGTTCGGCAGCCGCTGTCTTGCCGGGTCCGTACCTCACGGCCGTACACTGACCTTTTGAAGTGCTGGCACTCGCCCGCGGTGAGTGCCAGGCGTGGGGGCTCGGGGGATGCCGGGGCCCGTCGTGAACGACGGAGACAGCTGGAGGTGTGCGCGATGCTCAGTGAACGCAGGCTCGAAGTGCTGCGCGCCATCGTCCATGACTATGTGGGCACGGAGGAGCCCGTCGGCTCCAAGGCGCTCACCGAGCGACACCGTCTGGGGGTCTCCCCGGCCACCGTCCGCAACGACATGGCGGTGCTGGAGGAGGAAGGGTTCATCGCCCAGCCGCACACCAGCGCGGGGCGCATCCCGACCGACAAGGGCTACCGTCTCTTCGTCGACAAACTCGCCGGCGTCAAGCCGATGACCGCGCCGGAGCGGCGAGCCATCCAGAATTTCCTTGACGGCGCCGTCGACCTCGACGACGTGGTGGGGCGCACGGTGCGGCTGCTCGCGCAGCTCACCCGGCAGGTCGCCGTGGTGCAGTATCCGTCGCTCACGCGGTCGACGGTGCGGCACGTGGAGCTGCTCTCGCTGGCTCCCGCCCGGCTGATGCTCGTACTGATCACCGACACGGGGCGGGTCGAGCAGCGCATGATCGACTGCCCGGCGCCGTTCGGCGAGACCGCGCTCGCGGACCTGCGGGCCAGGCTGAACAGCAGGGTCGCGGCACGGCGCTTCGCGGACGTGCCGCAGTTGGTGCAGGACCTCCCCGAGGCCTTCGAGGCCGAGGACCGCGGCACCGTCGCGACCGTCCTCTCCACGCTTCTCGAAACACTCGTCGAGGAGACCGAGGAGCGGCTGATGATCGGCGGAACCGCCAATCTCACCCGCTTCGGACATGACTTTCCCCTCACCATCCGGCCCGTTCTCGAAGCCCTTGAGGAGCAGGTCGTGCTCCTCAAGTTGCTTGGTGAGGTGCAGGATTCGGGCATGGCCGTACGGATCGGTCATGAGAACGCCCATGAGGGACTCAGCTCCACGTCCGTGGTCTCGGTCGGCTACGGTTCGGGAAGCGAGGCAGTAGCCAAGCTCGGCGTGGTCGGACCGACCCGCATGGACTATCCGGGAACGATGGGAGCAGTACGCGCAGTGGCACGTTACGTCGGACAGATCCTGGCGGAGTCGTAAGTGGCCACGGACTACTACGCCGTACTCGGCGTGCGCCGCGACGCTTCCCAGGACGAAATCAAGAAGGCCTTCCGGAGGCTTGCGCGTGAGCTTCACCCGGATGTGAATCCGGATCCGAAGACTCAGGAGCGCTTCAAGGAGATCAACGCCGCGTACGAGGTGTTGTCGGACCCGCAGAAGAAGCAGGTCTACGACCTCGGCGGCGACCCCCTGTCCCAGGCGGGCGGCGGCGGAGGCGCGGGCGGCTTCGGCGCCGGTGGCTTCGGCAACTTCTCCGACATCATGGACGCGTTCTTCGGGACGGCGTCGCAGCGCGGGCCGCGCTCGCGCACGCGTCGCGGCCAGGACGCCATGATCCGGCTGGAGATCGACCTCGACGAGGCCGCCTTCGGGACCACCAAGGACATCCAGGTCGACACCGCTGTGGTGTGTACGACCTGCAGTGGTGAAGGTGCCGCGCCCGGTACCTCCGCGCAGACGTGTGACATGTGCCGCGGTCGCGGCGAGGTGTCGCAGGTCACGCGGTCCTTCCTCGGCCAGGTCATGACCTCGCGGCCCTGCCCGCAGTGCCAGGGCTTCGGCACGGTCGTGCCCACCCCGTGCCCGGAGTGCGCCGGTGACGGCCGCATCCGGTCGCGCAGGACTCTGACCGTGAAGATCCCCGCAGGTGTCGACAACGGCACGCGGATCCAGCTCGCGGGCGAGGGCGAGGTCGGCCCCGGCGGCGGTCCCGCCGGTGACCTCTACGTCGAGATCCACGAGCTGCCGCACGCCGTCTTCCAGCGGCGCGGCGACGACCTGCACTGCACCGTCACCATTCCGATGACGGCGGCGGCGCTCGGCACGAAGGTGCCGCTGGAGACGCTGGACGGCCTAGAGGAGATCGACATCCGGCCCGGCACGCAGTCGGGGCAGTCCGTCCCGCTGCACGGGCGCGGCATCACGCACCTGCGCGGCGGCGGCCGGGGCGACCTCATCGTGCACGTCGAGGTCCTCACGCCGACGAAGCTCGACCCCGAGCAGGAGCGGCTGCTGCGCGAGCTGGCGAAGACGCGCGGCGAGGAGCGGCCCACGGGGCAGTTCCAGCCGGGGCAGCAGGGGCTGTTCTCGCGCCTCAAGGACGCGTTCAACGGGCGGTAGCGCCTTGAGCGGTGCTTCCCTGGCCCCCGGCGACGGTTCTTCCGTGCCGGGGGCCTTGTCGGTCGTCCGCGGCTGCGTGGGGGCTGCTCGCGCACTTCCCCGCGCCCCTGATGCGCCCCTGACGGGGCGGCGCACGCCAGGTGCGGGGTGCGCGATTCGGTGCGGTGCGTGGGGCGTGGCACGATGCGTGCATGTCCTCCGCACTGACCGATCTCTGCCGCTGTCCGATCGTGCAGGCCCCCATGGCGGGCGGTGCCTCCGGCCCCCGGCTCGCCGCGGCCGTCGCCGAGGCCGGTGGGCTCGGGTTCCTCGCCGCCGGGTACAAGACCGCCGACGGGATGTACCAGGAGATCAAACAGTTGCGGGGGCTCACCTCGCAGCCCTTCGGCGTCAATCTCTTCATGCCGCAGCCCGACTCCGCGGACCCCGCGGCCGTCGAGGTCTACCGCAACCAGCTCGCCGGCGAGGCCACCTGGTACGAGACGGAGCTCGGCGACCCGGACAGCGGCCGCGACGACGGGTACGACGCGAAGCTCGCGATCCTGCTCGACGATCCCGTGCCGCTCGTCTCCTTCACCTTCGGCTGTCCCACCCGTGACGTCCTGGACTCCTTCGCCCGCGTCAACACGCTGACCGTCGTCACCGTCACCACCGCGGAGGAGGCCCAGACCGCCCAGTGGGCCGGGGCCGACGCCGTGTGCGTGCAGGGCATCGAGGCGGGCGGACACCAGGGCACCCACAAGGACAACCCCGAGACCGACGGCGCCGGGATCGGGCTGCTCTCCCTCATCACGCAGGTCCGCGAGACCGTGCAGATCCCGATCGTCGCGGCGGGCGGGCTGATGCGCGGCGCGCAGATCGCCGCGGTGCTCGCGGCGGGCGCGGACGCGGCGCAGCTCGGCACGGCCTTCCTGGTCACCCCCGAGTCGGGCGCGAACCCCCTGCACAAGCAGGCCATGACCAACCCGCTGTTCGTGCGGACCGAGCTGACCCGGGCGTTCTCCGGGCGCCCGGCGCGCGGCCTCGTCAACCGCTTCATGCGCGAGCACGGCCCGTACGCCCCCGCCGCCTACCCCCAGATCCACCACCTCACCAGCGGCCTGCGCAAGGCCGCGGCGAAGGCCGGTGACGCGCAGGCCATGGCGCTCTGGGCCGGACAGGGCCACCGGCTCGCCCGGGAGCTGCCCGCCGGACAGCTCGTCGAGGTCCTCACCGCCGAACTCGCCGAGGCGAAGGCGTCGTTGGCCGCGGAGGGCGCGGAATGACCGCCCCCGTCTTCGTCGTCGAGGACTTCACCGCGGGCGGCGACGGACGCTACGTACTGGACGGGCCCGAGGGGCGGCACGCCGTCTCCGTGAAGCGGCTGCGCGCCGGTGAGGACGTCGTCCTGACCGACGGCGCCGGACGGTGGGCGCACTGCGTGGTCGTCGGCACCGAGGGCAAGGACCGGCTCGTGGTGTCGATGGACGCCGTGGCCGAGGAGCCCGAGCAGACGCCCCGCATCACCGTCGTGCAGGCCCTGCCCAAGGGCGACCGCGGCGAGCTCGCCGTGGAGACCATGACGGAGACCGGCGTCGACGCCGTCGTGCCGTGGACCGCGTCGCGCTGCATCACGCAGTGGAAGGGCGACCGCGGCCTGAAGGCCCTCGCCAAGTGGCGGGCCACCGCGCGCGAGGCGGGCAAGCAGTCGCGCCGGGTCCGCTTCCCCGAGGTCGCCGACGCCGCGTCGACCAAGCAGGTCGCCGCGCTCCTCGCGGACGCCGACTTCGCGGCGGTCCTGCACGAGGAGGGCGGCAGCGACCCGCTGGCCACGGCGGAACTGCCGACGGCCGGGCACATCGTGCTGGTGGTCGGGCCCGAAGGGGGCGTCTCCCCGGAGGAGCTGGCGGCGTTCGCCGAGTCGGGCGCGAGGCCGTACCGGCTCGGGCGTAGCGTGTTGCGCACGTCGACCGCCGGGACCGCGGCGACCGCGCTGCTCCTCGGACGCACCGGCCGCTGGTCCTGACCGAACCCCCCGGGGGGATGCGTTGGAACTCGCCCAGGTCCGTCTGCTCGTCGCGGACTTCCCTGCCTGCTACCGCTTCTACGGCGAAGTCCTGGGCCTCAAGCCCCAGTCGGGCGCCCAGGACGGACCGTACGAGAAGTTCAGCCCCGCCGTCGGCTCGGCGGGCATCGCCCTGCAGGACCGGGCGATGATGGCCGGGCTCCTCGGCGAGCTGGCCGACGCGGCGACCGGGCACCGCTCGCTGGTGGTGCTGCGGGTCGACGACCTGGACGCGTACTGCGAGGAGATCGTCGGGCGCGGGGCGGTCCTCGCGCACGGGCCCGCGCCGATGACGGAGCGCATGCGGGTGGCCCACCTCAAGGATCCCGAGGGCAACCTGGTCGAGTTGCAGGAGTGGCTGCTGCTGCGCACCTGAGCCGTTTCCGGCCGGGCGGGCCCGGTGGAGCCGGTGGACAGATGGCCGCAAGCGGTCTACCGCAGCGGCGCGCGCGGTGGCACTCTGCCGCCTATGGGGGCATTGAGGCGGTTACGTGGCCGGGTGTCCGGGGCGCGGATGCCCGGGACACGGGTGTTGGGGACACGGCGTTCGATGATCCTGTACGCCGTCGGGCTCGCCGGTGCCACCGCGCTGGGAGTCACCGCGTGCGAGCCGGTGGACGGGGGGCTGAACACCTCCGCGGTCGCGCTCACCACGGACGAGATGGGCACCAAGGAGCTGGAGCGGCAGGGGGTCGACGTGGCCTGGCTCAGCTGCACGGCCAGCTTCGAGGACAAGGTGACCCCGCGCAGCGAGTCCGCCGATACCCAGTCCGTGGTCAAGGTGGACTGCCAGGGCGAGACCGACGACGGGACGGACATCACCATCAGGGGCCGGGTGTACTCCGTCGTCGACGGGGCCTGTGTACGCGGAAACCTCACCGCGAAGGTGGGCGACAAGGAATGGTTTCGCGTCGACGTCCTGGGCAACTGCGAGTCCGGCGACGGCGACGGCGACGGCGACGGGAACGGCAACGGCGACGGGAACGGTGACGGCGGGCACGACGGGGGCGGCCAGCCCTCCACCCCGCCCTCCCACGAAG
>NZ_LIPN01000394.1 GCF_001418325.1 Streptomyces atriruber | reverse complement strand
CCCCGGCTCCCCCGGAGGCCCCGGTGGCCGTGCCCCTGGAGATCGCGGACTCGGCGCGGGCGCGACGGAGGGGACTGCTCGGGCGCACGGGCGTGTCGGGGGCGCTCCTGCTGACGCCGGCGCGCGGCGTGCACACCGTGCGGATGCGGTTCGCCATTGATGTGGCGTATCTCGACCGCGGGTGGCGCGTGCTGTCGGTCCGGACGATGCGCCCCGGACGCGTCGGGCTGCCGCGACCGCGGGCCAGACATGTGATCGAGGCGGAGGCCGGGGCGATGGCCCGGTGGGGCGTGCGCCGGGGTGCGCGGATCGTCGTGCGCGATGCCGGGAGCGGCGAGGAGTGACGGCCCGCGGTGCCGCGCGGCCCCCTCCACCGCGCGGCACCGCACGCGCGGTTTGCTCACGCGAATTAGCCTTGGTCTGAACTTACGTGACGCCCGGAGGCGAAACGAGCCAGTATTGATAACGATGCGGAATCAGGGGTTCAGTTGTGGGGTTTATGTGGCGGGTTGAGTCAAGAGGGCGCTCTGCCCGTTTCGATCGTCCTGGCGTGATTTACGTGCTTAACCCCTGTTGAAGCACTAGGCAACGCTGTCGGCCTTGCTGTCGGCTGCGGCCTTGTTGTCCGCCGCGATCTTGTTCGCCATCACCTGTTGCATGTGCTCGTCGCCCCACACCCCCAGGGGCACCAGGGCCGTGTTGAGGGACTCGCCGAGGGCGGTCAGCGAGTACTCGACCTTCGGCGGGACCTCGCGGTAGACCTCGCGGTGCACGATGCCGTCGGACTCCAGCTCCCGCAGCTGCTGGATCAGCACCTTCTCGCTGACACCGACGATGTGCCGCTTGAGCTCGCCGAAGCGCAGCGTCGTGCCCGAGTGCAGCGCCCAGAGGATCATCGGCTTCCACTTGCCGCCGACGACATCCACCGCGGCATCCAGCCCGCAGGCGTACGGCTCTCTGTCCTTGGGCACGGTCAACTCCCCCGGCTCGCGCGGTCACTTGCCCGGGCGCTTCCCCGGTCACTCACCTGTTCGACACTACCGGCTTGCGGAGGTCGAAGAGGTGCCGCGTGCTGTGCGCGACGAAGGGTCCCTCCGCCAGGATCCGGTCGTGCAGCTCGCGCAGCCGCGGCCGGTACGCCTCCACGGTGAAGCCCGGCACCATCCACACCACCTTGCGGAGGAAGTGGACGACCGCGCCGATGTCGTGGAACTCGATCCGCAGCCGCTCCACCCGCAGGTCCGCCACCTCCAGGCCCGCCGCCTCGGCCTCGGCACGCTCCTGCTCAGGATGGCGGGCGTTCCTGACCTCCTCCGGCTGCGGTCCGAGGAAGTACTCGACGACCTCGAAGACGCTGGCGGGCCCGACGTGCTGCGCGAAGTACGCACCGCCGGGGCGCAGCACGCGGGCGATCTCGGCGAAGTGGGCCTTGACCGGGTGACGGCTGGTGACCAGGTCGAACGCGGCGTCGGCGAACGGCAGCGGCGCGTCCTCCGGCGACGCGACGACCGCGACGCCGCGCGGGTGCAGCAGGGCGGTGGCCTTCGCGACGTTCGCGGGCCAGCCCTCCGTGGCGACGGCGAGCGGCGGCAGCGTGGCGGCGGAGGCCAGCACTTCGCCGCCGCCGGTCTGGATGTCGAGGCCGGCGGTGGCGTCGGCGAGGCGGTGGGCCATCGACTCGGCGTACCGCCACGAGGGGCGCGCCTCGGTGGCCCGGCCCTCGAACCAGGAGAAGTCCCATCCTTCGGTGGGCGCGGCCTCGGCTTCGGCCACGAGGTCGTCGAAGGTGCGGGGGTCCTGGCCGGTGTCACTGTTCATGGGGCAATCGTGACATCGGGGGCGTGTGTGGCACATCTGGGTTTGGTCCGGGTGCGGGGGCGCGTGTGCGGGGGCGCGTGTGCTCACGGGTGCGGGTGCGGGTGCGGTCG
>NZ_LIPN01000393.1 GCF_001418325.1 Streptomyces atriruber | reverse complement strand
CCTCGCCCCCGCACCCACAGCCGACCTCGTCCGTGTCCATCCGGAAGCCCGCACGCCCCAGCAGCCCGGCCGGATCGAAGCGATGGTCGTACGCCTCCTCGGCCCCGTCGAGCCGGACCCGCACGGTCACCGGCTCCATCCGCGCAAGCCGCCGTGCCAGCTCGGGCACGTGCCCCGGGACGCCCGCCCCCACCAGGACGCAATCC
This sequence comes from Streptomyces atriruber, assembly GCF_001418325.1. Taxonomy (GTDB): domain Bacteria; phylum Actinomycetota; class Actinomycetes; order Streptomycetales; family Streptomycetaceae; genus Streptomyces; species Streptomyces atriruber. The sequence continues at coordinate 22,528 of NZ_LIPN01000393.1, read as the reverse complement.
ACTCCCGCGAGGATCGCCCCGAACATGCCTGGGGCGAGGCCCAGTTGGACCTTCTCCAGATAGTTGATCCCGACCGGGCCCCCGTGCCCCTCCTTGGCGAGCCACACCTCCACGAAGTTCCCGAGCACGGTGAGCAGCTCGGCCTGTTCCCCGCGCTCGATCCGCAGCATCGGCTGCGCGCGAAGGCGCTCTCCCGCAGCGACCCCGCCCTCGATGTAGAAGCGGTCCAGGGCCGCGGCCGCCAACTCCGGTACGGGGAAGGCCGCGAGGGCGCGGCGCACGTCACCGTCCGGGTCGCCGAGCTGGAGCCGCCGCGTGAGGAGCGCGTCCAGTGCCGTGCCCGACACGACGCCGAGCTGTCCGACGGAGCTGACGGCGCGGGCCAGCCGCCAGCCGGAGACGCCGACGCCCATCCCGCCCTGGATGACCTGTGGCAGTTCCCCGCCCGACATGACCATCGGCATACCGCACCGCCTTGCTGCTCGCGCTCCACAACCTACGGTTCCGTAGGTTCGGTCAGGGGTTCAGTCTTGGCCACCGAATGCCGGAGGCCCTCCGTCGGAAGACCTCACTGGTGGTGACCAAAGGCCTCCTCGTCCCGGCTCTTGGACCCCCGGGTGGCCCGATATGCGGAGAACGACCCGGGCGCTTAGCGTGGCTCGCATGGGTGCAGCCAAGGGCAGGAGCGCAGCCGTGGAGATCGACACGGGGGAGCGGACGGTGCGCCTCTCCAGCCCGGACCGGGTGGTCTTCCCCGAGCGCGGCTTCACCAAGCTGGACGTCGCCGAGTACTTCGTCGCCGTCGGCCCCGGCATCCTCCGCGCGCTCCGCGACCGCCCCACCACCCTGCAGCGCTATCCGGAAGGGGCGGCCGGTGAGTTCTTCTACCAGAAGCGCGTCCCGAAGAACCACCCCGACTGGATCCCCACCGCCACGATCGCCTTCCCCAGCGGCCGCACCGCCGACGAGATGTGCCCCACCGAGGTGGCCGCCGTCATCTGGGCGGCCCAGTACAACACCCTCACCTTCCACCCCTGGCCGGTGCGCGGCGAAGACCTCGACCGCCCCGACGAACTCCGCATCGACCTCGACCCGCAGCCCGGCACCGACTACGCGGACGCGGTCCGCGCCGCCCTCGAACTCCGCTCGCTGCTCGACGAGTTCGGCGGCCTCGAAGGCTGGCCCAAGACGTCGGGCGGTCGCGGGCTGCACGTCTTCGTGCCCATCGAGCCGCGCTGGACCTTCACCCAGGTGCGCAGGGCGGCGATCGCCGTCGGGCGGGAGCTGGAGCGGCGGATGCCGGACGCGGTCACGACGGCCTGGTGGAAGGAGGAGCGCGGGCAGCGGATCTTCGTGGACTACAACCAGACCGCCAGGGACCGCACGATCGCCTCCGCCTACTCGCTCCGCGCCCGCCCGCACGCCCCGGTCTCGGCGCCCCTGCGGTGGGACGAGGTCGAGGACGCCCGCCCCGAGGACTTCGACCTCGCCACCATGCCGGGACGCTTCGCCGAGGTCGGCGACCTCCACGCGGGCATGGACGAGCAGGCCCACTCGCTCGAAGCGCTGCTGGCTCTGGCCGACAAGGACGAGCGGGATCACGGCCTCGGCGACCTGCCGTATCCCCCGGAGTACCCGAAGATGCCGGGGGAGCCGAAGCGGGTGCAGCCGAGCCGGGCGAAGCACGAGGAGTGAGCGGCGGGCCCGGCTCCCGGGAGTCCCGGAGGGCCCGTGCGCGACAGCGGCGCCCCCGCCCCGGGAGGGGCAGGGGCGCCGAAGAGGGATACGGCAGAGGCCGGTCCTACAGCTCCTTGATCCTGATGTCCCGATACGAGATCACATCCGTGACCCCGTGCACCTGCACCCCGACATAGCCGGACGAGTAGCGCCGTCCGTCCGTGCCCGGGTCGTCGCCACGCGGCGGCGTGAAGTCCTGACCGCCCGTGTTGTCGAACTCGTTGATCAGGACGCCGTTGCGGTAGACCGAGTAGTGCTGGTCCACCACCTTGATCTCGTAGTCGTTCCACGTGCCCTTGGGCGTGACGCCCGCGCCGGCCAGGCCCACCCGGTCGAAGCCGTAGATCGAGCCGGTCTTGTACATGTCGCCGTCAGGCCGGTCCAGTGCCTGGATCTCGTGGCCGTACTTGATGGCGACCCACTCCGGACGTGACTCCTCCGGATGGTCGTGGACCTGCGGGAAGCGGACGAAGACGCCGCCGTTGGCGTTGCCGTTGCCCGGTGCGTCGTCCCGCCACTGGAGCTTCAGCGAGAAGTCGCCGTACTTGCGCTGCGGGAACCACAGCATGCCCATGCCCTCGACGGTGGTGCTGCTGGTGATCGAACCGTCCGCGTTCAGGCCGAACTTGCCGCCCCCGACCTGCTCCCACTGGTTCAGGGACGCCTGGGTGCCGTCGAAGATCTTGCGGTAGCCCTCCGTCTGGCCGGGCTTGCCGATTCCGGACTGCTTGGCGGCCTTGTTGATCTTGTTGTACTCGCGCTGGTCGATCTCGCCCGCCTTCAGGAGCTTGTCCGTGACGCTCTTGACGTGCTTCAGGAAGAGCGCCTGCGAGGTCCACTCCTTCTCGTCCTCGATCAGCTCGTTGATGCGGCAGCGGTTGTTCGTGACCCGGTTGGGGATACCCGTGTCGACCGTGCCGACGAACACCGTCAGGCGTTCGTCGAACTCGGCGCAGTTGGGGGACGGAACCCCGCCGCCCCGGGCGACGGTGAACGAGACGTCCTCGGCCGCCGAGACGTTGCCCGCCTTGTCGCTCGCACGGTAGGCCACCGTGTGCCGACCCACGCGGTCGACGACGACCGGGTCGGCGTACGCGAGGTAGGGGCCGCCGTCGAGCGAGTACTCGACCTTGTCGACGCCGGAGTCGGCGTCGGTCGCGGTGACCGTCACCTTCGCCTTTCCGACGTATGCGCCGTCCGAGTTCTTGTCGCCCTCGACCTTCGCGCCGGTCTCCGGCGGCGTCTTGTCCTCCACGGGCGGCGCGACGACGGTGAACTCGACGGCCTTCTCGGCCGCCTGGTTGCCCGCCTTGTCGGAGGCGCGGTAGCGGACCTTGTGGGCGCCCGCCTCGTGGACCATGACCGGCGCGGTGTACGCGGTCCAGGCGCCGTCGCCGATCGCGTACTCGATCTTGTTGACGCCGGAGCCGGTGTCGGACGCGGTCACCGTGACCGTCGCCATCCCCAGGTACTGCCCCTGGTCGTTCTTCTCGCCGCTCACCGTGGCCGACGTCTCCGGCGGTGTCTTGTCGTCCGTCGGCGGCGCGACGACCTTGAAGTCGGCGGCCTTCTCCGCGGACGCGTTGCCCGCCTTGTCGGTGGCCCGGTAGCGGATCTTGTGGGTGCCGACCTGGTCGACGACCACGGGCGCGGTGTACGGCTGCCAGGCGCCGTCCGCCCCCACCGCGTACTCGATCTTGTCGACGCCCGAACCGGCGTCCGTCGCCGTCACCGCCACGGTCGCCGAACCGACGTACGCACCATCGGCGTTGGTGGTGCCCTCGACCTTCGCCGCGGCCTCCGGCGCCGTGGTGTCCTCGCCGCCGCCCTCGGTCACGACCAGGATGCCCTGCATCGACCCGTGGCCCGGGATGGTGCAGTGGTAGCGGTAGCGGCCCGGGGTGAGCGTCACCTCGGCGGTGTGCTTGCCGCCCTTGTCGTCATTGGGGTTGGCGAGGATGTTCAGCGTGACGTCGTTGTTGTACTCCGGGTCGGAGGTGTCGAACGTCAGCGTGTGCGGCATGCCGGTCGTGTTGCCGGTCGCCTCGCTGTTCTCGAAGACGATCGTCGTCGGACCCGCCACCGCCGTGGTGGGCGCCGACTTGTACTTGGTGATGTCGTTGTCGGCGGTCCAGGTGAGGGTCTGCGCCTGAACGGAGAGCCCGGAGTTGTCGGTGCGGGCCACCGCCGCCGTCGACGTCAGGCCGAGCACCATCAGGAGCGCGGCGAACAGTGCCGTGTACAGTCTTCGCTTCCGCACGGTCCGCCCCCGTGGGGCCCGCTGGGTCGGAGATCGCATCATCCCGCCTTCCTGGCCAGGTCGTCGGCGGCCGGGGTCGCCGCCCCGCCCTTGTACGTCACGCGCCACAGCGCGGACTTGGGGTCCGAGGTGAAGAAGCCGCGGCCGTAGTCGAGGACGTACAGCGAGCCGTCCGGCGCGAACTTCCAGTCCATGAGGTTCTTGATGCCGTCGTTGCCGATCGGAATGATCTTCTTCAGCGATTCCGCGTGGACGGGAAGGCCGCCGTTGCCGACCGTCTTCGGGTCCGTCACCACCGCGTGCCGCGGCTGGTCGGAGTCGTAGAAGTCACCGACGAACCACTTGCCGTCCCAGTAGGAGGGCCACTTGTCGGCGCTCGCGTTCGCCGCGTCGAAGCGGTAGACCGGCCCGTTCATGGTGGCCTGGCCGCCGCCCTTGAGCCACGGCAGGAGGGTCTTCTGCTCCTCCGTCTTGTAGCTCGGCACGCCCTTCGCGTCGCGCGGATAGTCGACGCCGCCGCCCTGCGGCGAGTACCAGATGTTGTTCGGCTCGGCCGGCGGGATGTTCACCAGGCCGTCGTTGTTGGGCGACTCGTTCTTGAGGTTCTTGCAGTCGTACCAGCCCAGCGGCTTCGTCGGGTCCGGCAGATTGCGGTCCCGGTAGGGCTGGTTGTTGCCCATGCAGTACGGCCAGCCGCGGTTGGAGGCATGGGTGATCGCCGCGAACGTGTCGTACTTGGCGGGGCCCCACGTCGTCGACGGCGCGCCCGCGTCCGGGCCGACCCAGCCCGCGTACAGCGTGTCCGTCTTCTTGTCGATGGAGATGCGCGCCGGGTTCCTGACGCCCATCACGTAGATCTCGCCGCGCGTCTTGCCGCCGCCCTCGTCCGGCTCCTTGCCGGTGAAGAGGTTGCCCTGGGGGAGCGTGTACGTCCCGTCGGCCTCCGGGTGGATGCGCAGGATCTTGCCGTTGAGGTTGTTGGTGTTGCCCGCGGTGCGGCGCGCGTCGGCGAACGAGACGCCCTTGAAGTTCGGCTGCGGGTTGTTGCCGGAGTAGCCGTCGGTGAACCCCGAGGAGTTGTTGTCACCGGTCGCGATGTAGAGGTTGCCCTTGGAGTCCCAGGCCATCCCGCCGCCCGCGTGACAACAGCTGTGGATCTGCACCGGCCACTTCAGGAGCACCTTCTCGCTGCCCATGTCCAGCTTGTCGGTGCTGCGGTCGAGCGTGAACCGGGAGACGTACCGCTCGGCCATGTGCGTCTCGCGGTTGATCCTCGAGTGAGGCGTGTAGTGCAGATACACCCACCCGTTCTGCTCGAACTTCGGGTCGAGCTCGATCCCGAGGAGGCCCTCCTCGACCTTGATCAGCTCATCGCCGCCGCCCTTGTTGCCGAAGACGGTCAGCGCGCCCGCGAGCGTCGACTTCTTGGTCTTGGGGTCGTAGACGTGGATCTCGCCCGTGCCCTTGCCGACGTCCGGGTTGTTCCAGTCGGTGACGACCGGCTGGGAGGAGTCGGCGCCGCCGCGGCCGATGTAGAAGACCTTGCCGTCGGGCGCGGTGACCAGCCCGTGCGGCTCGCCGATCTGGTCGTTCTTGCCCGGCTGGTTGGCCTGGGTGAGCCGCTCCGCCTTGTAGTTGGCGTTGATCGTCGCCTGGCAGTCGGCCCGCGCGATGCGGGTGGTCCACAGCAGGGCGCCCCGCAGATGGGTGCGGAAGTCCGCTTCGTCGTACGAGGCCGCCGTGCCGCCCATCCCCGTGTAGAAGGAGCGGCCGCCGTCGTAGTCCCGGCACCAGGACACCGGGTGGTCCCAGCCGTTCTTGCCCGCGCCCGGCTGATAGGTGGACTCGCGCACCCGGGCGACCGTGTGGACGTCGCCCGAGGGGTTCTTCGTCCAGTTCAGCCACCGGTCGGGGCGCTTCCACTGGAGGGGCAGGTCCTTGGTGGCCGGATTCTCGCGGTCGCCCACCTCGACGGTGGCGCGCTGCACGTTCGTCGGGCTCGCGTCGGCGGGACGGGCGCCGATCAGGCCGGTGAACCAGGTGGAGTACGGCTCGGCACGGGCCGCGTCATGGATGCCGAGGAAGCCGCCACCGGCCTCCATGTAGGCCTCCAGGCCCGCCTCCTGCTCGGGGTCGAGGACGTCACCGCCGCCGGTGAGGAAGGCGACGGCGTTGAACTTGCCGAGCTTCCTCTCGTCGGTGAAGACGGACGCGTCGTCCGTCGCCACGATCTTGAACCGCTGGGCCTCCGGGCCGGTCTGCCCGATCTTCTCGATGGCCTCGATGCCGGCGTTGACGACGGGGGACTCGTCGCCGCCCGCCGCCGAGCCGTGGAAGACCAGGACCTTGACGTTGGCCCCGCCGGGCGGCGAGGGCAGGGACATCGTTGTCAACGGCGGCTCCGGGTACGGCCGCGCGGAGGCGGCCTGTGCGGAGAGAGCCCCGGTGACCAGGGCGCCGGACAGCAAGGCGGCTGCCCAGGCCCGGTACCCGCGGTCCGGTCTGCGTCGAGTTCTGCTCAACCCTCGTACGGTCAAGGGCCTTTGATGCGGTGTGCGCCGCATGAGTACACCCACCCCTCGTCGGTCACAGCAACAGCGCCGACGAAGCTAGACCTCTTTTCGCAACTCGCCAATAGGTATCACCGCGATAGCACCAACTTTGTCCTGCATGTGGATAAACAAAGATCCGGCCGATACCGTGTGGCCGTCCCCGGGGCCTCCTGCGCCCCGTCAGTCTCCGTACCGCAGTGGGGAGTTCGTCATGGACCGACTGAACCGTCGGGATCTGGACAGGCGCAGCTTCAACCGTCGGATGCTCGTCGGCGGCGCGGTAGCGGCGGCCGGGGTGACATCGTTGTCGGTGGCGAGTGCGCCCGACGCGAGCACGGCCGAGGCGCCGCCGAAGACCGCGCCCGCGGGCGGCGAGGTCAAGCGCATCAAGATGTACGCGGAGAAGCTCCCGGACGGGCAGATGGGGTACGGCCTGGAGAAGGGCAAGGCCTCCATACCCGGCCCGCTCATCGAGCTGAACGAGGGCGACACCCTGCACATCGAGTTCGAGAACACGATGGACGTGGACGCCAGCCTGCACGTGCACGGCATGGACTACGAGATCTCCAGCGACGGCACGAGACACACCAGGAGCCATGTCGAGCCGGGCGGCAAGCGCACGTACACCTGGCGCACCCACGCCCCGGGCCGCCGCAAGGACGGCACCTGGCGCCCCGGCACCGCGGGCTACTGGCACTACCACGACCACGTGGTCGGCACCGATCACGGCACCGGAGGCGTGCGCAAGGGCCTCTACGGCGCGTTGATCGTGCGGCGCAAGGGCGACCTGCTGCCGGACAAGACGTTCACCGTCGTGTTCAACGACATGACGATCAACAACAAGGCGGGCCACGACACCCCCGCCTTCGAGGCCACCGTGGGCGACCGCGTCGAGTTCGTCTCGATCACCCACGGCGAGTACTACCACACGTTCCACGTGCACGGTCATCGCTGGGCGGACAACCGCACGGGTCTGCTCACCGGCCCCGACGACCCGAGCCAGATCCTCGACGACAAGATCACGGGCCCCGGCGACTCCTTCGGCTTCCAGGTCATCGCGGGCGAGGGTGTGGGAGCCGGGGCGTGGATGTACCACTGCCACGTGCAGAGCCATTCGGACATGGGAATGGCGGGGCTGTTCCTGGTGAAGAAGGCGGACGGGACGATTCCGGACTATGAGCCGCATCATGCGGCGGCCCGGAAGCCGAAGTCGTCGCAGTCGTCGAAGTCGGCATCGAAGCCGTCGTCGCAGTCGAAGTCCCCGTCGTCTGCGGACGGCGCCGCCGGGGAGCACGCCCACCACTAGGGCCTGTCCAGGGGGGGGATCGGCCCGGCCGGTCGGCGCTGACGTTGCCGCGACCGGTCGGATCCGTCCCTGCATCGGCGGCTCAGCCGCGAGCGCGCAGCTGTTCCAGCAGATCGGACAGCATCTCCGCGCGACGGTCCGGGCCGGGATAGCTGTCCGGGTCCGCGCAGCGGTCCGCCCATCCGGTCTTCTCCAGCCGCTCCAGCCGCTCGACGAGACGCGGACGAATGTCGTCCGGAAGGCTGAAGCCATCCTCCGCGGAGGCGAGTTCACAGGCCGACAGGAACTGCCAGTCCACGTCGGGGGAGTCGAACTCGCGGAGCAGCCGGTCGTACGCGTCCGTGGCGCCGTTCTCCAGGGCGTGCTGGAGGGACGCGGCCCGGATCTTCGGCGCGGGCGCGTCGGCGTGACGCTCCAGGGCATCGGAGACCGTCCGGGAGACCGGCTCCTCGCCGCGGTCCAGCCCCGCCAGGCTCTCGGCGGCGGCCCCCCGGACCTCGTCCTCGGGGTCGTCGTCCAACAGCCGCACGAGGGCGTCCACGACGCGGCCCTCCTCCGGTGTGCCGACGGCCAGCAGCCCGAGGCCCGAGGCGGCGGTGGAGCGGATGGTGCTGTCGGGGTGGCCCAGCAAGCCGAGGAAGAGGTCCACCGGCGGGTCCGGGAGGGGCGCGACGACGTGCAGCTGCACGTAGCAGACGAGGAGCTGGTCGAGGACGAACGGGGTCTGCTCCCGGGCGAGCAGGTGGTCCAGGACCTCGCGGGTCCGCCGGCGCCGCAGCAGGTCGTCCCGCGTGATCTGGTGGTTCAGGGTCTCGACGCCCAGGGTGGCCCGTGCGTCGTCGCCGCTCATGCAGAGGTCCAGCGTCTCGTCGACCTGCAGGCCGTGCCGTGCGCGGTCCGTCCACGCCTCGTCGTCGGGCGATTCGGAGAGCGGAGCGATCAGCTCCAGCCGGACGTCGCTGTCGGGGTCCGCGGCCAGGGCCCGCTCCAGGATCGCCCGTGTCTCGACCCGGACGCGCTCCTCCTCCTCGGCGGGCAGCGGCTCGTTTCTGCGCACCACGAGCGAGGTCAGGAGGACGGCGAAGTCGAACGCCATCTCGCGCGGGAAGCTGCCGGGCCGTCCGACCCCGTCGAGCCCCTCCGGGGCCCAGCCCTGGCTGCGCAGATACGTGAGGCGCGCCCGCATGTCGTCCCGCAGGTCCTCGCCGATCTCCCGCAGGGCCGGGGGCCCGCCGATCTCCTCGACGAAGCCGGTCCACGCCCGCAGGTAGCCCTCGGGGTCGTCCAGGTGCCCGGCGACGATCCCCTCCACGCGCTCACGGACAGTGGTCTCGCGGCGCAGCGCCGTGCAGAAGCCGTCCACCACGGTCTCGTGGAAGTCGTCCGCCCACGGCTCGCGCGCCACGGCCGAGGCCAGCTCCCGAAGCGCCCACTCCGGATCGGCGGCCTCGGCGGCGTCGACCGCCGCCTTGGCCCGCACCGTCGCGTCCGGATCCCGCAGAGCCGCACCCAGCTCCTCGTGCAGCTCGGCCTGCTTGCGCTCTCTCCGCTTCTTGAACATGGGGGCAGGGTATGCGCAGCGCGCTCCGCCCGCCGTTGCCGAGCGGATATGCGGGGCGGCTGTCGCTCGGTACAGTCGTTCTGTGGCGACTGGTTGTGGGGACAACCAGTCGGTGTTCGGCTGCCGATGTCCGGGGGGCTGCAGCACATGAGTCGTCGTTCTACGGGTTTCGTCGGCGTATGGGCCGAAACGCAGCGGCAGCAGCAGCGCCAATCGGAGGCCGAAGCCAGCAGGCGGAGGCAGGAGGCCCAGCAAACGGGGGCCTTTCAGCGGCGCGCGGTCCAGAGCCATCGCCAGTACAGGGATATGGAGGCGCTGCGTCGCACGGAGGAACTGGACGCGGAAGTCGCGGCACTGCAAGAGCTTCTTGCCGAGGGTTGTCGGGCCCGGCCCTTCGAGGCCGCCTCGCTCCTGCGACCGGAGGAAATCGAGCCTTTCGCACCGGGGCCGTTGGCGCAGCCCGTGCCTCTGCCGGATCTGCATCAGTACCAGGCGCAGGGCGGATGGACCGGGAGCCAACGGGTGCAGGCCCAGGCCGAAGCGCGTGCGCGCTATGAGCGTGTCCGCGACGCCGCGCTGGCGGCGGAGGCCCAGCGGCAGCAGCAGCTGGCCACCTACCGCCGTGAGTACCAGGCGTGGGCCGATGGGCAGCTGGCCGAGGTGCGCGCGCACAATGCGGGTGTCGTGGCGGTGACCCAAGGGGTGCGGCGCCGGGATCCGGATTCGGTGGTCGAGTACTTCTCCGCCGCTCTGTATGCGTCGACGGGGTGGCCGGAGGGATTTCCCCGGCAGGTCGTAGCGGCTTATGACCCTGATGCCGGTCAACTGGTGCTCGATTGGGAGCTGCCTTCCTTCGGCGTCGTTCCCGCGGTCAAGTCGGTTCGCTACATGTACGGGATCGACCAGGACAAGGAAATCCCCCGTCCGACAAGCCGGCGTCGGGCGCTGTACAAAGAGGTGCTGGCCCAGTGCATGCTGCTCGTCCTGCACGAGCTTTTTGCCGCGGACGAGTTCGGTGCGCTCGAGTCCGTGGCCCTGAACGGCTTCGTCGACGGACACGACCCCACGACGGGCCGGCCCGGCCGTATTTTCCTCGCGACCGTGATGGCGTCGCGTTCTCTGTTCCGTGAGCTGCATTTGGCGCAGGTGGACGCGGGCAGTTGTCTCGCCGACGCGCTGCGGGGGCAGCTCTCGCAGCGCCCGGACCAATCCGCAGCGGTGCGGCCGGGCCGACGCCCGCAGGACGTCGGGCACCGTGTCGTCGCCCACGGCGGGGACGAGGAACCGGACCTCTACGAAATGGACCCGGTCGCCTTCGAGAACCTCGTCGCCGATCTCTTCCGGGCCATGGGGATGCAGGCGGTGACGACGGCACGGTCCAACGACGGTGGTGTGGACGTCGACGCGCTGGATCCCACCCCGATCCGTGGCGGCAAGATGGTCGTTCAGGTCAAGCGCTACCGCAGGACGGTGCCGCCCACCGCCGTGCGCGACTTGTACGGGACCGTGCAGGACGCCGGAGTGAACAAGGGCGTCCTCGTGACGACGTCGGGGTTCGGCCCCGGCTCCCACACGTTCGCCAACGGCAAGCCGCTGGAGCTGATCTCGGGTGCCGAGCTCGTCGATCTGCTGCACCGGCACGGTCTGCGCGGGCGGCTCGGCGAGGAACGCCCGCGGACCGCGGCACGGTCCGCCCCCGCGGCCCCGGACACGCGGCTGCCCGACGACTACAACATCCTGGGCATGTCGTGGACCGGAAGCGTCGCGCTGGACGTCTGCGCGCTCGTCTGCCGTGGCAGCCGTGTCATCGGCGACGACTTCTTCGTCTTCTACAACAACCCGCAGACCCCCGACGGTGCCGTCCGGGCCGTCGCCGCCACCGCTCCCGACAAGGCCGCGGTCTGCGTCGCCTTCGACGGACTGCCGGACGAGGCCGACCGGCTCGTGCTCGCGGCCGCCGTCGATCCCGAGGCCGACCCGGACGCCGATCTCGCCGGGTTCACGGACGCCTGCATCCGGCTGCTCGACCCCGAACTGACCGAGCTCGGGAACCTGGAGGTCTCCGACGGCCGCCCGCGCGAAACCGCTCTGGTGCTCGGCTCGTTCCGCCGCAGGGCGAACGGGGACTGGGACTTCGTGCTGGGCGGCAAGGGCTACCAGGGCGGCCTGGAGGAGCTCGTGCGGGACTTCGGTATCGAGGTGGACTAGAGAGGCGGAGCAGTCCGGAGGAGCCGCGCCGGTCCGGGGAGGGGAAGAACGGCGTCCGCCTGCTGATCGAATTCGTCGGCCTTCTCCGCACACCCTTCGCCTCCGATACGGGAAGATGCCTCCTGACATCGTCAGGGAGGAGTGACCGAAGGTGACCGAGGAACCGCGTCCCACCCTGGAGGCCGTGGCCGCTCGTGCCGGGGTTTCCAGGGCCACCGTCTCGCGCGTCGTCAACGGAGACCCGGGGGTGCGGGAAGTGCTCGCCGAGAAGGTGCGGCGGGCGGTCGACGAACTCGGCTACGTTCCCAACCGCGCCGCCCGCAGCCTGGTCACGCGCCGCCACGACGCGGTCGCCGTGGTGATCGCCGAGCCGGAGACGAGGGTTTTCGCGGACCCGTTCTTCGCGCTCCAACTGCGGGGCATCAGCAAGGAACTGACGGCGCACGACATTCAGCTCGTGCTGCTGCTCACCGAGGGGCGGGACGACCACGAGCGGGTCGGCCGCTATCTCGCGGGCGGGCACGTCGACGGAGCGCTCGTCTTCTCGCTGCACCTGGACGACCCGCTGCCCGGCATCATCCGGCGCGCCGGTCTCCCGACCGTCTTCGGCGGGCGCCCCGGCTGGCCCCAGACCGAGGAGGGCGGGCCGGGCGCGCCGTACGTGGACTGCGACAACCGGGGCGGTGCGCGCGAGGCCGTGCGGCATCTGTTGGGTCTCGGGCGCAGCCGCATCGCGCACATCACGGGGGCCCTCGACCAGACCTCCGCGGTCGACCGGCTCGACGGGTACCGCGAGGCGCTGGCCGACGTCGACCCGGGGCTCATCGCCGAGGGCGATTTCACCCCGGCGGGCGGCGAGCGCGCGATGCGGGAACTCCTCGACCGGGCACCGGATCTGGACGCCGTTTTCGCGGCCAGCGACCTGACCGCGTCCGGCGCCCTCCGGGTGCTGCGGGAGCGGGGCCGGAGGGTGCCGGACGATGTGGCGGTGGTCGGCTTCGACGACATGCTGGCGGTGGCCGAGCAGACCGAGCCGCCGCTGACGACGGTCCGTCAGGACATCGAGGAGATGGGCCGGTTGATGGCCGGGATGCTCCTGCGCGGCAGGGGAGGGGCGGAGCGGGGGACGGAGCCCGTCGAGCCCGCCGGTGTGGTCCTGCCGACGTCACTGGTGCGCAGGGATTCCGCGTAACGGGTCTGGACCGTAGGGGGAGTTCCCGGCACCCGCGGGGGCGCAGGGCTCAGGAGCCCACGCTCACGGTGAACCGGCGCGGGTTGCCGTCGTGCGCGGCTCCCGACACGTCGGGCTGTCCGTCGGGGCGCACGTCGTCGTACGGGAACGCGTACCCGATGGGGGAGTTGGCGTGCACCACCCGTGCCCAGTGGTTGGTCACCGCGTCCTTGTAGTAGTCCCCGGAGCCCGCGCCGTTCGGCTGCTCGGGGTGGGTGAGCATGATGCTGCGGTTGAATCCGGCCGCGAGCCGGGCGAGCAGGCCCTTCTTGTCGTCGGGGTCGTTCGGGTTGTTGGCGAAGGGGCCGTGGTTGCAGGTGAAGACGTCCTTCGAGGTGGGCTTGGGGAAGGAGTGGCCGCCGTTGAAGGTCAGGACGTCGCCCTGGACCCGCCCGGTGAACACGCCGCGGCCGCCCTGCAGGTCGATCTTGAGGTCCGTGCCGCGGTACTTCTCCCACACCTTGTCGATGTAGCTGTTCCACAGGTCGCGGAACGGCATCTGGTCCGGCTTGTCGAAGTACGGCGCCATGAGGTTCTGCGGCGAGATCACGCGCAGGACGCCACCGTCGTCACCTCGGATGACCAGCTTGTCCCACGGCTGTCCGTCCTTCCCGGTCTGCGCCGCCAGATCCGCCGCGATCTTGTCGACGGCGCCGTCGGGCAGCGGGGCGACGGTGTGCTTCTCGTCGCCCTCCAGGGTCAGGCCGATGGGCAGCGCGGTGACGAGGTCGACGTAGCTGATGTTGGCGTACAGCTGCTGCGGGTTGAACGTGAACTCGCAGAACGACCAGGTGCGGCCGTAGTTGGGGTCCTCGCGGGTCGCGAAGGCGGGCTCGACCAGGGAGGGGCCGGGGTTGAGGAAGAAGTCCAGCTTGTCGTCGCGCACGAAGTAGACGCGTGCCCCGTACATCTGAGGGAGGGTCAGCACCTTGGGCGCCGAGCCCGCGGCGCCGAGCGGGATGGCGCAGTCGACGGTCAGCGGGGTCTGGGGCGCCGAGGGCGAGTCGGGGCGGTAGACGCCGCCGTCCGGCTTGAGCAGCACCCAGCGGTCGGTGCCCTGCTCATGGCCGGTGACGTAGGCGCGCACCTGGCCGGGGAGCGACTTGTTCGCGAGGGCCAGCTCGCAGGTGGCGGGGGCGGCCCTGCCGCCCGCCCGGGCGCCGGGGCTCAGCGCGCTGCCCCATACGGGGTAGGTGAGGGCGCCCGCGGCGGCGGCGGTGGTGGTCAGGAACATTCGACGCGATATCACGGAAGGTCTCCTGCGCGGTTGCGTGGGGGGTTGGTGTAGGGGGGTTGGTGTGTGGGGGGCACCACTGTCTCGACGGGCGATTGCGGCGTCAAGAGTTGTGACTGAGAGCGCTCTCAAAAATGTTGTCCCTTCATCAAATGACGAAGTGGGCGCGGGGTGGGCCGATTGTCAGTGGGGGGTGCCAGACTCGGAAGTGCGGAAGCGAGATGCGACAAAGGAGTCGATCATGCTCAATGACCGTTTCGTAACAGGTGCACCTATCTGGGTTGATATGTGCGCTCCCGATCTCGACAGCGTCAGCGGGTTCTATCGCGAGCTGTTCGGCTGGGAGCTCCTGCAGGGCGCCGCGGAAGTCGGGGGCTACAGCCAGTATCAGCTCTCCGGCCGCACCGCCGCGGGCGCCATGGCCATCTCCGGTGACGAGGCCGCCCCGGCCTGGACGCTCTATTTCCGCACGCCGGATGTGGACGCCACGGCGAAGGCGGTCGAGCAGGCAGGGGGCGGCACGCTCTTCGAGGCCGTGGACATCCTCGACCTCGGCCGCATGGCGGGCCTATCCGATGCCGCGGGCGTCCCGTTCGCCGTGTGGCAGCAGGGCCGGCTCAAGGGCCTCGATGTCCTGAACGAACCGGGGGGCCTGGTCTGGACCGAGCTGTACACCCCGGACGTCTCAGCGGCCACCGCGTTCTACGGCTCGGTGTTCGGCTGGCAGACCACCGAGGCGCCCTTCCCCGGTGGGTCGTACACGATGGTGCACCCGGCGGACGGCACCGCGGACGACATGTTCGGCGGCATCGTGCCGCTGGCGAGCGACCCCTCGGAGGAGGCGGCCTATTGGCTGCCGTACTTCCAGGTGGACGACTGCGACGCCACGGTCGCGAGGGCCCGGCAGTCCGGCGGCACGGTGCGGATGGATCCCCTCTCGATGGAGGGCGTGGGCCGCTTCGCCAAGCTCGCGGACCCGGCGGGCGCGAAGTTCGCGGTGCTGCAGCCGTCGCCTCCCGGAGAGGGCCAGTAGAGCGGGCGCGGGCGATGGTCCCCGGCACCCGGTCCGGCGGTTCGGAACCGGGTGCCGAAGGGCGGTTTCGCCGTGCCCGCCGCCGGGCAGTCCTCCCCGGGGCCACGGGCCGGGCACGGCCGCCCGGCAGCCGACCAGTCGTTCGTTGATCGTTCGTTGATTGCTTGTTTCGCGCGATGGGACAGCATCGGTGTCATGCAGATCGAGATGACAGCCGAGCCCGGACTCGCCTGGCAGGAGCAGGCGCTGTGCGCCCAGACAGGAGCAGACTTCTTCTTCCCCGAGCCCGGAAGCTCGGTGCGTGAGGCGAAGGACATCTGCCGGATGTGCGACATGCGCACGGCCTGTTTGGAGTACGCGCTGAACAACGACGAGCGGTTCGGCGTCTGGGGCGGACTCTCCGAGAAGGAGCGGTACGCCCTCAGACGCCGACCCGGCGCCTGATCCCCCCTGATTGCCTGATCGCCTGATCCCCGAACCCGCGAGCTCCTCGGTGCCCATGGAGCCCGCGGGTTCTCAGGCGTGCCTACGGGTGGGCGCTCAGAGCCCATCCCTGAACCTCCGCTGATCTCGCCCGCCGCGCGCACAGTCGGCGACCGACAAGTAGGTCGAGGAAGCAGATCCAGTACGGCACGCAAGCGCAGCCAACCGATCCGAAGGGGGCAACTGCGGCTGCTTTCGCCTCAAGTCGCATCGGGTGGCGGCGTGACTCCTAGAGTCCCCGCCAGGGCCGGACAACCAGCCTGCACATCCCCCGGAGGAGGACCCGTGACCAGTGTGGAAGTGTCCCTCAAAACCCTGCTGACCGAGGCCGACGGAGCGCTCGGAGCCGCCGTCGTCGACTACACGAGCGGCATGGCGCTCGGCACGCTGGGCGGCGGCAAGGACCTGGATCTGAACGTCGCGGCGGCCGGCAACACCGACCTGATCCGCGCCAAGATGCGCACCATGGAGATGCTGGGCGTCAAGAGCGAGATCGAGGACATCCTCGTCACTCTGGGCACCCAATACCACCTCATCCGTCCGGTGACCGGAAGGTCGGGGAACGGTCTCTTCATCTATCTCGTCATCGAGAAGGCCCGGTCGAACCTCGCCATGGCGCGCCGTCTCCTCAAGCGCGCCGAGGAGCAGATCGAGGTGTGAGCTCCGGCGTCTTTTCTACGCCCGCTACTTGAAGAATTCTTCAAGCCACTACCTCTGCATCTTCCGAACTCTCGGATCGAGTGGCCCCGGCCGGGGAGGATGGGACGTCACGCCGGGCGCGGCGGCGGTCGGGGCCGCCGCGCCCCATCTCAGGGCCTCATCCGCGTCAGGAGAGTGAGAGATCCCGTGCAGGCGCCCCTCTACCAGGTCAAAGCAGAGTTCTTCCGCATGCTCGGGCACCCGGTCCGCATCCGCGTCCTGGAACTCCTCCAGAACGGGCCGGTATCGGTACGGGACCTGCTCATCGAGATCGACGTCGAGCCCTCGAACCTCTCCCAGCAACTCGCCGTACTGCGCCGCTCCGGCATCGTCGTCTCCACCCGCGAAGGCACGACCGTCACGTACGCCCTGGCCGGTGGCGATGTCGCCGAACTCCTGCGCGCGGCACGCCGCATCCTCACCGAACTCCTCGCCGGCCAGACCGCCTTGCTGGCCGAACTCCAGGACTCCGAGCAGCCCGAACAACCCGCCGCGCACTCGCCCCGGTCCTGACCGCATCCTGCGCGACGGGTACTCCAGCGACCGGTCCGACGCCCGCTGGGAGCTGGTCGAGCCCGTGCTCACGGCCTGGCAGGCCCGGCGCCCCGCGGCACCCGGGAACGTCAGTGGAGGATGGGCCTCGGGGACTCAGGTGTAGAGCGAGCGCCGCGCGGTGAGCGCGTAGGCGCCGGCGAGGACGGCCGCCGTCACAGCCATGAGAGCCAGGGCGGCAACAGCTCCCGGCAACGGGGTGGGCGCAGTGGGGCTGAAGCCGCCGGTGAAGGTCATGTGGGGGTAGGCGAGAGCCATCAGGAGGTTGCGGGGGTCGAAGCGCCCCATGATCGGCAGGACGAAGAAGAGGGAGACGAAGAAGGGGATCACGTGCAGCGGCCGTCGGGCGATCATTCCTGCGCCCATGCCCAGGAGTGCGAAGAACGTGCCTGTGAGCAGGAACACCAGGAGGGGCGGGACGAGGTCGGTGAGGGGCAGCTCGCCGGGGACGGAGACCAGGGGGTCGTCGAGGCGTCCGGATGCCGCCCAGCTCAGGCTTGAGCTGATCAGTAGGCAGGCGGCCAGCGCCGCCGCTGTCAGGGCCGTCACCACGGTGATGAGCGTCGCGATCTGAGAGGCGAACAGGGTGCGGTGTCCGTCGCGTACGGCGCGGAACTTGAGGGTCTTGAAGTGGGCGTCACGGGTCGCGGTGACTGCTCCGTGGGTGAAGAACAGGACCGGGGCGAGGACGAAGCACAGGACTTGGAGGAGGCTGACCGTGCCCTGCACGATGTGCAGGTTGGCCACCGCACTGCCGGCTTGGCGCCAGGTGTCCTCCAGCGGTGCGTCGGTCGGGTCGTCGCCCTGTCCGACGGCTCGGATGAAGGTGTATCCGCCGTCCTCCTGGAGGAAGG
This sequence comes from Streptomyces atriruber, assembly GCF_001418325.1. GTDB lineage: Bacteria > Actinomycetota > Actinomycetes > Streptomycetales > Streptomycetaceae > Streptomyces > Streptomyces atriruber. The sequence continues at coordinate 4,818 of NZ_LIPN01000393.1, read as the reverse complement.
TCCACTCCTGGTGCAGGCTGCTGATCGCGCTGCGGGCTGTGCCGTAGGCGCCCACCGCGAAGGCCGCGGCGACGAGCACGCAGACGGCAAGCGCGTACAGGCCGTAGCGAGAGGCCCACTGGTAGCGCAGGTCAGTCCGGATCGCGTGGGCAGTGCGCGAGGTACGCGCCTTCGAGGCGGTCGCCGCCTGCGGGATGGAAGTCAAGCCGGGTGAGCCTGTTCTGTGCCAGGGCGAACACGTCGTCCGCCACGCGGTCGTAGAAGTCGAATTGGTGTCCCGCCGCAATCACGACGCTGTCCTTCTTCAGGTCCGTGATCACGTCCTGCAGCCAGGCCAGGCTGTCGTAGTCGAGCCCGTTGGCCAGCTCGTCCAGGAACACATAGGGCGGCCGGGCCAGGGCCAAGGCGGTGATGAACACCTTCTTGCGCTGTCCGTACGACAGCGCTTTGCCCGGCTTGATCAGCAAGGTGGTGGACACCTGCCCGCCTGTGGCTGCGTGAACCTCGGCGATGGTGACCTTCCGCCTCACCAGCAGGCGCAGGTTCTCCCAGCCCGACAAGTGGGGGTACAGGGCGCAGTCGTCGAACACGGGGAACAGCTCCGGGCGTATCTTGCCCAGAGGCCGACCGTCGAAGGTGATGGTGCCCTGGAACGGTTCCAGCCCTGACAGGCATTTGAAGAAGGTGGTTTTGCCCGCGCCGTTTCTTCCGAGCAGGTAGCTCACCCGGCCCCGCCGAAATGTGGCGGAGACCTCGTGCAGGACAGGATGTGCTCCGTATCCTTTGATGACCTGCTCGGCTGATATCACCGGGTGTTCGTCCTCATGAGTTCGGGGAGCCTGCCATCCGGCAGACCATCAGGGAAGAAGAGATGAGCAGTGTGGCGGCCGGCCGCATGGGGCGGTCCGGTGCGGCTGGCCGTGTGCTGAGCTGTCGGCAGTTCAGCCCCTCCATTTCCAGGCGCCGGACCTTCCGCTGGTGATGTAGTGCATGTAGTCCTTCGAGTAGGCCTTCACGCTTCCCCAGGGAGTGGGGACTCCGGCTCCAATCGTGTTCTTGGCCCGCCATTTATGGGTCGCGCCCGTCGCGTGGTAGCGCCTTATCCCTTTGTTCTGCGCGATGTTGGGGAAGATGTGTCCATTCGCCTGCCAGCCCTTTGATGAGGTCACCTTGCCGCCGTTGAAGCCGAAGTACACCGTGTCGCGGGTCCACATCAGCCGCCCGCCCCGCTTGAACTCTGCCTTGCGATAACGGGTCTTGGCGCGGGTCATCGGCTGGGCGCCGGAAGACTCGGTGAGCTCCGCTTCTGTGGCGGATACTTCTTCCCCGGTTGCCTGCGGCTCACCGGTGAGCGCTGCCATCTGTTCTGTACTCAGCTCGGACGGATCTACGGCAGGTCCGTCGGCGCTAGTCGCCAGAGGTTCGTCGACAGCCACGGCCAACGCGGCTGGGCGGCGACAGCGAGAGCAATACCTCCCGATACTGCCACCGTGGCCAGTCGCTTACGCATGGATAACCTCCAAGGACCTGCATATCGCCGTTGATTGCAGACTGACGATATGTCAGGTACCTGGATGTCCCCGTGGGCCGAAAGCCCTGCGCGGCCAGGACCTAAGGCCCGGCCATGGTTCGGCTGGACCTTGAGGCGGGTCGCAAGGAACCCCCTTCGTGCGCCGATCCGCGATACCCCATTCTCGTGAAACGCTCGGTCAGGCGTACGTGACCACGAACCGCCGAGTCCCCGCCGGGACGTGCACATCGTCACCGGAGACCGGCAGCCCCCGGCCGTCCGCCGTGACCGACCGCACCGAACCGAACCGGCACGGATAGACGTACCGCACCCGATCCGGAGCCTCGGTGATCTCCACTGTCACCGTCCGGTCGCCCGCGTCGTGCGTGAGCCGGTAGCCGAAGGGCTCGCCGAACAGCGTCGGAGCGGACGCGACGGCCACCGTGTCGCCGTCCGGCACCCAGTGCGGACGCACGCCCGGCGCGATGTACACATGCGGATCGCGGTCCTCGTCCGCCTCGAACAGCAGGATGTCGCGGAGCAGGAGCAGATACTCCGCGGCGGCCCAGCCGTGCGGGATGTCGCCCATGTACCAGTGCCGGGACGGCACTTCGTGGAAGTCCGAGGCGATGGTGAAGGCGTGCTGTTCGTTCCACGCGCCGAGCGCCACCGCCCGCTCCTCGGTCCGTGGGAAGGCGGCCCCGACGATCCAGCCGAGCAGCGCATCCGCCCGCGCCGGGTCGCCCGCCAGCAGATACGCGTGCGCCAACTGCGTGGTGAGGTAGGGCCCGTAGGCGTTCCACGCCGCCTCGTGCCGGTATCCGCCCCGCACGAAGTGGGCGTACATGGTGTCGAGCGTGCAGCGCGCCGCCGCGTCGATGTCCGTGCCGAGCTTGCTGCCCATGTGCAGGCGCAGCGGATGGAAGAACGCCGCGGTGCCGATCATCGTCGAGTCGAGCCGGCCGACGTCGCCGGGCCCCGTCGGGATGTACGTCTCCCAGGCGCCGCGCCTGCGCTGCTCCGCGAGGACCCAGCGCATCGAGGCCGCGGTCGCCCGCTTCACGTCGTCGAAGGCCGCCCACAGTTCGGGCACGTCCGGCGAGCCGATGCGCTCCGCGAGCCGCGCCGCCTCGTACAGACCGGCCAGCGCCCACAGGTCGTCCCAGTAGTGCGGCTTGTCGCGCTCGCCCAGGTGCTCGGCGCTCCAGCCGCTGTGCAACAGCCCGTACTGGTCGCGGTTGTCCCGCAGCCACCGGGCGCCGTCGACCACGTACGGCGCATAGAGCCTGGCGCCGAACGCGGCGGCGCGGCCCTTCGTGCGGTCGAGGCGGCCGATCGCCCAGAGCGCCTGGCCGTTGCTGTCCCACTCGCGGTCGTCCCGCTCGTGCGGGCCGCCGTAGAAGCCGTACTCGGCGCACGGCCCGATCCGGCCCGTGCCGCGGTTGAACTTCAGCGGGTAGTGCGTGCCCAACTGGCGCTCGGCGAGCGCGCCGTCCCCCACCAGCGAACAGGCCGTGGCCTCCACGGACGAGTCGCGGATCCAGAACGAGTCGTACACCGTGGGGCCGGGGTGGATCTCCCCGTGGTCGGAGAGGATCAGCAGTTGCGAGCGCGACTCGCGGAACAGGTCGGTCAAGTGCGAGACCGGGCGCGGCAGTTCCGGCTGCAAGCCCTGGCCGAGCAGCTTCGTCGTCCAGAACGCCCGGTTGGCCTCCTCCAGTTCACCGGCCGGTACGGCCCTGATCTCGGCCAGGTCGTCGGCCCCGCTGTACAGATCGACGGGCAGCCGTACGTCCAGCTCGAACATCTCGTCGTCGATGACCCGGAACGGCCATGCGAACGCGGCGCTGCACAACCCCGCGACCTGGTCCTGCGCCTGCCCGGCGCCGTTCAGCTTGCCGCCGTTGACCAGGTCGTGGAACGGGCTGTGCGCCAGATAGGTGGCCGGGTCGTAGCTGAAGTCGGGATTCCCGTACACGCCGTACTGCTCCGGCGCGGTGTCGAACACCGGGCCCCAGCCGCTGTTGGTCTCCACCCGGTTCTCGGTCGGCAGATGCCGCAGGAACGTCAGCCTCCGGTCGGTGATCTGCCGACCGTTGCGGTCGTGCCGCTGGAAGCCGCTCGGGCCCGCGGGCACCACCGCCGCGCACAGCCAGCCCTCGCGCGGCTGCCCGGTCGCGGTGCCGACCGTCACCCTGGTCACCACCAGATCGCGCTGCCGTGCGCCCACTGCCGTGGCGAAGGTGCGCTGCACGAACTCGACGCCGTCCGGGGCACGGAAGTCCGTGAGGACGACCGGCAGGTGCGGCGCCTCCATGCGCTGGGACACCGTGCCTTCGCCGGGCAGTTGCGGCAGGTGCAGGGCGCCCGTCGCCGGGTCGTAGAGGAAGAAGAGCAGGCAGTACTTGTCGTAGACCGGCTCGATCTCACCGGCCTGGCCGATCAGTGACTCCTGACGGTGGTCCTTCACGCCCACCATGTGCCAGTAGCGGTACAGGGCATTGGAGGCCAGGGCGGCTTCCTTCGACTCGTACGTCCCGGAGTCGAAGTCGTCGCTCCAGCGCCGGAAGGCCTGTTGCGCCCACCACGGCACGGGGTAGGGCACCGTCGCCCGGCCCGCCCAGCTGCGCCACATGACCTCGTAGAACATCCACTCGTGGGTCTGCGCCATCTGCGCCATGGGTTCACCCCCTCACCCACCGTTGCACCGCGAGGGGCGTTCGTAAATCCGCTCCTCCGGTCGGGGTCAGGGGCCTTGCTTCACCGTCTTCATCGTCAGGTGGGAGTCGACGCGCAGGACGCAGGGCAGGCCGGTGAGCTTGCCGGTGAGGAAGGCCTCGTAGGCGGCGTGGTCGGCGACGGCGACGCGGATGAAGTAGTCGGGGCGGCCGAACATGCGGCGGACCTCTATGACCTCCTCGTAGGAGGCCACGACCTCCTCGAACTCCAGATAGGTCTTGCGGTCGTTGGCGCTGACCTCGACGTCGATGAGGACTTCGAGGCCCCGGCCGAGCGCCGCGGTGTTGAGCACGGCGTGATACCCGGCGATCACGCCCGCCTCCTCCAGGCGCTTGACCCGGCGCAGACAGGGCGGCGCGGTCAGGCCGACGCGTTTGGCCAGCTCGACGTTGGTCAGACGGCCGTCCTGCCGCAGATGAAACAAAATTTCGTGATCCAGCGCATCCAGGCGAATTTCATTGCTCACAAGTTCATCATAGAGCCACTATTAGCAACCATATTAGGCTTGGATCTTCATAAAATGTCGGCATGCGAACAGCTCCACCCGTCGCCGGTGACACCCTTGTCCC
>NZ_LIPN01000392.1 GCF_001418325.1 Streptomyces atriruber | reverse complement strand
GCGCCGGACCTCCCGCGCCCGCCCCGACCCGGCGCGCCCCGCCCCCGCGCACGCCGTGCACCAGCCGCAGAACGCCCGGCGCCCCGGGGCGCAGCCGACCCCCGGGCCCCCGGTGCGCCGCCCCGCAATGTGCCGCGCTCCCACAGGCGCCGTAAACCATCTCTGGAGGAATGATGTCGGGAACCGCCGATCTGGCAGGTGTCTACGCTGCCGTCGAGGAATCCGCCGGGCTGCTGGACGTGGCCTGCGCACGCGAGCAGGTGTGGCCCATCCTGGCCGCCTACGAAGACGTCCTGCCGGGCGCCGTGATCGCCTTCCGGGTGGCCACCAACGCACGCCACGAGGGCGAGTTCGACTGCCGCTTCACCGTCCCCGGCGGCATCGACCCGTACGCCGTCGCCGTGGACAAGGGGCTCACCACCCAGAGCGGCCACCCCATCGAGTCGCTGCTCGCCGAGGTGCAAAAGCACTGCGCCGTGGACAGCTACGGCGTCGACTTCGGCGTCCTGGGCGGCTTCAAGAAGATCTGGGTGTACTTCCCCGGCGGCCGGCACGAGACGCTGTCGCACCTGGCCGAGATCCCCTCCATGCCGCCCAGCCTGGCCGGGACCGAGTCCTTCTTCGCCCGCTACGGCCTGGCCGACCAGGTGGACCTGATCGGCATCGACTACGCCAGCCGCACGATGAACGTGTACTTCGCGGCCTCCTCCGACGTCGTCGCCCCCGAGACCGTCCTGGCGATGCACCGGGAGATCGGCCTGCCCGACCCCAGCGAGCAGATGCTCGACTTCTGCAAGAAGGCCTTCGGCGTCTACGCCACCTTGAACTGGGACTCGCAGAAGGTGGAGCGGATCGCCTACAGCGTGAAGACCGAGAACCCGCTGGAGCTCGCCGCCCGGCTCGGCTCCAAGGTCGAGCAGTTCCTCAAGACCGTCCCCTACGGCACCGACACCCCCAAGATGGTCTACGCCGCGGTCACCTCCAGCGGCGAGGAGTACTACAAGCTCCAGTCGTACTACCAGTGGCGCACCGACAGCCGGCTGAACCTTTCGTACGTCGGCGGGCGCTCTTCCTAGCCGGCACCCGCCCCACCCGTGGCGCAGCCCGGCCCGCCCGCGGCCGTCCACGGCCCTTCCCCGAGCGCCCGCCCGCAGGGCGCCGGTCCTTGTCGGCGGCCCGCGCCGGCGGAGCACACCCACATCGAAAGGGATCAGCCGCAATGACTACTGAAGCCACCCTCGCGCGCTTTCGCGAGTACATGGTCGGCCCCTCGCGGTTCATGAGCCTGCTGTCCGTCTTCGAGCTCGGCATCGTCGACGAGCTGCGCGCGGCGCCCGGCCTGACCGCGGCCGAGCTCGGCGAGGCCGTCGGCGCCAAGCCCGACGCCGTGGAGCAGCTGCTGTTCCTCATGGTCAAGGAGGGCTTCGTCGCCCAGGACGAGGACTCCGGCGGCTACCGCCTGGACGCGCTGGCCGAGGTCGCCGAGCGCGACCTCAAGCGCGCCCTCACCTACATGAACATGATCAAGGTGGTGGCGCTGCGGCAGCTCTTCTACCTCACCGACAGCGTGCGCACCGGCAAGATCGTCGGCCTCAAGGAGCTCTACGGCACCGACGAGGGCACCCTGTACGACGCGGTGGCCGACCACAGCGACCTCAACGACGCCTGGCTGACGCTGATGAACAACGTCACCGCCAACATCGACCCCTGGTTCTTCTCCAACATCGACGTGCCCGCCGGCGCCCAGGTGCTCGACGTGGCCGGCAACACCGGCCTCGGGGCGATCCACACCTACGAGCACAAGGCCTCCCCGGGGCTGAAGGTGACCACCTTCGACCTGCCGGAGAAGGAGGGCACCTGCCTGGAGAACTTCAAGAAGCACGGGGTCGCCGAGCACTGCTCCTTCATCGGCGGCAACGTCTTCGACGAGATCCCCCAGGGCTTCGACACCGTGCTGATCAAGCACTTCCTGGACATGTTCGACAAGGACGACGTCTTCACCATCCTCAACGGCGTCCACCGCTCCCTGGAGGTCGGCGGCCAGGTCCACATCATGGTGCCGGTCTATCCCGAGGACATCCGCGACACCGACAACTACAACGTCGACTTCTTCCCGGCCTTCTTCATCGGCTGCACCATGGGCCAGGGCGGCCCGCAGAAGATCTCCACCTACCAGAGCTGGCTGGAGGAGTGCGGGTTCAAGGTCACCAAGGCCATCACCAAGAACCCCGCCGAGGTGCCCAACGACGTCATCCCCGTCCAGGCCATCCTGTCCGCGACCAAGGTCGCCTGACCCGGCCGACCCGCCTGGCCTGCCTGCCCCGGCCGACCGGCCGCCGTCCGCGACGGCGGCCGGCACCGCTCCCTGCCGCACCCGCGCCAACCGGCCCATGGAGGACCCATGCCCCCAGTCACGGGGATCGAAGAGGTGTACTCGGCCATCGAGCGGTCGGCCCGGCTGGCCGGGGTGCCCTGCTCGGCCGACACGGTCCGGCCGATCCTGGCCGCGTACGCCGACGGGCTGGCCGAGGCCGGGGTCGTCTACAGCGTGTCGACCCGTCAGGACGCCCCGGTGGAACTGGACTTCACCGTCACGGTGCCCACCCGCAGCGGGGACCCGTACGCCACCGCGGTGGCGCACGGCTTCATCACCCCGGCCGGACACCCGGTCGACCGGCTGCTCGCGGACCTCCAGGACCGGTGCACCATCAGCGAGTACCTCGTCGACGGCGGCGTCGTCGGCGGCTTCAACAAGATCTACGCGCACTTCCCGCAGGACGTGCAGCCGGTGGCCAAGCTCGCCGACCTGCCCGGCATGCCGCCCGCCCTGGCCCGGAGCCTGGACCTGTTCGCCCGGCACGGCCTGAGCGAGGTCGCGATGATCGGGATCGACTATCCGCGCCGGACGGTCAACCTGTACTTCACCCGGCTCTCCGAGGAGAGCCGGGCGCCGCAGACCATCCTGTCCCTGCACCGCGAGCTCGGCCTGCCCGCCCCCGACGAGGCGATGCTGGCCTTCGCCCGGCGCTCCTTCCGGATCTACACCACGCTCAGCTGGGACTCCGCGGCCGTCGAGCGGATCTGCTACGCCCCGCCGCCCGCCCGCGGCTGGGACCCCGAGGCGCTGCCGGTGCCCGTCACCGCCCGGGTCCAGCGGTTCGTGGACGAGGCGCCGCGCGCCTACGAGGGCGAGCCCATCGTCATTGCGGCCGTGAAGTGGGCGCCCGAGGGGGAGTACCTGAACCTCGGCCCCTACTTCCAGCTCTCACCGCTGATGCGCAAGGTGATCAGCGCGGTGCACAACGGAAAACTCTGAACACAGATCCACTTGTGAATTGCCTGAGCCCGGCTTGTGCCGAGCTCAGGCAATTTCTGTGCCGCACCCGGTCCCATCCCGTTCCGGGGGGCATTCCGCATTGTTTTCACCGGTGCGTGCACCACCATGCCCTCATTAAAGTTGAACGTTACACCATGTTCATTAGTGTACCGTCGAAACGGTGTTGATTTGCTCTGTGGAATCGGGCAAGATCGCTCACGCCGACGGAGGGGATTCCCGCGTCTATCGCGGAATCCCGCCCCACTACTCACTAAACGCGAAGGGGACAACCATGTCCGAATCCGTCCCGGGTCAGGGATTCACCGACGCGGCCGAGCTGCGCCGGATCAACCGGGCCACGGTCGAGCAGTACATGCACACCCTCGGGCAGGACCGGCTGCGCCGGCACGAGCTGTTCACCGAGGACGGCCGCGGCGGACTGTGGACCACCGACACCGGATCCCCGGTGGAAACGGTCGGCCGGGACCGCCTCGGCGAGCACGCGGTGTGGTCGCTGGGCTGCTTCCCGGACTGGGAGTGGTACAACATCCAGATTTTCGAGACGCAGGACCCGAACCACTTCTGGGTGGAATGCGACGGCCGCGGGAAGATCCTCTTCGGTGATTACCCCGAGGGCTACTACGAGAACCACTTCCTGCACTCGTTCGAACTGGACAACGGGAAGATCAAGCGTAATCGCGAGTTCATGAATCCCTTCCAGCAGCTCCGTGCGCTCGGTATTCCGGTACCGGAGATCAAGCGCACCGGAATTCCCACCTGAGTATCACTTCACCGCTGGATCGGAGTACGTCATGGAAGACGTTATACGGGAGATTCGTATCCGCGGGGCTTTGCAGCAACCCGAATGGAGCGACCTTTCACAGCTGAACCGGGTGGGCGAGGCCCTGGCCTCCCGCCCGCCGCTGGTCCAGGGCGACGACCTGGCCACCCTGCGCACCCTGCTGGGCAAGGTCGCCCGGGGCGAGGCGATGGTCCTGCAGTCCGGCGACTGCGCCGAGGACCCCCAGGAATGCACGCCGAACTACGTGGCCCGCAAGGCCGCCCTGCTCGACCTGCTGGCCGGCTCGCTCGGCCTGATCACCGGCAAGCCGGTGCTGCGCGTGGGCCGCATCGCGGGCCAGTTCGCCAAGCCGCGCTCCAAGCCCACCGAGATCGTCGACGGCGTCGAACTGCCCGTCTTCCGCGGCCACATGGTCAACGGCCCCGAACCGGACGCCGAGAGCCGCCGCCCCGACCCGCTGCGGATCCTGACCGGCTACATGGCCGCCGGAGACATCCTGGAGCACCTGGGCTGGCGCGACCGGGCGGCCGGCCGCGAGGTCGTCGAGCCGCTGGTGTGGACCAGCCACGAAGCGCTGCTGCTGGACTACGAGACGCCCATGCTGCGCATGGACGACAAGGGCCGCCTGTTCCTGGGCTCCACCCACTGGCCCTGGATCGGCGAGCGCACCCGCCAGGTCGAGGGCGCCCACGTCGCGCTCCTGTCCCAGGTCAGCAACCCGGTGGCGTGCAAGGTCGGCCCCTCCATGGAACCCGAGGAACTGCTCGCGCTGTGCGAGCGGCTGGACCCCTGGCGCGACCCGGGCCGCCTCACCCTCATCGCCCGCATGGGCGCCGACAAGGTCGCCGAGAAACTGCCGCGCCTGGTGGAGGCGGTCCGCGAGGCCGGCCACCCCGCGATCTGGCTCAGCGACCCGGTGCACGGCAACACCGTCACCGCCCCCGGCGGCTACAAGACCCGCATGGTCGACACCGTCGCCCGGGAGATCACCGGATTCGCCAAGGCCGTCCAGGGCGCCGGCGGCATCGCGGGCGGCCTGCACCTGGAGACCACCCCCGACGACGTCACCGAGTGCGCGAGCAGCGAGGCCGACCTGGACCGCGTCGGAGAGCGCTACACCTCCTGCTGCGACCCGCGCCTCAACCCCGCCCAGGCCCAGACCGCCGTCAACGCCTGGCCCGCCTGACCCCACCGGCGACCGCCCGCAGCCAGCCCCGCAACAAGTTCGAGGACTCCACCATGACCGGCATACCCCCCATCAGCCCCTACCCC
>NZ_LIPN01000391.1 GCF_001418325.1 Streptomyces atriruber | reverse complement strand
AACCGCCGGGCCAGCGGCGAATGTTGTGCCGAAGCCGGGAGAAGCCGTCCACGACCGCCGACCATCCGCCTGCCACACCGCAGACCGCCACGCCACCGTCCGCGCCGCCGCCCGGCCGGGCGCCAACCACCTCCGTCGGGGGCGGAAGCGTGCCGGAACCGACATCCGCCCGGGGTGCGCCTTCACCCGCTCCGCCGGGTCACCCGCCCGCCGCACCGTCATCCGGCGGGGCGGCAACCGCCGGGCCAGCGGCGAATGTTGTGCCGAAGCCGGGAGAAGCCGTCCACGACCGCCGACCATCCGCCCGCCGCACCGCAGACCGCCACGCCGCAGCCCGGCCGGGCGCCAACCACCCGGCCGGGCGGCAACCGCCCCGCCGGGCACGGGCGTTGTGCCCGCCGGCAGGCGCCCGTACAGGACAAGGAGTCACACCCCATGACCACTGACCGCCTGCCCGTCGCGCCGCCGCCGGGCCCGGATACGGTGCGGCCGGACACCGTGCGGCCGGACGCGGCGCGGCCCGATGCCGGGCTGCTCGCGCCGGTCTGGGCCGATGTGCCGGTGGCGGCCGCGGTGTCCGACCAGGCGTGGCTGCAGGCCATGCTCGATGCCGAGGCGGCGCTGGCCCGGGCCCAGGCCCGCCTGGGCACGGTGCCCGACGCCGCCGCCCGGGCGATCACCGGGGCGGCGCGGGCCGAGCAGCTGGACGTGGTGGCGCTGGCCGCCCGGGCCCGCCAGTCCGCCAACCCGGTGGTGGCCCTGGTGGGGGAGTTCACCGCCCTGGTGGCCGCCCGGGATCCGGCCGCGGCCGCCTACGTGCACCGCGGATCCACCAGCCAGGACATCTTCGACACGGCGGCCATGCTGGTCGCCCGCCGGGCCCTGCGCCTGATCCGCGCCGACCTGGACCGCGCCGAGCAGGCGCTGGCCGCGCTGGCCCGGACCCACCGCGACACCCTCATGGCCGGCCGCACCCTGGCCCTGCACGCGGTGCCCACCACTTTCGGCTGCAAGGCGGCGGGCTGGCGCCACCTCGTGCTGGACGCGGCCGACCGGCTCGCCGCCCTCGAGGCGCGGGCGCCGGTCCAGCTCGGCGGGGCCGCCGGCACCCTGGCCGGCTACCTCGCACACGCCCCGGGCGCCGACCCCGCCGCCTACGTCCACGACCTGACCGAGGCCTTCGCCGCCGAACTGGGCCTGCACGCCCCGCTGCTGCCCTGGCACGTGCTGCGCACCCCGGTGGCGGACCTGGCCCAGGGCGCCGCGTTCACCTGCGCCGCCCTGGGCAAGATCGCCGTGGACGTGCTGTCGCTGACCCGCACCGAGGTCGGCGAGGTGCACGAACCGGCGCCCGCCGGCCGCGGCGCCTCCTCGGCGATGCCGCACAAACGCAACCCCGTGCTGGCCACCGCCATCCGCTCCGCCGCCCTGCAGGCCCCGCAGCTCGCGGCGGGCGTGCTGGGCTGCATGCTCAGCGAGGACGAACGCTCCGCCGGCGCCTGGCACGCCGAATGGGAGCCGCTGCGCGCCCTGCTGCGGCTGGCCGGGGGAGCGGCCCACCAGGCCGCGGAACTCCTGTCCCAGCTGACGGTCGACCCCGCCCGGATGCGCGCCAACACCGCCCTGACCGGGGGCCGGATCGTCTCCGAGCGGATCGCCGCGGTCCTGGCCGCACCGCTGGGCAAGGCCGCCGCCCGCACCCTGCTGGACCGGGCCTCGGCCGACGCGGCCCGCACCGGCCGGCCGCTGGCCGACATCCTGGGCCAGGACCCGCGGGCGGCCGCCGCCCTGGCCGGTGCCGGTGCCGGCGACCTGTTCGCCCCCGAGGCCTACACCGGAGCGGCGGCCGCCCTGACCGACCGCGCCCTGACCCGCGCCGCGCCGCCCGCCCCGCACCCGCCGGAGACGCCCTGACCCGCCACCACCGGCAATGGCCGCCGCCGGCCCCCCACGCAGGGAGTACCGGCGGCGGCCACCGCGACCACGGCCCGCGGGGGCCGCGCGAAGACGCTCACGAAATCCGCTCAGCGCTGGCGCTGCAGAGCGATTTCCGTGAGCTCTTCTATGTCGAACTGGGAACGTCCTGGTGTGCCGTAACGGGTTATCTTGCCCCGGCTCACCCACTTGCGGATGGTCGCTTCGGACACACCGGTGGCCAGCGCGGCCACATTGGTGGGAACGAGCCGGTGGCGCGGCGGTCGATTCATGCGGCGTCCTTCCTCTGCCGGTCCATGAGATGCCGGATGGTGAGTAACTCGCGCATTTCCCAGGAATGCCCGGAAGAACAGCTGATGCTGCCCCGGCCCGGCGTCCTTGCATTGCGCGGCGAAGCGTTGATGGTGCCCGGGCAGTCGTCCATGACACACGCGATGACCGGCGCGTGCTCATCGTCGGAATCCGGGTCGATGGCGCGCAGCGATTCCACCTGGAGGCTCTCGACTTCATCGGCGAATTCGGCAGCCGGAGGCTGGGTGGTGAGCCACTCCAGGTTGAGTATCAAAAAGCATGCGAGATGCGGGACGGAGCGTCCGGGGGCGGCAGCCCCCAGCTTCTCCACGACAAACCCGGACCACGACTCCAGGATCGCGAGGATGTTGTTCCTGGCGTCGAGGGCGGAGATGTTCAGATGGTCCCGCCGACGGCTGCCCGACACCTTTGTCGGGTTGCGCCGCCGGGACGTCGACAGAATGTGGTGCAGTCCTTCCTGGTGGAGGCCGGGAAGGGTGCGCAGGTTACGTTCCAGCTGCTCGACACAGCCGGCGCAGAGGACGGAGCCGGCGGCGACAGGGACTTCCCGGGCGTGGTTCCTGGGGCATGAGTGAAACTCCATTGAATCTCCTTCATGAGCTGACGCACCCCGCAGACGGCACGGAAGACGCACGTCTCCCGCACCGGATGCTGCAGTGAATGGCTGAATCGATGGCCCCTGGGGGAAACCTGGGGGAAAGGGAACGTGACCGGGGCCCGCACAAAGGCCACCGAAAGGACGTCGGGTCGTAACAGGACGGTCCCTTTCAGGAAATCCCGGAAAAGAATTCAAACCCGGCCCGATAGGCACAGGCTCTGCTGTGCCCGGTGAATACGGCTGTCATCTGCGATCCATCCCCCCGTTGCCTCCCCAGGCCCCACCGCCGCGCAGTCGCTGCCATGGGTGCACTCGGAGAGTTCCATGACCGGTCGGGGGGTGTCAACGTGCGCCCCGCCGGGAAGAGAGCGGTAATCCAGCGGTTGTAAATTTTTCATTTCGTAATCGATCTGCCCTAAAGGGGAATTTGAGATTCCTCTTTTCTAAAGGAGAACTCTAGGATTCTTCAGGCCTCGCTTTGGACGGATGGCATCCCGATTTTCCGCCCCCCGGCCCGCGCCCCCCCTCGCCTGTCTCTTCTCCACATCTCCCACCCC
>NZ_LIPN01000390.1 GCF_001418325.1 Streptomyces atriruber | reverse complement strand
TCCGCGGGAGGCAGCCCGGTCGGCGGGAGGCGGTCCGCGGAAGGCAGCCCGGTCGGCAGGAGCCGGTCCGCGGAAAGCGGTCCGCGGGAGGCGGTCCGATCGGCGGAAGGCGGTCCGCGAAAGGCGGTCCGGTCGGCGGGAGGCGGTCCGCGAAAGGCGGTCCGGTCGGCAGGAAGCGGTCCGCGAAAGGCAGCCCGGTCGGCGGAAGGCGGTCCGCGAAAGGCAGCCCGGTCCGCAGGAAGCGGTCCGCGGGAGGCGGTCCGATCGGCGGAAGGCGGTCCGCGGGAGGCAGCCCGGTCTGCGGAAGGCGGTCCGCGAAAGGCAGCCCGGTCCGCGGGAGGCAGCCCGGTCGGCAGGAAGCGGTCCGCGAAAGGCAGCCCGGTCCGCGGGAGGAAGCCCGGTCTGCGGGAGCCGGTCCGCGGGAGCCGGTCCGCGGGAGGCGGTCCGCGGGAGCCGGTCCGCGGGAGCCGGTCCGCGGGAGCCGGTCCGCGGGAGGCGGTCCGCGGGAGCCGGTCTGCGGGAGCCGGTCCGCGGGAGCCGGTCCGCGGGAGCCGGTCCGCGGGAGCCGGTCCGCGGGAGCCGGTCCGCGGGAGGCGGTCCGCGGGAGGCCCGCGCCCCGAGGGGCGCGGGGAGCTGCCCGAGCGGCTAGCGCGTGAGCAGCACCTTGCCGATGTGGCTGCTCTCCTCCAGGACCCGGTGCGCCGCCGCCGCGTCGTGCATCGGCACCGTCCGGTCCACGACGGGCCGCACATGGCCCCCGCCGATCAGCGGCCAGACGTGCTCGCGCACCGCCGCCACGATCGACGCCTTCTCGGCGGCCGGGCGGCCGCGCAGCGAGGTCGCGGTGACGGCGGCCCTCTTCTTCAGCAGCGCGCCGATGTTCAGCTCGCCCTTGGCGCCGCCCTGCATGCCGATGATCGCGAGGCGGCCGTTGACCGCGAGGGCGCGCACGTTGCGGTCGAGGTACTTCGCGCCCATGTTGTCGAGGATGACGTCCGCGCCGGACCCGTCCGTGGCGCGCTCGATCTCCTCGACGAAGTCCTGCTCGCGGTAGTTGATGAGGATGTCGGCCCCCAACTCGCCGCAGAACGCCAGCTTCTCCTTGCTGCCCGCCGTGACGGCGACCTTCGCGCCGACGGCCTTGGCGAGCTGGATGGCCATGGTGCCGATGCCGCTCGAACCGCCGTGCGCGAGCAGCGTCTCGCCGGGCCTGAGGTGGGCGATCATGAAGACGTTGGACCACACGGTCGAGGTGACCTCGGGCAGCGCGGCCGCCGTGACGAGGTCGACGCCGTCGGGCACGGGCAGCAGCTGGCCGGCCGGGACGACGACCCGCTCCGCGTAGCCGCCGCCGGAGAGCAGCGCGCACACCTCGTCACCGACCGCCCAGCCGGAGACGCCGGGGCCGAGCGCGGTGATACGGCCCGAGCACTCCAGGCCGGGGTACGGGGAGGCGCCGGGCGGCGGGTTGTAGAAGCCCTGGCGCTGCAGCAGATCGGCGCGGTTCACGGCGCTGGCCGCGACCTCGACCAGCACCTCGCCCTCGCCGGGCACGGGATCGGGGACCTCGGCCCAGACGAGCGCTTCGGGGCCACCGGGTTCGGGGATCGTGATCGCATACATGCCGGCGAGGCTACTCGCGTACGCCGCGGAGGGCTGGACGCGGGAGCCCGGCTGCCGCCCCGGGCCCCCTCCGCCTCAGCTGTGCCGCCTCGGCCGGCCCACCTCAGCCGGGCCGCCTCAGCTCGGGCGCAGCGGCTTGATGTCCGGGGCGACCGTCGTGCCGGGGGACGCCCGGACGATCGTGATCAGCCGGTCCGTCAACTCCAGCTTCCCGACGGCCGGATCGTCGTATCCGAGCACGCGATGCCCTCGTACGACACTCACCACCAGGTCGTCCGTCTCCCGCACGTTCAACCCCACCTCGGCCTTTATCACCGGGCGTTCGACGAGGTCGAGACCGCTGCCCTGCTGGATCAGGTCCTCCATGACCATGCCCGCGCTCGGGCTCAGCACGGAGAGACCGAGCAGCCGCCCCGCCGCGCTGGCGCTGGTGATCACGGCATCGGCGCCGGACTGGCGGAGCAGCGGCGCGTTCTCCTCCTCGCGGACCGCGGCCACGATCTTCGCCCCGCGGTTCAACTGCCGTGCGGTGAGGGCGACCAGGACCGCGGTGTCGTCGCGCTGCGTCGCGATGATGATCTGGCGGGCCCGCTGCACCTCGGCGCGGAGCAGTACGTCGCTGCGCGTCGCGTCGCCGACGACCCCGGCGAACCCCTCCGCCGTGGCCGCGTCGACGACCTTCGCGCTGGGGTCGACCACCACGATCTGCTCCGGCTTCAGGCCGGTCGCGCGGACCGTCTGGATCGCGGAGCGGCCCTTCGTCCCGAAGCCGACGACAACAGTGTGTTCACGCAAGTTGGACCTCCAGCGGGACAGACGCCATTCCTCACGCGTCCGTTCCGTGAGCACTTCGAGGGTCGTGCCGACCAGGATGATCAGGAAGAGCACGCGCAGCGGCGTGATCAGAAGAATGTTGGTGAGGCGGGCGCTGTCGCTGTACGGGACGATGTCGCCGTACCCGGTGGTGGAGAGCGTGACCGTCGCGTAGTACGCGGCGTCGAGGAAGTCGACGTGGCTGTCCGAGTTGTCGTGGTAACCGTCGCGGTCGATCCAGACGATGAAGGTCGTCAGGGCGAGCACCAGCAGTGCCATCGCGAGACGGCGGGTGACCTGGCGCAACGGACGCTCGACCTTGCGCTGCGGCAGTTTGATGCGGTGTGTCGTGTGCTGCTCTTCGGGGTGACGCGCGATGGCGTCATGCCCGGGAAGTTTCACGTGAAACGCTCCTCGCCGTCTACGACTGCCCCATCCCCGGGCCCAGCCCCCGCCTCGGGCCCGGCTCCGGCGCCGGTTCCGGCTCCAGCTCCGGCCGTGAAACCTGCATGCTCCTCGGCCTGGCCCCCGTCAATCGCACCACCGTACAAAGCCGTGCCCGCGCCCGTCCCGGTGCCCACCTCCGGAACCGCCCACGGCAGGTCGAGGACCTCCAGTTCGCTGCCCTCCCGCGCCCCGCCGGGCGGCACGACGGCGAGCCCGTCGGCCGCCGCGATCCCCCGCAGCATCGCCGGACCGTTGAAGTGCAGCGGCACGGCCCGCTCGGCGCGCAGGGCGACGGGGACGAGACGGGTGTCGTGCGGGTGCCCGTGGACGCTGTCGCGCAGGGGAGCGGTGTACGTGGAGGGCCCGCCGCAGCCCGCCGGGCGGCCCGAGAGCGTACGCAGCAGGGGTTCGGCCAGCGTGAGGAGGCCGGACACGGCGGCGAGCGGATTGCCGGGCAGGCCGACGAGGTGCCGGTCGGGCCGGATGCGCGCCAGCAGCATGGGGTGCCCGGGGCGCACCGCGACGCCGTCCACGAGCAGTTCGGCGCCGATCCGGCGCAGGGTGGGATGAACGTGGTCGACCGGGCCCGACGCGGTGCCGCCCGTCGTGACGATCAGGTCGGCGGTGGAGCTGGTGATCGCGTCGTGGAGGGCCTCGGCGTCGTCGCCGAGCCGCCGGACGGCGGTCACCTCGGCGCCCAGCGCGTGCAGCCATGGCGGCAGCATCGGGCCGAGCGCGTCCCGGATGAGCCCCTCGCGCGGGAGGCCCTCCGTCAGCAACTCGTCGCCCAGGACGAGGACTTCGGCGCGGGGCCTGCGGAACACCGGCAACGCGTCGTACCCGGCCGCCGCGGCCAGCCCGAGCACGGCGGGGGTCACCAGGGCACCGGCGGGCATCAGCCGGTCGCCGGAGCGGCACTCCTGAGCGCGCGGCCGGATGTCCTGACCGGTGACCATCTCGCGCAGGGCGTGCAGTCGGCCCTTGTCGTCGGTCCTGCCGTGCTCGCTGCGCAGCACCGCGGTGGCGTCCTGCGGGATGCGGGCGCCCGTCGCGATGCGGACCGCCTCCCCGTCGGAGAGCGCGTCCGGCCGGGCATGTCCGGCGAGGATCCCGTCGGCCCGTACGTTCCAGGGGCCGGGGCCCGCGACGACCCAGCCGTCCATCGCGGAGGTGTCGAAGGACGGCAGGTCCGTGAGGGCGGCGAGCGGCGCGGCGAGGATCAGGCCGAGGGCCCGGTGCAGCGGGACGGTGACCGGTTCGGTGCCGGGCCCGGGCGCGGCCCGCTGTGCGCGGGCGCGGGCGGCGGGCCAGGGCGTGATGTCGCGGTGCTTGTCCTTGGCGGGAGCGGCGTCCGTGGACGGGGGTGTGGG
>NZ_LIPN01000039.1 GCF_001418325.1 Streptomyces atriruber | reverse complement strand
GGGGCGGGGCATGACGTCGGTGAGGCCCGTCTCGCGCAGGGCCGCGAGGGCGGCGCGCTCGGGCTCGGAGACGTGGGTGGCGCCGACGAAGAGCGACGGGTCCCAGACGTCGTCGTCGGTCGGTGCCACGTTGAAGTCGCCGAGGACCGCGAAGGGGCGGGGGCCCGCCGCGTCCGTGGCGACGGCCGCCTTCAGGGCCTCGAACCACTGGAGCTTGTAGGCGTAGTGGGCGTGGTCCACCTCGCGGCCGTTCGGCACGTACACCGACCAGAGGCGGAGGGGGCCGCAGGTCGCGGAGATCGCCCGGGGCTCCTCCGCGCCGTCGTACTCCGGGCCGCCCGGGAGGCCCGTGACCACGTCTTCGAGGCCGACCTTGGAGACCAGCGCGACGCCGTTCCACCGCCCTGTCGCGTTCACCGCCGATGCGTACCCCAGCTCGCGGAGCTCGTCGGCGGGGAACTGCTCGGCCGTCGTCTTGGTCTCCTGGATGCACAGCACGTCCGTGCCGGTGGCCTCCAGCCAGGCCAGGAGCCTCGGCAGACGGGCGGTGATCGAGTTCACGTTCCAGGTCGCAATGCGCATGCCTCACAACCTACCGGGCGGCACTGACAGTCACAGGTCCGCCGACTGCCCGGGTGTCAGACGCAGGTGCTCGGCCCCGCCGAGAGCGCCGATCTGGTTGTCGTAGATCGGCCGGGCGAGGTCGGTGAGGAGCGCGTCGTGGATGTCGAAGGCACGCTGCGGCTTGACCTCGCGTACGTACTCGATCACTTCGGAGATCTTGTTCCAGGGGGCCATGACGGGCAGCATCAGCGTCTCGACGGGCTGGTCGGGGACGGTGAGCGCGTCGCCCGGGTGGAACACCGCGCCGTCGACCAGATATCCGACGTTGGTGATCCGCGGGATGTCCGGGTGGATGACCGCGTGCAGCTCGCCGTGCACCTGGACGTCGAATCCGGCGGCCGTGAACGTGTCACCGTGCCCGACGGTGTGCACACGGCCGGGAAAGGCGGCCGAGATCTGGTCCGCGACGGACCTGAGGGTCCAGATCTCGGCTCCGGGGCGGGCCTCCAAGGCGGCCCGCAGCCGGTCCTCGTTGAAGTGGTCCGGGTGCTCGTGCGTGACGAGGATGGCGTCGGCGCCGAGCGCGGCGTCCTCCTCGCTGAAGCCGCCGGGGTCGACGACGAGCGTGCGCCCGTCCTTTTCGAGACGCACGCACGCGTGGGACTTCTTCGTGAACGTCATGCGCGGCGCGCGCCCGGTCCTGCTGTCGGGAGATTCGGGAGAAGCAGTCATGTCTCCCATCCTGCTACTCCTGCGGCGTGGTTTCCTCACGGATCACTGCCTGCGCGACCTTGAACGCGGAGTTGGCCGCGGGGACGCCGCAGTAGACGGCGGCCTGGAGCAGGACCTCCTTGATCTCGGCCGGGGTGAGGCCGTTGCGAAGCGCCGCCCTGGTGTGGAAGGCCAGCTCGTCCAGGTGACCGCCCGCGACGAGCGCGGTGAGCGTGACACAGCTGCGGGAGCGGCGGTCCAGGCCCGGCCGGTTCCAGATCTCGCCCCAGGCATAGCGCGTGACGAGCTCCTGGAAGTCCTCGGAGAAGTCGTCGGCCGCGGCGAGCACGCGGTCGACGTGCGCGTCGCCGAGCACCTCGCGGCGCACCTTCATCCCCGCGTCGTACAGGTCCGCGCCCGCGCTGCCCGGCACGGCCTCGGGCTGCTCCACCGGGCCGATCTCGGCGACGGGCCCGACGGGCACGGGCGGCGGGGCGAGGACGGGCTTGACGGGCGGCGCGGCGAGCGCCGACTGGCCGCCGACGGTCGCGTCGGGGGCGGGCTGCCAGGCAGAGGAGAAGTGCCGTACGAGGAGGTCCGTGACGGCGCCCGGCTGCTCGACCGGCGCGAGGTGCGAGGCACCCGGCACGACGGCGAGCCGCGCGTCGGGAATCCCAGCGACGAGCGTGCGGGCCTCGCCCTGGCCGGTGACCTGGTCCTCCGAGCCGACGAGCACGAGGGTGGGAACGCCTATCCTGCCGAGCTCGGCGCGCACGTCGAAGGCGGCGAGGGCCTCGCAGGCGGCGATGTAGCAGCCGGGGTCGGTGGTGCGCACCATCTGCACGGCCCAGTCGGTGATCGCGGGCTGGGCGGCGGCGAAGCCGGGCGTGAACCAGCGGTCGGGGGCGGCGCGGGCGATGGGGTCGAGCCCGTTGCTGCGCACGATCACACCGCGCTGGCGGAACTCGTCGGCCGTGCCGAACCGCGGGGAGGCGGCGATCAGCCCGAGCGAGGCGACGCGGTGCGGGTGCCGCAGGGCGAGCTCGGCGCCGATGGCACCGCCGAACGCGCAGCCCGCGTAGCCGAAGCGCTGCACGCCGAGTTCGTCGAGCGTGGCGAGCAGCCGGTCGGCGAGCTCGCCGACGGACCCGCACGGGTGCGCCGGTGCGCCGCCGTGACCGGGCATGTCGAAGCGGAACACCCGCCAGTGCCGGATCAGATCGGGTATCTGGCGGTCCCACATGTGCCAGGTGGTACCCAGTGAGGAGCCCAGGATCAGGACTGGGGCGTCTTCTGGCCCGTCAAAGCGGTATTGCAGGGTGTTCATCGGTGTCTCGCTCACCCGCCCGACCCTCTCATCTGTCATGGACGCCCCCATGACAGGGGGGTCACCGGATGCCGTTTTGACCAGGTTGAACATCTCACGGGCGGCATATCGCTCGAGGCACCTGATGCTCTCACGACGAGTCTTTCCTTCCCGAAAGATGGGGGTGAGAGGGGGCGCGCGCAAAGGCAGGGAAGCCGGGGCGGCCGCTTCCCTGCCGGAAAGTGCGCGGGCACCGCGTGGGGCCCGTGGCGCCTACTTGAGGTCGCGCTGCTCGGGGACCACGACGCCGAAGCGGTCCTGGATCGTGGCGAGGGCGGACTCGTGCACCTGCTTGGCGGGGATGCCGCGGGGGTTGCCGTTGACCGGGAGGGGACGGGTGGCCGAGGCGTCGCCGATCACGGTCGGGTGGTAGCCGTTGTAGACGGCGCCCTCGGTGGTGGAGAGAGTGCACATGTGGGTCATGAAGCCGGAGATGATGACGTTCTTGCGGCCGGTCTTCTTGAGCTCGGCCGCGAGGTCGGTGTCGTGGAAGCCGTTGGGGACGGCCTTTTCGACGACGGTCTCCCCCTTGGCCGGCTTGAGTGCCGGGATGATCTGGCCGGCCTTCGACTTGAGGTCGTAGCCCTTTTCCACGATGTGGATGACGGGCGTGTGCGCCTTGCGGGCCCGCTCCAGGAGGGTCCTGGTGTTCTCGACCGCCTCGCGCCAGCCGGTGAGCTCCATCGTGCCGCCGGTGTAGACGTTCTGGTAGTCGACGAGGACCAGCGTCGCGTCGGACAGCTTCGCGGGCGTCTCATCCAGCTTCATCAGCCGGCGCAGGGTCGTGGTGTCCTTGGCGTGGTTCTTCTCGTGGCGCTGGTCGCGGCTGTCGGTGCGCGTGGCAGCCTCGGAGCTTCCGCCGCAGGCGGTCATGGTGGTGGCGAGCACGACGGCGGCGCCCAGGGCGGCGGCCGAGCGGAGCAGCGTGGTCTTCATCAGACGATCTCCTTGTGGGTGGGAACCACGACCCCGTACAGGTCGGCGATGGTGGCCAGCGCGCTGTAGTGCACCTGGCGGGCGTCGATGTCGGTGCCCGCGACCGGGAGCGAGCGGGTCGCGGTGGCTTCGGCGACGACAGTGGGGCGGTTGCCGTTGAGGAAGGCGCCCTGCGCGGTGAACGCCACACACATGTGGGTCATCCAGCCCGCGATGACGACGTCCTGGCCCTCGGTCAGGTGGGTGGCCAGGTCGGTGCCCACGAACGCGTTCGGGACCTGCTTGACGACAACCGGCTCGCCCTCCAGGGGTGCGACCTCGGGGTGGATGCCGCCGATCTCGGCGCGGATGTCGTACGGGGTGCCCTCACCGCCGTCGTTGATGACATGCACGATGCGGGTGCCGGCCTCGCGGGCCCGCGCCAGCAGCTGCGCAGCGGCATCCAGGGACTTCTCCCAGCCGTCGAGTTCCATGACGCCCCGGGTGTAGGTGTTCTGGAAGTCGATCAGGATCAGCGTCGAGTCGGCCAGCTTCGCGGGCTCCTGGTCGAAGCCGTTGAGCTCGCGCAGCGTCGTTCGGGACATGGGTGTACCGCCTTCGGTGATGCGTGGGAGAGGTGCAGTTCGCGGTGGTCCGCCGAGCTGCGCCTCTCACGCTAGGACCGGGCCGGGACGTCGGCAATGACATGTAATCTGCAGATCCAGACACGCCCGCCGCCCAGCTGACCGGGGAGAGTTCCGTGCCGGACACCGCCGCCAGACGGCTCATCGTCATCGTGCTCTTCGACGGCGTCGACCTGCTCGACGTCACCGGGCCCCCCGAGGTGTTCTCGCTCGCGCTGCGCGAGACCGACGAGGCGGCGGGCTACGAGGTCGTGCTCGCCGCCGCGGCCATGGATCCGGTCACCACGGGGGCGGGCGTACGCATCCTGCCCGACATCACCTTCGAGGAGGTCGCACGCCGCAGCATCGACACCCTGCTGGTGCCCGGCGCCGTGGAGACGGACGAGGAACGCCGCGTACACCCGCTCGTGGATCCCGAGCTCGTCGAGTGGGTGAAGGTCCTCGCCGGGCGCTCGCACCGGATCACCTCCGTGTGCGTGGGCGCGCACCTGCTGGCCGCGGCGGGCTTGCTGGACGGCAAGCGGGCGACCACGCACTGGTCGACCGCGCAGCAGCTGGCCGCCGATCACCCGGCGGTCCAGGTCGACGCCGACCCGATCTTCATCCGCGAGGACAACGTGTGGACCGGCGCCGGCATCAGCGCCTGCCTCGACCTCTCCCTGGCGCTGATCGCCGACGATCTCGGCGAGGCGGTCGCACTGCGGGTGGCCCGCCAACTGGTGATGTACCTCAAACGCCCCAGCGGGCAGAGCCAGTTCAGCGTCCCGCTGACCCAGGTGTCCACGACGCGTCGCATCGAGGACCTGCGCCACCACGTCCTGCGCCACATCGGCGGACCACTGACCGTGACCGCTCTCGCCGAGTACGCACATGTCAGCGACCGGCACCTGACGCGCCTGTTCAAGACCGAACTGGGGGTGACCCCGCACGCGTACATCGAGTCGGTGCGCGTGGAGAAGGCACGCCACGACCTGGAGTCCTCGGACGCCACGCTCGAACGGATCGCGTCCGACTGCGGTTTCGGCACGGTGGACACGCTGGTACGGGCGTTCCGGCGCCGCCTGAACACGACGCCCGGTGAATACCGGCGCAGGTTCCGGGTGCCGCAGATGCCCTGACCCCGGCCGATGACACCCCGTGATGGCCGGGTGGGGCCGCGGTCAGCGGGGCGGGCGGTTCCGGGTCACGCGGCGGACGCCTTGTCGGCGATGACCCGCTCCTCGCCCACGGGGTGGGTCACGTGGTGCACGAGCGCCGCGATGGCGCCGCCCACCAGGGGGGCCACGATGAACAGCCACAGTTGGGACAGCGCGGCTCCCCCGGCGAACAGGGCGGGGCCCAGGCTCCGGGCGGGGTTGACCGAGGTGCCGGTCAGCGGGATGCCGACCAGGTGGATGACGGCAAGCGCGATGCCGATCGGCAGCCCGTCGAAGCCGGTCACCGCCACCCGGTGCGTCACGCCGAGGACGACGAAGACGAGGAGGAAGGTCAGGACCACTTCCGCGAGGAAGGCGCCACCCAGGTTGATGCCGACCTCGGAGCGGTCGTCGTAGCCGTTGCTGCCGAATGCCTCGCTCGTCTTCAGGCCCGGCACCTGTTTGGCGAGCAGGAAGAGCAGGGCCGCGCCTGCGATACCGCCGAGGAACTGCGCGGCCCAGTAAGTGACGGCGGTGCGGCCGTCGATGCGACGCGCGACGAGCATGCCGAGGGTCACTGCCGGATTGACGTGGCAGCCGGAGATCGGGCCGAGGGTGTACGCGAGGGCCAGCAGCGTGAAGCCGAACGCCAGCGCGATGCCGAGCGTGCCGATGAACTCCGCGCCGAGCACCGCCGACCCCACGGCGAAGAAGACGAGGAGCAACGTCCCGAGGAACTCCGATACCACCGCTCTGATCTGCACAGCGACCACCTCGCAGGCTTGTCGGACCCCCTCGCCATCGTCCGCCCGCCCGCCTCTTTCCACCTGTTCTGCCGGGGCTGAAGCCCGTTACGTACGCCCATTCGAGTGATGGACCGGCTCCACAGCCTCCTGTCGGCGCCGCTGAGGCCTTACAGGCGCCCCAGGGTGCGGACAGCCACACCGCCAGCCCTATATTCATACAAACAATTCACGCGTGGCCCTGCCGCGCTGGACACGGGGTGGGACCGCAGTGATCGAACCCGACGGCACTGGATCCGTCCGGGCCGGGGCCCGCGCTGCCCGCAAGGCGCGTACGAAGGCTCGGCGGCGCAAGCAGATGGCCGTGATCGCGGCTGTGATCGGGCTGGGCGGGGCGGCGGCCACGGGGGTCATCGCTCTGGCGGACTCCTCCGGGGACGGGGGCGGCTCCGGGCGCACCGCGTCCGTTTCTTCGGGCAGTGCGGCGCAGAAGGCGCGTGCGGCCAAGCGGGCGTTGAAGGGGGAGGAGAAGTGGGACGGCAAGGTGCGGGTGCTGGGGGACGGCTCCACCTCGTACACCGGGCCGCAGTCCGGGCAGCTCAAGCCCGAGAAGCTGAAGCCCGGTGAGAAGCCGCCGCAGTTCGTGGTCTTCTCCTGGGACGGCGCGCTGGAGGGCGACGACCGCCGCTTCTCCCACTTCCGCCGAGTGGCGCGGGAGAGCAAGGCTCACATGACGTTCTTCCTCACCGGGATCTACCTCCTGCCGGAGAGCAAGAAGTCGCTCTACCGTCCGCCGCAGCACAACGCGGGGGCGGCCGCCATCTCGTATCCGACCGTCCCGCACATCCAGACCACGCTGGAGCAGCTGCGCGGTGCCTGGAAGGACGGGCACGAGATCGGTTCGCACTTCAACGGGCACTTCTGCGGCGCCAAGGGCGGCGGTGACTGGAGTGCCGGGGAGTGGAAGAGCGAGATCGAGCAGACGTACGCGTTCATCAAGGAGTGGAAGACCAACACCGGGTTCACCGAGGAAAGGCCCCTGCCCTTCGATCCGGACCGGGAAGTGGTCGGCGGCCGTGCGCCCTGTCTGGAGGGGCAGAAGAACCTCCTGGCCGCGGCCAAGCCGTTCGGCTGGCGCTACGACGCGAGTTCGTCGGGCGACTTCCAGATATGGCCGTCCAAGGCCGGGGGCCTGTGGAACTTCCCTCTGCAGCTCCTGCCCCTGGAGGGCAAAGAGGTGCAGGTCCTCTCCATGGACTTCAACTTCCTCTATCACCAGTCCGGTGACAGCACCCAGGGCGACCCGGCACGGTTCCCGGCGTGGCAGGAGCAGGTCTCCACGTCGTACATGAACGGGTTCGACCGCGTCTACAACGGCAGCCGGGCGCCGATGTTCATCGGCAACCACTTCGAGGACTGGAACGGCGGCATATACATGAGCGCCGTCGAGGATGTGATGCGCAAGGTGTGTCCGCGCAAGGGAGTGCGCTGCGTGTCGTTCCGCGAGCTGGCCGACTGGCTCGATGTCCAGGACCCGAAGGTCCTGGACCGGCTGCGCCTGCTCGACCCGGCGCAGGCACCGAAGTGGAAGTCGCTCATCAAGTAGCGGGGGCAGGCGGGACTTCCGACACAGGCCCTAGGTGAGCGCCTCGATGTAGTGGGTCCACAGATCCACCGCCCGTCGGCTGGCGGGTGTGGTGGGAGCGTCGCCGCCCAGCCCCTTGAGCGACAGGGGCACCAGGTCCTTGAGCGACATGCGGTAGACGACCACGGCCGTGGTCTCGTCGTGGGTGCCTCCCACGAACCAGCCCGCCCTGTTCGCGGTGGTCGTCCCGGTCTTGCCCACGGCGGCGGGGTGTGCCGCGCCCGCCGCCTTGGCCGACCCGTCGGTCATGGTGGCCCGCAGGGCGTCCGTGACCGCCTGGGCGGTCTTCTTCGACATCGCCCGGGCGGGTCGCGGTACGGCGAGCGGCACGGCGTCCCCGGCCCGGGTCACCGAGCGCACCGAGTAGGGGTCGGTGTGCATGCCCTGGGCGGCGAAGGTCTGGTAGGCACCGGCCATCCGGATGGCGCTGGGCGTCGAGTTCTCCCCGAGTGCGAACACGGGGATCCGTTCTCCCAGGCTGGAGGGGAGCAGTCCCGCCCGCAGGGCGTACTTCTCCACCCGGTCCAGGCCTGCGTCGAGGCCGAGTTGGAGCAGGGGTGTGTTCACGGAGTCGGCGACGGCCTGGCGCAAGGTCACCTCGCCCCAGTCGCGGCCGCCTTCGTTGCGGCCCTTGACCACCTTGCCGCTGCGGTCCCAGTAGGGTCCCTCCGGCGTCTGTACGGCGATCTTGTCGTCGCCGTCGTAGACGCTGGCCGGGGAGACGGGAGTGCGGCGCCCCTCCCGGGTGCGCTTGACGCCGTCCTCGAGCCCGGCGGCATAGACGAAGGGGGTGAAGGCCGAACCGGCCGGAATGGTCGTCGCGTTGGACTGGTTGAAGCCCTGTTTCAGGAAGTCGCGGCCGCCGTACACGGCGAGCAGCCGGCCGTCCGGGGCCACGCTCGCCGCGCCGATCCTGGCATGCTGGTCGGTGTCGGGCCGCCGTTCGGCGTCGAAGTCCTTCTCGGCCTCGTGGACGGCGGCGGTCAGGGCCTCGGTGCGCTTGCGGTCGAAGGTCGTGTGGATCTGGTAGCCGCCCAGGTCGTAGTCGGCGGCGGTGATGTGCCCGGCTTTGATCGCGTACCGCTTGGCCAGCTCCACCAGGTAGCCGGTCCGCGCGCCGGGGATGTCGCCCGAGCCCGACTTCGTCGGTTCGGGGAACTTCTTGTAGGTGGCCCGCTCGGCCTGGGTGAGGTGGCCGGTTGCCACCATGCGGTCCAGGATCCAGTTCCAGCGTTCGACGGCCCGCTCGCGGTTCTCCTTGCCGAGGGCCGGGTCGTAGAGTCCGGCACCCTTGAGGAGAGCGGCCAGGAAGGCGCCTTCGCTGGGGTTGAGGCGCGCGACGTCCTTGCCGTAGTAGGCGTGCGAGGCACGCTGGATGCCGTAGGTGCCCCGCCCGAACCAGCTCGTGTTCAGGTAGTTCTGGAAGATCTCGTCCTTGCTCGTGTGGTTGTCCAGCTTCAGGGCGAGCAGGGCTTCGGTGAACTTCCTGGACAGGGTGCGGTCCTGGCTGAGGTAGACGTTCTTCACGTACTGCTGGGTGATGGTCGACCCGCCCTGGGTCTCTCCTCCGGTGACCGCGGCGGTCGCTGCGCGCAGGACACCGCTCGGTGAGACGCCGGCATCCGAGTAGAAGCTCGCGTTCTCGGCGGCGAGGACGGCGCCCCGGACTTTCGGCGGCACCCTCTTCAGCGGTATCTCCTGCCGGATGACCCAGCCGGTGCGGGCCATGACGCTGCCGTCGGACCAGTAGTACACGTTGTCCTGTTGCGTGGCGAACGAGTTGAGGTCATCCGGTATGCCCGTGGTGGCGTACGCGATCGTGACGAAGCCGGTCAAACCGAGGGCCAGGTACAGGAAAGCGCCCAGCCACTGGCGCCACGAAGGCAGCCACCGGCGCCAACCGCTGCGCCCCGGCCGGGGATAGGCCGGACGCAGCCGACGCAGTTGTCCGCGCACCCCGGCGAGGGCGCCGGGTATGCCGCCCGTGGTCCGCTGCCTGGACTTCCTGCGCCGACCGGTCCCCGCGCGGCGCTCCCCCGGTGCCGCCCGCCGTCTCCCGCTGCCCTGGCCTGTGGCCATCTTGCCCCCACCCACCCCGTATGCCTCCCCTGTTGCGTTCTGGCGCTCACATTAAAGGCAGTTGGAGGCGTGCGACCCGGCCTGCGGGGGCCCTGGCCGCCTGGTCCGGGAGCCTTCGGGTTCCGCAAAGAGGGGCAACGGCACAGGAAGGGCCCGCAGTTGTGCCAAAATTCCGTCCCCCGGTCGGGGTGATCGGGCAACGGAAGAGGAAACGCAGTGACATCCATAGCGATACCCAAGAGATACAGACCCGCCGCCCTCGCCGGTCTGGCCGCGGCCGTGGCGTCCGGCTGCCTGCTCGCGCCCTCCGCGCACGCGGACGCCGGTGATGTGCCCCGCAAGGCCGACCACCGGACACTCGCCGCCTTCGCCCGCATCGCCGATGATGTCCTCTCCCGGCGCACCCAGGCCCTGGTGGAGGACCGCGCGGGGCGCAGCGGCCCGGACGCCGGCGCGGGGACGCCGCGCATGTCCGCCCGGCTGCGGACGGACGAGGACGCCGCGCTGCGGTCGCTGCGCGCCCGCAAGTCGCGCCTTGCCCAGCTCGGCGAGGCCTACACGAAGGCGGACACCCGCGTCGTCGTGGACCGCGCCACGCTCACCGGCAGCACGGCGACCGTCCAGGTCACCGCGTCGTCGACGCTCACGTACAAGAAGGTGCGCGAGGGCGGGCCGCGGACCACCGCGTTCTCGACGCGGCAGGAACTGAAGCTCGCCGGCACGAAGGACGGCGGCTGGCAGCTGACCGCGATCACCTCGCGCAACCAGGGCCCCGTCGCGGTCGACGAGCCCTCGGCGGCCCGGACGAACACCATCGACGACGACGGCAACCAGTACCCGGACGGCACACCGGCCTCGACCAAGTACCCCACCACGCCGATGCCCTCGGGCAAGACGGCAGGCGCCTACGGCTACTCCGCGATGGCGCAGTACGCGGAGAAGTACTGGCGCAGCTACAACCCGGCCTACCGCAAGTTCAACGGAGCCGGTGGCGACTGCACCAACTTCGTCAGCCAGGCGCTGAAGGCGGGCGGCTGGAAGCCCGTCCCCGGCTCCGCCTACGACTACCGGAACTGGTGGTACGAGAGCGCGGGCCAGAGCACCTCCTGGGTCGGGGTGAACGAATGGGCATGGTTCACGCTGTCCAACCGGCGGGCCCCGAACCTGGCGAGCGTCTACCAAATGGACGTCGGCGACGTCCTGCAGGTGGACTTCGACAAGGACGGGTCCAAGGACCACACCATGCTGGTGACGTACCGCGACAGGCAGGGCATGCCGTACCTGACCTACCACGACACCGACACCTACCGCAGGTCGCTCGCGAGCCTGGTCGCGTCCTACCCCAATGCGCGCTACTTCGCGTACCGCACCTGAGGGAAACCGGTGACCGCGCAGGGCGGCGCGGGCGGTGACGGGGCGGCAGGGGCGACCGGGTACAGTGCGCGCCTGCAGCCCGGTTGCCCGAGGAGGGGAAGCGTGACCGACACCAGCGAAGCCCGTTCCGCGGACGGTGCGGCTCGTGCGACCCGGCAGAGCCGACTGCGCCGCCTGATGCGCTATCTCCCGCTGGTCGCCCCCCTCCTGCTGTGGGCCGTGCCCTGCTGGGTGCTGCTGCACGCAGGACAGCACTGGCCGCTCCCCGTGGCGCTGGGCGGCACCGCCCTGTTCGCCCTCGGTCTGGTCACCATGCCGATCACGATGATGCGCGGCCACGGCCGACGGCAGCAGGACCGGGCGGCGATCGTGGGAGCCACCCTCCTCGGAACCGGCTGGGTGCTGTTCACCTGGTCCGTCCTGCTCGGCGTCCTGCTGCGGACGGCCCTGACCATCGCCGGTGCTGGCGACGGTCGGACCCGGGCCCGGATCGTCACCTGGGCCGTCCTCGGCGTCGCCGCCGCACTGCTCGCCTGGGGGTACGCCGAGGCCCGCCGGGTGCCACGGGTGCGGCGGCTCGACGTGCGACTCCCGCGCCTGGGAGCCGGACTGGACGGCACCCGTGTCGCGCTCATCACCGACACCCACTACGGCCCGCTGGACCGCGCCCGCTGGTCGGCGCGGGTCTGCGAGAGGGTCAACACGCTGGACGCCGACCTGGTCTGCCACACCGGCGACATCGCGGACGGCACGGCCGAACGCCGCCGCGCCCAGGCCGCTCCGCTCGGCACCGTGCGAGCCACCCGGGCCAAGGTCTACGTCACCGGGAACCACGAGTACTACAGCGAGGCCCAGGGCTGGGTCGACCTGATGGACGAGCTGGGCTGGGAGCCGCTGCGCAACCGGCATCTGCTGCTGGAACGCGGCGGCGACACCCTGGTGGTCGCGGGTGTGGACGACGTCACAGCCGAGTCCTCCGGTCTGCCCGGCCACCGGGCCCACCTCGCCGGAGCCCTGTCCGGCGCCGACCCCGACCTGCCCGTCCTGCTCCTGGCCCACCAGCCCAAGTTCATCGACCGGGCCGCGGCGGCCGGCATCGACCTCCAGCTCTCCGGCCACACGCACGGCGGCCAGATCTGGCCCTTCCACCACCTCGTCGGCATCGACCAGCCCGCACTCGCGGGCCTCAGCCGCCACGGCACCCGCACCCAGCTCTACACCAGCCGCGGCACCGGCTTCTGGGGCCCGCCGTTCCGCGTCTTCGCCCCCAGCGAGATCACCCTGCTGGTCCTCCGCTCCGCCGGAACGGCTCCCGGGCCGCAGCGCGTCTGAGACGGTCCCGCGTGCGCGGGCCGCCGCCGCGGCGGCGCGTCAGCTCTGCGCGGTGTCGCCGCCCGTCTGCTCGGGCTCGGCGCTCTCGACCGCGCCCACCTTCTCGCGCATCTTGCGCACCAGCTCCGCCTTCTGGTCGGCGGCACCCTTGCGGTCGAGGTTGCGGTGCGGGCCGTTGTTCTGACGCTCGGCGCGGGACTGCCTCTTGCGCTGGCCGCCGCCCATGCCCACGGGATTGTTGATGTTCTTGCTCATGGGGGCGACGTTACCCGCTGCCATCGACCCCGCACACCAGTTCCCGCCCTCACGCGTCCCGGATCAGCGGGCACGTCATGCAGTGCCCGCCGCCGCGCCCCCGCCCCAGCTCGGCGCCGACGATCGTGATGACCTCGACTCCGGCCTTGCGCAGCAGGGCGTTGGTCTGGGTGTTGCGGTCGTACGTGAAGACCACGCCCGGCTCCAGGGCGACCGCGTTGTTGCCGCTGTCCCACTGCTGGCGCTCCGATGCGTAGACGTCTCCCCCGGTCTCGATCACCCGCATCGAGGAGAGTCCGAGCGCCTCGGTGACCACGTCGACGAACGTCCGGGACCCCTCGTCGGTGATCGAGACCCCGGCGGGGCCGTCGCCGGGGCGCAGCGTGAACGTGTGCACCGCGTCCATGATCTTCGGGTAGAGGGTGACGATGTCACGATCGGCGAAGGTGAACACGGTGTCGAGGTGCATCGCGGCCCGCAGCCTGGGCATGCCTGCGACCACGACGCGTTCGGCCGCGCCCCTGTCGAACAGTGCGGCGGCGACCTGGGTGATGGCCTGGCGGGAGGTGCGCTCGCTCATGCCCATGAGGACGACGCCGTTGCCGACGGGCATGATGTCGCCGCCCTCGAAGGTCGCCTGGCCCCAGTCGAGTTCGGGGTCGCCCCACCAGACGGTGGAGCCGGTGAAGTCGGGGTGGAACTGGTAGACCGCCTTCATGAGCAGCGTCTCGTCGTGCCGGGCGGGCCAGTAGAGCGGGTTCAGGGTCACGCCGCCGTACAGCCAGCACGTGGTGTCGCGGGTGTAGAGGGTGTTCGGCAGCGGTGGCATCAGGTACTCGCCCGCGCCGGTGGACTCGCGGGCGAGCGCGACGTAGTCGGAGCGGTATTCGTCCGGCAGGTCCGTGGTGGCCAGACCGCCGATCAGGTACTCGGCGAGCTGCCGCGGCTCCAGCGTCTCCAGGAAGGCGCGGGTGTCGTCCATGAGCCCGAACCCGACCTGGTTGGCGGTGATCTTCCGGTCCAGGAGCCAGTCCCTGGCCCCGGGCACGCCCATGGTCCGCGCGAGCAGGTCGTGCAGCTCGACGACCTCGACCCCGCGCCGCCGGAGCTCCGCGACGAAGTCGGCGTGGTCGCGCTGGGCGTTCTCCACCCACATCACGTCGTCGAAGAGCAGGTCGGCGGAGTTGGTGGGGGTCAGGCGGCGGTGGGCCAGGGCGGGTGCGCAGACCAGGACCTTGCGGAGCCTGCCGACCTCGGAGTGGACGCCGTAGCCGGGCCCGGTGGTGTTGTCGCTCGTCACGGTGTGCCTTTCCGGAGCGGTCCGGGGGCATAGAGGCCAGGACGCACTGCGGCCACTGCCAGTGCAATTTAACGTGAATTCGGAGGGCTGTCCTGATATGCACCAGATCGATGCCGAGGCCGTCGAACGCCTCGTCCCCATGTCCGCCGCGATCGACGCCCTGGAGGCCGTCCTCGCCGCCGGGCTCGACCCGGCGGCGGAGCCGGACCGCGGCGTCGCGGACGTGCCCGGCGGCCAGCTGCTCACGATGCCGTCGGCCACCGCCTCGTACGCCGGCGTGAAGGTCGCCACGGTCACGCCGGGCAACGCGGACCGCGGTCTCCCCCGCGTCCAGGGCCTGTACATCCTCCTGGACGGCGGGACCCACACGCCGCTGGCCCTCCTGGACGGGATCGCGCTGACCTCTCTGCGCACCCCGGCCGTGTCCGGGGTGGCCGTCGGCCGTCTGGCGGTCCCGGACGCCGAGCGGCTCGTCGTCTTCGGGACCGGACCGCAGGCGTGGGGGCACGTGGAAGCGGTGCGGGCGGTGCGGCCGGGGCTGCGCCACGTCGACGTGGTCGCGCGGCACGCCGGGCGGATGGCGGAGTTCGTCGCACGCTGCCGTGCCGTCGGCCTCTCGGCGTCCGCGGCGAAGGCGGACGCCGTGGCCCGCGCGGACGTGGTCTGCTGCTGCACCACCGCCCGCGAGCCCCTCTTCGACGGCTCCCTGCTGCCCGACCACGCCACGGTCGCCGCGGTCGGCTCGCACGAGCCGGACGCCCGTGAGGTCGACGCCGCTCTCGTGGGCCGCGCCACGGTGGTGGCGGAGTCCCGCTCGGTGGCGGCGCGGGAGTGCGGCGACCTGGTCCTCGCGGCCGCCGAGGGAGCCTTCGACATGGCGGGGCTGCACACGCTGGACGCCCTGGTCCGGGGCGAGGTGCGGGCCGTGGCAGGGCGGCCCCGGCTGTTCAAGTCGGCTGGGATGGCCTGGGAGGACCTGGCCGTGGCGGCCGCCGCGTACGAACGGTGGGCGGCCGCCGGGTGAGATGCCCGGGCCCGGACCTCAGCCGCTCACCGTCACCGGGTGCCGCACCACCGCGTCGAACAGATACCCCTGGGTGTTGAACACGGTCGTCTCCGGCTGCGTCCGGCCCGTGGAGTCCGTGGCACGGGAGAGGAGTTCCGCCGGGCCCGGCCTGCCGGGCTTCCACGGGGTCGACCAGCGGGTCCAGGAGCCCCGCTGCCCGTGGTCGTGCAGCTGCGCCGACCGCCAGGACGCGCCGCCGTCCGTACTCACCTCGACCCGGGTGATCGCGCCCTCGGCCGACCAGGCGCGGCCCGTGAGCCGGTGCCGGGTGCGCCCGGACAGGGTGGCGTTCAGGGGGAGCTCGAAGGCCGACTTCAGGGTCTGCCGGGTCAGCGGGGCGCTGCCCTCGGGCGGGTAGGCGTCTCCGTAGAGGCGGTAGAAGTCCGTGTTCCAGGGCGAGTAGAGCGGCGCGGTCGAGACCTCGATGTCGCCCAGCCACTTGATCGAGGAGATGCCCACCCAGGACGGGGCGAGGAGGCGCACCGGATGCCCGTGGTCGGGCGGCAGGGGCTCGCCGTTCATCTCATACGCGAGGATGACGTCGTCCAGCGCCTTGGCGATCGGCATGGGGCGGCGCACACGGCCGTAGTTCGTGCCGTTCGACGTGACGTACTCGTCGTCGAGGCCGCGCGGCATGATGTCCACCGCCCGGTCGGAGAGGCCCGCCCTGCGCAGGACGTCGGAGAGGCGCGCCCCGCGCCAGTGGGCCGTGCCGATCGCCCCCATGGTCCACGGGGTGCCCAAGGGCGCCTGGCCCTGCTGCGTCTTGAAGAAGTTGCGCGCGTTGCCCGCGCACTCGACGAACGCCGTGCGCGTGACCGGCTTGAAGCGCCTGAGGTCGGCGAGGGTGAACTCCCGCGCGCCGCCCGTCAGCCCGTCGCCCCAGATCTTCAGCTTCCAGGCCGCCGCGTCCAGGAGCGGGGTCTTCGTGTGGTTGCGGACGAAGAAGCGGGAGATGGGGGTGGTGAAGCCGGTGCCCGCGAACGCCTCGAAGCGGGACTCCGCGTTCGTGCCGTGGACGGTGAACCACTCCGGCGGCAGCGGCTTGACGATGCCCCCGTCCGCCGCGCCCGCCGGGGACGCCGCCAGACCGGCCGGCACCGCCGAGACCAGGCCCGCGGCGGCGACCAGCTTCAGCATGTCGCGGCGCCCCACCCCTTCGGCGCGGGCCCGTCCGGCTAACCACTGGTGCAATCTGCGTCTGTCGTACGACGCCTCTGATCCCTGAAGTCTGCTCATGGCCTCACGGTAGGAGGCCCGGCGGCGGCGCACCGGGTGATCGCCGCCATCTTCACAATCGGCCGGACGATTTCAGGGCGCCGTCGCCTTTCAGGGTGTCGTCGTCGACACCACGTAGATCATCGGATGCCGCGTGTTCGAGCGGTCCACGACGACGTCCAGCGTCGGCGCCGGGTCCTTCTGCTCGTGGGTGAGGCCGTACCAGGGGCCGGGGCCCGTGAACTCCCAGCCGACGACCTTCTGGTCGCGCTTGCTGATGGTGATGTCGTCGGCCTTGAGGGCGCCCTCGTCGGTACCGATCTGCTTGAGGAAGCGCTGCAGGCCCGCGTTGCTGGTGAGGAACTGGGCGTAGAGGCGGCTGGTGCGCCAGTTGTTCGTCTCGTAGTACGCGACCTCCTCCGAGTACGGCTGGATCGGCACGTCGTACAGGCGGCGCTGCACCTTGGAGGGCCAGCCCGCGGTGAGGCCGGTCGCGGAGTACTTGTTCTCCTTGTCGCGGCCGCTGTTGCGGCTCTGGTTCGCGGAGATCACCAGGTAGCCGGCGGGCACGCCGATGAGCAGCACGATGATGATCGCCGTCAGCCACCGGCGGCGGATCATGTGACTGCGGTCCTCGGTCTTGCGGGCCTTGCCCCCCTCCCGGTCCGACGGCTCGGAGGCGCCGGGGTGGTCCGGGGACGAG
This sequence comes from Streptomyces atriruber, assembly GCF_001418325.1. Classification (GTDB taxonomy): domain Bacteria; phylum Actinomycetota; class Actinomycetes; order Streptomycetales; family Streptomycetaceae; genus Streptomyces; species Streptomyces atriruber. Next base: position 11,993 of record NZ_LIPN01000039.1, on the reverse strand, counting down.
GGCTGGCGTGGCACGGTCATCTACTGGGTTCCCTGGGAGGTGCGGTCGTTGGTGCGGCGGGCCTCGGCGTAGCGCTCATAGCGTTCGTAGCGTTCCACGCGGCGCCGGTTGGCGCGGCGGAAGCGGCGGGCGACGAGACGGGCCAGGTCGGCGGCGCCCACCATGCCCGCCTCGGGGCCGAGCTGGGCGCGGGCGATGCGGGCCTCGGGGCGGTAGCCGCGGCCGGTCAGGTGACGGCGGAAGGCGTCGCGGGCCGGGCCGATCAGCAGGTCGTCGGCGGCGCTGACGCCGCCGCCGATCACGAAGCAGGAGGGGTCGAGGGCGGCGGCGAGGTTCGCGATGCCGACGCCGAGCCACTGGCCGATGTCCTGGAGGAGCTCGACGCACATGGCGTCGCCCTCGCGGGCCAGCTCGGTGATGAGCGGACCCGTGATGTCGGGGACGTTGCCCTTCACCCGCTCGATGATGCCGTACGCGACCGGGGAGTCGGCGGCGGCGAGCTCGCGGGCCTCCCTGACCAGCGCGTTCCCCGAGCTGTACTGCTCCCAGCAGCCGCGGTTGCCGCACGGGCAGCGGTGGCCGCCGGGGACGACCTGCATATGGCCGAACTCTCCGGCCACCCCGAACTTGCCGCGCTTGACCTGGCCGTCCTCCAGGATCGCGCCGCCGATGCCGGTGCCGAGGGTGATCATGACCAGGTGGTCCTCGCCGCGGCCCGCACCGAAGCGCCACTCCGCCCAGGCGGCGGTGTTCGCGTCGTTGTCGACCATGACGGGCACGGCCAGGCGGCCCGAGATGCGGTCCCGCAGCGGTTCGTTGCGCCAGGACAGGTGCGGGGCGAAGAGCACGCGGTTGCGGTCCGCGTCGACCCAGCCCGCGGCGCCGATGCCGACGGCGTGCACGTCGTGCCGGTCGGAGAGGTCGAGGACCAGCTCGACGATGGTGTCCTCGACGACCTTGGGGCTCTTGGACTTGTCCGGGGTCTCCGTGCGGAGGGTCTCCAGGATGTTGCCGTCGGGGTCGACGACGCCCGCCATCACCTTGGTGCCGCCGATGTCGATGCCGACGGTGTTGACGCGCGGCGCCGTGAGGTGCGATCGGCGTTCGCGGGTGCCCACGGTCCGCAGGACGGTGGCTCGTGCGGAGCCGCGGTGCGCGAGGTCGCGGTAGGTGCTCATTGCGGCGATTCTGCCTCACCCCTGCCGGGGCGCGCACAACGGGACCCCGGGGCGGGGCACCATCCCCCGCGCCCCCGGGCCGGGTAGCCCAGGGGCGCGGGGAACTGCGCGACCGGCCACGGCATACCCGCAGTCGCGTCTGCTCGGCCGCCCCGCAGGCGCGTCTGCGGCCTTTCGTGGGCTGAGCGCGCAGTTCCCCGCGCCCCTTACGGGGCTGGCCGGAGACATCAGGCGGAGCCGCGGCCCTCCAGCTCGTGGCGGAGGTCGTCCAGCTCGCTGCCGCCCGCCATCTCGCGGGTCAGGTCGTCGAGGCTGATCTCGTCGCGGGTGTAGGAGCCGGACATCACCCCTCGCTTGAGGAGGACGAACCGGTCGCCGACCAGGTACGCATGGTGCGGGTTGTGGGTGATCAGCACGACGCCCAGGCCCGCGTCCCGCGCCGCCGCCACGTACTTCAGGACGACACCGGACTGCTTGACGCCGAGCGCGGCGGTCGGCTCGTCCAGGACGAGCACCTTCGCGCCGAAGTAGACGGCGCGCGCGATCGCCACGCACTGGCGCTCGCCGCCCGAGAGCGTGCCGATGGGCTGGTCCACGTCGCGCAGGTCGATGCCCATGCGGAGCAGCTCCGCTTGGGTCGTCTCGCGCATGAGGTCGACGTCCATGCGGCGGAAGGGGCCCGCGCCCTTCGTCGGCTCGGAGCCGAGGAAGAAGTTGCGCCAGACCGGCATCAGGGGGACGACGGCGAGGTCCTGGTAGACCGTGGCGATGCCCCGGTCCAGCGCGTCGCGCGGGTTGGCGAGCCGCGCCTCCTCGCCCTCGATCGCGAAGCGTCCCGCGTCGTTCCTGTGCAGCCCCGCGATGATCTTGATGAGGGTCGACTTGCCCGCGCCGTTGTCGCCGAGCACGCAGGAGATCTCCCCGGCGTGCACTTCGAGGGAGACGCCTTCGAGGGCGCGGATGTTGCCGTAGTACTTGCTGACGCCGTCGAGCTCGACGAGCGGTGTGCGCCCGCCCTCGTCCTCGGGGACCGCGTCGGTCTTCGTCATGTCCGTGGTCACTTCGTCGCCTCCGCGCGCTTGCGGACCCAGTGGTTCAGGAGGGTCGCCAGGAGCAGCATCACGCCGAGGAAGAACTTGAACCAGTCCGAGTTCCACTCGGCGAACACGATGCCCTTGCTGACCATGCCGAAGATCAGCGCGCCGACGGCCGCACCGACCGCGGAGCCGTAGCCGCCGGTGATGAGGCAGCCGCCGATGACGGCCGCGACGATGTAGATCAGTTCGTTGCCGACGCCCTCGCCGGACTGCACGGTGTCGTACGAGAACAGCAGGTGCTGGCCGGAGATCCAGGCGCCGAAAGCGACGCCCATATAGAGGCCGATCTTGGTCTTGGCGACCGGGACGCCGACCGCGCGGGCCGCTTCCTCGCCGCCGCCGACCGCGAAGATCCAGTTGCCGACGCGGGTGCGCAGCAGGATCCAGGTGGCGACCACGATCAGGGCGAGCCACCAGAGGATCGTGACCTTGAAGTCGACGCCGCCGATCGTGATCGTCGAGGCGAAGACCTCCTTGGCGGAGGAGAAGCCCTCCATGTCGGAGATCGACTTGGTGGAGACCGTGCCGCTGATCATCTTGGTGAAGCCGAGGTTCATGCCGGTCAGCATCAGGAACGTGCCGAGCGTGATGATGAAGCTCGGCGGGTCCGTGCGGGTCAGCATCACGCCGTTGAAGACGCCGATGGCGAGGGTGACGAGCAGCGAGACGCCGACGCCGACCCAGACGTTCGCCGTCATCTGGTAGCTGAACATCGAGGAGATCAGGGCGGAGGACGTCACGAGGACGCCCGCCGACAGGTCGAACTCGCCGCCGATCATCAGCAGCGCCACCGGCACCGCCATGATGCCGAGGGTCGACGCGGCGTACAGGACCGTCGCGAGGCTGGTGGCCTGCAGGAAGCTGTCCGCGACGAACGAGAAGAAGATGAACACGGCGATGGCGCCGACGACCGAGCCGAGCTCGGGGCGGCCCATCAGCTTCTTCAGCGGCGAGGTCCTGACGAGCCGCTCGTCGGTTTTGGCGCCCGGTGCCGGCGCCGGTGCTGTCGCGGTCATCGGGTTCCTCGCTTCGCGTATTCCTCCAGCTCGGCGGCCTGGTCCTTGGTGACGATCTGCGGACCGGTCAGGACGGGCTTGCCGCCGCCGAGGACGTCGGCGTTGTACTTGTACAGCCAGAGGAGGTCGACGGCCTCGTAGCCCTGGAGGTAGGGCTGCTGGTCGACGGCGAAGCCGAGGTCGCCGGACTTCAGACCGGCGGCGACCTTCTCGTTCAGGTCGAAGGTGTCGACCTCGGCCTTGCTGCCCGCGCTGTCCGCGGCCTTCACGGCGGTGTCCGCGAAGGGCGCGCCGAGCGTGACGACCGCGTCGACCGACTTGTCGGACTGCAGCTTGGCCTCGATGGAGGACTGCACGTCGGGCATGTTGGTGCCGGTCACGTACAGGTTCTGGATCTTGCCGTCGAAGGTCTTCTTGGCGCCGTCGCAGCGCTGCTCGTGGCCGACGTTGCCCTGCTCGTGCAGGATGCAGAGCGCCTTCTTCTTGCCGCGCTTGTTGAGCTCCTCGCCGACGGCCTCGCCCGCGATCGTCTCGTCCTGGCCGATGTGGGTGAGCGCGCCGAACTCCTTGGACTCCGCGGAGCCCGAGTTCACCGTGATCACCGGGATGCCGGCCTTCTCCGCGCGGGCCAGGGCGCCCTTCATCGCGGCGGGCTTGGCCAGCGTGACGATGATCCCGTCGACCTTCTTGTCGATGTAGGAGTCCACGAGCTGGGCCTGCTGCTGGGCCTCGTCGTCATGGGCGTACAGGAAATTGATGTTGTCCTTGCGGGCGGCCTCCTTGGCACCGCTCTGGACGATGTCCCAGAAGGTGTCGCCGTCGCCCGAGTGGGTCACCATGCCGAAGGTCCAGCGCGGCGTGCTCACCGCCGCCTTCCCCTGGGCGGTCGCCGCCTTGCGGGCGTCCTCCGCGCGTTTGCCGCCGGTGCTGCTGCATCCGGTGAGCCCCGCGGTCACCCCGAGCACCGCCACCAGCACGGCGCCCACCGTACGTACCCCTGTCTTCACCCTTGCCACGACGCCGTGCCCTTCTTGCTCTGCTGCTCTGTGCGGCCGGTCCGGATCCCCGGCCCCAGCCGCCCAAGTATCGACCACGCGGATCACGCGTGTGTTCATCGGGTACCGCGAGCGGTGTACTTCTCCAGCTTCGGCACGTCCTTCCCGGTGACGATGGCGGGTCCGGTGAGGACGGGCTTGCCGCCTCCCAGGACATTGGCGTTGGTCTTGTAGAGCCACAGCTCGTCCACGGAGAGGTAGCCCTGGAGGTAGGGCTGCTGGTCGACGGCGAAGCCGACCTCCTTGGCCTTGAGCCTCTTCACGACCTCGGCGTTCAGGTCGAACGTGTCGATCTCGGCCTTGCTGCCCGTATCCTCCTTGGCCTGCACCGAGTACGCGGCGATGGGCGCGCCGAGCGTGACGACCGCGTCGATGTCCTTGGTCGCCTGGAGCTTCGCGCTGATGGAGGACTGGGCGGCGGGCGCGTTGGTCCCCTCGACGTTCAGGTTCTCGACGGACCCGCCGAAGGTCTTCTTGACTCCGGCGCAGCGCTGTTCGAGCGAGACGTTGCCCTGCTCGTGGATGACGCAGAGCGCCTTCTTCCTGCCGCGCTCGTCGAGCTCGTCGCCGACGGCCTCGCCCGCCACGGACTCGTCCTGCCCGATGTGGCTGAGCGCGCCGAACTTCGCGGAGAACTCGCCGCCCGAGTTGATCGTGACGACCGGGATGCCCGCGGCCTCGGCGTTGGCCAGCACGGACCGCATCGCCTCGGGCTTGGCCAGGGTGACGACGAGCCCGTCGACCTTCTTGTCGACGAAGGACTGGACGAGCTCGGCCTGGCCCTTGGCCTCTTTGTCGTTGGCGTAGAGGAACTCGACGTTGTCCTTGCGGGCGGCCTGCTTGGCACCGCTGCGCACGATGTCCCAGAAGGTGTCGCCCTCGCCGGAGTGCGTGACCATCGCGATCTTGAGGCGCGGCGTGTTCACGCCGGTGCCGCTCCCGCCGCCGTCCCCGGACTTGTCCTCGTCGTCCTTGCCGCCGGAGCTGCTGCAGCCGGCGGCAAGGGCGATCGCCGCCAGACAGGCCGTGAGGCCCCTCGCCGTGCGGGACGTACGCAGGGCCGTACGGGATGTGCGCATGGTGGACCACCCCTCTTCTCCCGGCCGCCTCGGTGCGGCTGGAGGAGTTCTAGCGGGGGGCGCGCGGGAGCGTCAATGGCTTTGTCAGAACATTCTGACGCCCGGGGTGCGCGGACGGAGGGCCGCCTACGGCCGTACGAGGAGCTGGAACTCGAAGGAGTAGCGCGAGGCGCGATAGACGTGCGAGCCGAACTCGACGGCGCGTCCCGTGTCGTCGAAGGTGGTGCGCCGCATCGTGAGCAGCGGGGCGCCGGCCGGTTCGGCGAGCAGCTCCGCCTCCTCCGCCGTGGCGGCGCGGGCGCCGACGGACTGGCGCGCGCTGTGCAGGGTGAGGCCCGCCGCGCGCATCAGGCGGTAGAGCCCGGTGGCCTCCAGGCGCGCCGGGTCGAGGTCGAGGAGGCCGGTCGGCAGGTGGTTGCGCAGCTGGGCCATGGGCTCGCCGTGCGCGAGCCGGAGCCGCTCGACGAGGTGCACCTCGTCGCCCTCGGCGACCCCGAGCGCCGCCGCGACCTCGGCGGTCGCGGGCTCCAGGGCGGTGCGCAGGACGCGGGTCTCGGGGCGCTGGCCCGCGGCCTCCAGATCGTCGTAGAGGCTGCTGAGCTCCAGGGGGCGCTTGACCTGGCTGTGCACGACCTGAGTGCCGACGCCGCGGCGGCGCACAAGCAGGCCCTTGTCGACGAGGGACTGGATGGCCTGGCGGACCGTGGGCCGGGACAGGCCGAGCCGCCCCGCGAGCTCGATCTCGTTGCCGAGGAGGCTGCCCGGGGTCAGGGCGCCGCGCTCGATCGCCGCTTCCAGCTGCTGGGCCAGCTGGAAGTAGAGCGGGACGGGGCTGCTGCGGTCGACGCCGAGCCGGAGGTCCACCGTGGGGTCCTGGACCGGCTTGTCCTGAGCTGCTTTGGCGACTGGTTTGGACACGTGGCGAGCGTAGTCCCAGGAGATGATGACGGGAAGTTCTTAAGTTCTGTTGTCCGGACAAAGGATTGACAGGTCGGTCCGGCGTCGCGAGGGTGGGTCCATGCGCATCGGACTGATCGGAACGGGCCGCATCGGCACCTTTCACGCGACAGCCCTCGGCCACCACCCCGACGTGACGTCCCTGGTGATCGCCGACGCCGACACCGCGCGGGCGACCGCCCTCGCGGCGCGGACCGGGGCGACGGCGGTTTCCTCGACGGACGAGGTCTTCGCCGCGGGAGTGGACGCCGTGGTGATCACCGCGGCCACCTCGGCACACGCGGAGCTCATCGGCAGAGCGGCGCGGGCGGGGCTCCCGGTGTTCTGCGAGAAGCCCATCGCCCTGGACCTGCCGGGCACGCTGGCCGCGCTCTCCGAGGTCGAGGCCGCGGGTACGGTGCTGCAGCTCGGCTTCCAGCGGCGCTTCGACGCGGGGTACACGGCGGCGCGCGAGGCGGTGCGCACGGGCCGGCTCGGGCGGCTGCACACCGTTCGGGCGATCACCTCGGACCCGGCGCCGCCCCCGGCCGCGTATCTGCCGCTCTCCGGCGGTCTCTACCGCGACTGCCTGGTCCACGACTTCGACATCCTGCGGTGGGTGACGGGGCGCGAGGTCGCGGAGGTGTACGCGACCGGTTCGGACGCGGGACCGGCGATGTTCCGCGACGCGGGCGACGTCGACACGGCGGCCGCGGTGCTCACCCTGGACGACGGCACGCTCGCCACGGCCACCGCGACGCGCTGCAACGGCGCGGGGTACGACGTCCGCATGGAACTGGCCGGGGAGCGCGACCAGTTGGCGGTCGGCATGGACGAACGCACACCGCTCACCTCCGCGGAACCGGCGGGCCCGCCCGCACCGGTCAAGCCCTGGCCCGGTTTCCTGGAGCGCTTCGCCCCCGCCTACGAGGCGGAGCTCGCCGCCTTCGTCGAGGTCGTCCGCGGGGAGCGGGCGAACCCCTGCGACGGCCGCGAGGCACTGCACGCGCTGCGGATCGCGGAGGCGTGCGAACTGTCGCGCCGGGAGCGGCGGCCGGTGCGGATGACGGAGATCGCCCAGGAGACCCCCTGAGGAAGGGATCTCCTCGTGCCGACGTCGGGCCGTGTGAACGTCAGGCCGTGGAGAGCACCGTGCCCTGCGCGATCGCGCACAGCGTCTCGGTGCCCTCGTCGGAGACCGCGAACAGCTCGCAGCGGACCACCGCCTGACGGCGGCCCGAGTGGACGACGACGGCGCGCGCCACGAGGGCGACGCCGGTCGCGGGACGTACGTACTGGATGGAGAAGCCGGACGTCAGCACGGCGGGGCCCAGCGTGGTGCCCGCGGCGAACGTGATGCTGTTGTCCGCCGCGTAGGCGAGGACGCCGCCGTGCACGAAGCCGTTCTGCTGCTGGAGTTCCTCGCGGACGCCGATCTCCAGCGTGGCCGCGCCCTCGCCGAACCGGGTGACGCGGGCCCGGACGAGGCGGCTGAACGGCTGGGCCTCCAGGACCTTCTGGGCCATGGCGAGGTCGAGGGGATCGGGCAGATCCGACGGCTGCTGATCGGCCGGCTGCGTGGGCGTCGGCTCGGTCCAGGACTCGGTCATGACCGAACTACTACCACCGGACGGGAAGCTGCCGCATCCCCCTGATCAGAGTCCCGGGCAGCCACTCCCCCGGCGGCCCGTCCGGCGCGAGGCCGGGGCAGCGCTCCAGGAGCGAACCGAGCGCGATCTTCACCTCGACCCGGGCCAGCGGCGCACCCAGGCAGTGGTGCAGGCCGTGCCCGAAGGCCATGTGGCCCTGCGGGGCGCGGCGGATGTCGAAGCGGTCGGGCTCGGGGAAGCGGGCGGGGTCCCGGTCGGCCGCGGCGAGGCCGATCCGGACGACGGATCCGGTCGGTATCACGACGCCGCCGAGCTCGGTGGGCTCGGTGGCGAAGCGGTACGTCGCGCTCTCCAGCGGCCCCTCATAGCGCAGGGCCTCCTCTATGGCGCCGTCCAGGAGGGACATGTCGGCGCGCAGCGCGGCCAGTTGGTCGGGGTGGGTGAAGAGGGCGTGCACGGCGTTGCCCAGCAGGTTGACCGTCGTCTCGTGCCCGGCGATCAGCAGCAGGAAGGCCATGGCGCGCAGCTCGGCGGTCGAGAGGCGGTCGCCGTCCTCGTCGCCCGTGGTGCGGATCAGGGCGCTCAGCAGATCACCGCTCGGGGCCGAGCGCCGCTTGTCCTCGACCAGCTCGGCGAGGAACGCGGCCAGTTCCTCGAAGGCGGCGCGCTCGGCCTCCTGGGTCGCCGACGCCACGACGCCGTTCGACATGCGGCGGAAGGCCGCGCGGTCGATGTCGGGGACGCCGAGCAGCTCGCAGATGACGGTGATCGGCAGCGGGAAGGCCAGCGCTTCGAACAGGTCGGCCCGGCGGGTCCCGGCCGATGTGCCGTGGACGAGCATCTCGTCGAGGAGGTCGTCGGTGATGCGCTGGATGCGGGGCCGCATGGCCTCGACCCGGCGTGCCGTGAACTCCCGGGTGATGAGGGCGCGCAGCCGCGTGTGCTGGGGCGGGTCGGCTATCAGCAGATGCGTGCCGATCAGCTCTTCCTCGTGGAAGGCGAAGCCCGCGGCCGCGGCGGACTTGGCGAAGCGGGGCTCGCGGAGCGCGGCTCTGCACTCGTCGTACCCCACCACCAGATAGCTGTCGTCCATGTCCTCCGGTGGTGGCAGGCGGACGCAGTGGACGGGCCCCAGGGCGCGCAGGTCCGCGTAGACGGAGTGCGGGTCCTCTCTGAACCGCGCGCCGTACGTCACCAGGTCGATGGTCTCCGCCATGTGTCTCCTTTGGGGGGCTCATGTGGCCAACGCGCCGGACGCGGTGATCGGTTCCCCGCGACCGCCCTGATCAGCCGTCCTCGTCGAACGGCCTGATCAGCCGTCCTCGTCGAGGAGTCCCGCGTCGTGTGCCAACAGGGCGATCTGCACGCGGTTGTTGAGGTCCAGCTTCGTCAGGATCCTCGACACGTGCGCCTTGACCGTGGCGATGCTCAGGAACAGCTGGGCCGCGATGTCCGCGTTGGATCCGCCCCGGCCGACGGCGACGGCCACTTCCCGCTCCCGCTCCCCCAGCGTCGCCAGCCGGTCCAGGGCCCGCCGTCGCCGGTCGAGTTGGGGGTCGACGCCGGTCACCTGCGTGATCAGCTGCTGGGTCACCGTCGGCGAGAGCACCGGCTCCCCCGCGGCCACCGCGCGCACCGCCGCGACGATCTCGGCGGGCGCGGTGTCCTTGAGGACGAACCCGGCCGCGCCCGCGCGCAGGGCACGCAGCACCTGTCCGTCGGCGTGGAACGTGGTGAGGACGATGACCTCGGGGGCGCCGGGGCGCCTGCGCAGGGCCTCCGTCGCGGCGAGGCCGTCCATCGTGGGCATCCGGATGTCCATCAGGATGACGTCGGGCCGGAGTTCGCCGACCAGCGGGGCGACCTCGGTGCCGTCGCCCGCCTCGCCCACGATCTCGATGTCGTCGGCGCCGCCGAGCATGAAGGAGAGCCCGGCGCGCACCAGCGGATCGTCGTCGACGAGGAGGAGCTTGATCGGTTTCATGACGCCCACGGTAGCCAGGCCTCCAGGTGGAACCCGCCGTCGGGCCCGGCCCGGTGGCCGAGCCTGCCGCCCGCGAGCGAGGCCCGCTCGGCGAGCCCGATCAGGCCCTGTCCCGAGCCGGGCACCTCGGGCACGTCGCCGGGCGGTGCGGGGTTGCGGACGGACAGGGTCAGGCCCTCGCCGGGCGCGCCCGTGACGGTGACGGTCACTTCGGCGCCGGGGGCGTGTTTGCGGGCGTTGGTCAGGCCTTCCTGGGCGATGCGGTAGGCGGTGCGGCCGAGGGCGGCGGGCACGGTGTCGGGGTCGGTGAGGCGGTTGGCGAGGACGACCTTCATGCCCGCGTCGCGGGACTCGGCGACCAGGGTGTCCAGGGCGGCGAGGGTGGGCTGCGGGCGGCCTGAGGCGTCCGCCTCGCCGCCGCGCAGGACGCCGATCACCTGCCGCAGGTCCTGCAGCGCCTCGTGGGAGCTCTCCCGGATGACGCCCGCCGCCCGGACGATCTCCTCGCGGGGCGCGTCGGGCCGGAACTCCAGGGCACCGGCGTGCACGCTGAGCAGGGTGAGCCGGTGGGCGAGGACGTCGTGCATCTCGCGGGCGATGTCCTCGCGAGCGAGCCGCTGGGCCTGTTCGGCGCGGAGCGCGGCCTCGTTCTCGGCGCGGACGGCGCGGTCGCGCAGGCTGAGCAGGAGCTCGCGGCGGGAGCGCACGAACATGCCCCAGCCGATGACCGTCACGGTCACCAGACCGCTGAAGGCGATGGAGACGAAGTAGGGCATGTCCCTGTCGGGGCGCAGCCAGTAGGTCAGGGGGATCACCGCGAGCGAGACCCCGCCGATCCACGCGACGTACCGGAAGGGCCGGTGCACGGTGAGGGTGAAGAGGGCCACCGCCGCCGCGCCGCCCGCCGTGTCGGAGGCCACCGAGACCGGCACCATCACGAGGGCGAGGCCGACGGGCCAGCGTCTGCGCAGCCAGACCGCGGCACAGGCGAGCGCGCCGAGCACCTGGTCGAACTCCGCGTAGCCCTGGGCGATGTGCGGGTTGTCGGCGACCGCGTCGGCGCCGAGCATCCCGATGAGGACGGCGGCGAGGAAGCAGGTGAAGTCGGCGATCCAGTCGCGGACGGTCCGCCGCGACTCGCGCCCGACGCGGCTCGGGTCGAACTCCCTGGCGACGGCGGAGGGCAGCATCCACGGCCTTCTGGCCAGGGGGCTGCTCAGGGGCGTCGGCTCGGGTTCGGGCCGACGCATGGGATCAGTGCCGCTCATGGTCGACAAATCTACGCACCGCGGGCGGCCGCGGTCGCTCCTCACACGTGATCGTCTACCAAAGTCGCGCAGGTCCGCGACTTTCGGACCCGTTCACGGGGAAGATCCTCGCCTCGCGGCGGATGTCCGCCGGGAAAGTGCGGGGCGAGGATCTTTCCATGAAGCAGCTACTGGAGTTTCTCGGTGTGGCCCTGCTGTTCCAGGGCGCGGTCGGCCTGGTCCACAGGCTCACCGGTGAGCTGCGCGGCTGGGGTCTCGTGCAGCGCCTCGGCTTTCTGGACGGCTACGAGACGTACGCGAGCGTGGCCCTGATCGTGCTGGCCTGCGCGCTGTTCGCCGCGGTGCGGAGCCGGCGGGCCGGTTGACGCCAGGGCTCAGCAGCCGTGGTCGACCAGGTCGAACGACGCGTAGTGGTCGGCCGTGTAGTAGTCCTCCTGGTTCTTCTCGCCGGTGACGATGCGGCGGGCGCCGCGGTCGTCGGAGCCCGGCGTGACGACCGTGTACTCGTGGTAGTAGCCGGAGCTCTGCTGCGGCAGCACACCCTCGCGGTTCTGGAAGACGGTGCCGTCCTGCGGGTACGGGTAGGGGCCGCCCGCCTCGATCAGGTCGAGGGTGTCGTGCGCCTGGGAAGGCAGCTTGGAGAGGCAGATCTCACCGACCGCGGTGATGGAGTGCGAGACGGAAACGGAAGCGGCGGAGGTGACCGGTGCGGCCGGGGCGGCGCTCGCCGTGGCCGCGACAGGGCCGCCGACGAGCAGGGCGGCGGCCAG
>NZ_LIPN01000389.1 GCF_001418325.1 Streptomyces atriruber | reverse complement strand
GTGCGCAGGGCGAGCTCGACGTGCCGGTCGTGGGACTTGGCGACGAGGGTGATGACGGGGGCGCCGGACGCCAGGAGGGCGTTGACCTGCGGGTCGTCGGCGGCCTTGGCGCCCGCGCGGCGGGTGGCGCCGAAGGCGACGAGCTGGGCGTGCCGGAAGGTGATCTCTTCCTGGGCGCGCGCGAAGAACTCGGTGTCGCGCGGGTTGGCGCCGGGCCAGCCGCCCTCGATGAAGCCCACGCCGAAGTCGTCCAGGTGCCGGGCGATGGTCAGCTTGTCCGCGACGGTGAGGTTGATGCCCTCGCGCTGCGCGCCGTCCCGCAGCGTCGTGTCGAAGACGTGGAAGGAATCGTCGGGTGTGCGGGTTTCCGTCATGCTGATCTGGCTCCTGTGTCGGATCTCGGTCTACCGGAATGACCGGCTCCACCACCCCCAATGATCCCTCGCGCTCCGTGTCCGGCTGCAGTTGGGCCGGGAAACGAAAAAACCCCTCGCGGGTGCGAGAGGTCTGCGCGCGGGTCGAGGCGACGGTGTCCGCCCGTACGTGATGGATACGAGGCGGTCACTGCGGACCGGCGCGCCTGCTGCCAATAATCATGGCGAACGAGAGCACGGAGGCAGCTTGCCACGCTTTGCCCGCGCACGGGGCCGCTGTCTCACGATGCGGGCGGCGCGTGGTCACGCCGCCCGCGTCGTGGCGGGCGTCAGCGCAGGTGGCGTACGAAGACGTCGTTGCCGTCGTTGGTGTCGCCCGGCAGCAGCCCGGCGTCACCGGACGAGAAGGCGATCCGGCGGGCGTCCGCGGAGATGCCGCCCGGGGCGACCGTGGCCGTGGCCGCGCCTCCCGAGGTGTCGGGGGTGACGAGCGTGGTCGCGCCCTTCTTCAGGTCCCGCAGGTAGACGGGCCACTCCTTGCCGTACTGGCTGCCCGGCTCGGTCAGCTCGGACATGTAGGTGAGGTGGCGGCCGTCGCGGCTGATCGCGGGCGAGCGGGTGTAGGCCTCGCCGGGGCCGCCCTGGGTGCCGTGGATGCGCTGGTTGCGGCCGGAGGCCACGTCGTGCACGAACACGTTCCAGGCGGTGTCGTTGTCGTCGGGCACCAGGTGCGTGTCCCGGGACTCGAAGACGACGGTGCCGCCGTCGCCACTGATCGACGCGTTCAGGGACTCCTTCTCCGTCTTGGAGCCGTCGTACGAGCGGTCGACCTGGGACAGCTTGCCGGTCCTGCGGTCGCGCAGCCACAGGTCGCTCCAGTCGTCGCCGCGCGGTCCGTTGACGAAGGAGTTGGCATAGACGACGTACCGGCCGTTGTCGCTGACGGTCGGCGAGTGGGCGTCGCGCTCGCCGTCGCCGCCCGTGTACGGGTGGCTGACCTTCTCGGTGGTGCCGGCCTTCCGGTCGCGCAGGAAGACCGCGGT
>NZ_LIPN01000388.1 GCF_001418325.1 Streptomyces atriruber | reverse complement strand
ATTGCTCACGAGTGTGGTTAACGCGGGCCGGTCTTGATCGTGGCGAAGGCCCCCGTGTGTGGTGGAGGTGTCGAATCTTCACCGCACGGGGGCCTTCGCCACGATCAAGACCGGCCCGCGTTAACAACGCTCGTGAGCAATACACCTAGGGCCTGTTGGCCCTGGACGGCCTACGCGGTTGTGGCGATGCCGCCGTCGACAGGGATCACGGCGCCCGTCAGGTATGCGCCTGCCCGGCTGGCGAGGAACACGGCGACACCCGCCATGTCGTCGTCGCGGCCGATCCGGCGCAGTGGGGCCGACGCCGCGATCGCCTCGCCGAACTCGTCGAGGGTCGCGGCCATCATCGCCGACGGGAACGGTCCCGGCGCCACGGCGTTCACGGTGACGTGCTGCGGTCCCAGTTCCTTGGCGAGCACCCTGGTGAGTTGGTGCAGTGCGGCCTTGCTGCTGGAGTACGAGTAGTTGGGCCGCTGGGGGATGTGGATGGCGGCGATGCTGCCGATGTTGATGATCCGCGCGGGATCGTCGGCGGTGCCCGCCCTGCGAAGTGCGGGCAGCAGCGCCTGGACCAGCCAGAACGGCGACTTCAGGTTGAGGTCGACGACCGTGTCCCAGGCCTCGTCCGGGAACGTCGCCAGCGGCTCGTCCCACAGGGCGCCCGCGTTGTTGACGAGGATGTCGAGGCGCTCCGAGTCGGCGGTGACGAGGTCGGACAGTCGCCGACACTCGTCGTGGCGGGACAGGTCGGCGGGGATGGCCCGCACCTCACCGAACGCGGACAGCTGTTCCTGCGCCTGAGCGCACGCTTCTGCGTCGCGTGAGCTGATGACCACGCGGACGCCCGCCTGGAGAAGGCCACGCGCGATCATCATTCCGATGCCCCGGGTACCACCGGTGACGAGCGCACGCTTTCCACTCAGATCGAAAAGTTCCGCATGTGTGGTGAATCGGCCGTCTACCACTTGCCGCCTTTCCAGTTGGTCGTGCGGGGTGACGCGTCGACGCGTCGGGTGTTCGGTTCAGCTGTCTCAACGCTATGACCTTGGAGTGCACTCCAAGCAAGCGGATCAGGACCCGACGAACCGCGCCCGCGCCGTCGCGTCAAGGGCCGGGAGGCCGGTGAGATGTGCGGCGAGTCCGTCCGGCTACCCGGCGTCCGGCTCACTGGTCGGTGGGAGACGCTCCGCCCTCCTGCCGTGCTCCGGGACCCGGTCGTACTGGGCGAGCACCGCTTTCGACGTCGCCGAGTCCATCAGCCGCAGCTCCCACGGCCCGGTGTTCACGTCGAACTCCTTGCCGAACCCCACCCACTTGCCCGCCATGCGCCGCCCCGTGGGCTCGGCGAGCATCTGGAGCGCGCCGAAGTACCGAGCGCCCCGGTAGTAGCCGTCAGAAGCCGTCTGCTCCGTCCACGTGCCCGTCACGGTCGCCCCGTCGATCTGGAGATCCAGCGTCAGCGGGCTGTCCGGGTTCAGGGACGCGTTCGGCAGACTCCGCCCCGTCAGGCGGTTTCCGTGCTGCAGCAGCACGACGTGGTGCTTCCCGGTGAATACCGCGTCGTCACGGCCGCTCGACACGTACTCGTACGTCGACAGCCACACCCCCGTGAAGTTGCCGCGAGGAGCGGCCAGCGGCGCCGTCTGACCGGCCGACACCGAGAACGTCGCGTCGTCCAGATCGTGGCCGCCGCGCCCGTCCTCCGTGACGGCCACGGACGGCACGCCGAAGCCAAGGGCCTCGATGGGCATTCCGGTGACGCGCTCCAAGGCGCGCGCGTACAGCTGGCGGGGTGCGGCGGTGTCGCCGGATTCCCAGCGCTGCACGAGCCGCTTGGACGCCTCGTTGGGCTGACCGAGTTGCTGCCCGGCGTCACGGACGGCGCGGGCGAACTCGTCCTGGGACATGAGCAGGCCCTTCCGGACCGCTTGCAAGGTGCCGTTCGGTGTCGCCATGCGATCGACAGTACGCGCAAGCACCTTGGAATGACACCGAAATGACGCCCTGCATATCGCCGATATGACGTCGCAACCGCCGTCGCGGGGCGTACCGGCACGAGGCCACCGTGATCTGTGACGGAAGCCCTGGTGACCGCGTGCACAGCCACAAGGCGTGGCCAACTGACAAGGAGTCGACATGGCCGAGACCACGGGCCGGTCCCCGAGCGTTGGAATCAGTGATTTCCCGAGACCGGTGAACGCCGCGTTCGACTGGCTGGCGCGCGCTCAGCAAGAGCCGCGCCAGGCCCTGCGGGAGTGGGCGGAACAGGGCATCGCCCTGTTGCCTCTCGGCACGAGGTTCAACGTGGTGCGCCTGCCCGCCCGGCTCGTGCACACGGCGGTCGGGACGGACGACCTCGAGATCGTCACCGCGACACTGGCCCAGCTGCTCGACGGGCCGGTCATCCACAACCGGCCTCAGGCCGTGTATCACGCTCTCGTCGAGCCCTGCCCGGTGGCGCGGTGGGCATGCCCCAACAACGCCCCCATGCTGGGGATCGGACAGTTCCTCAGCATCCCCGCCTCCGACCTGACGGGTCCGACCGGACTGTACTGGGCGGTGCGGCCTCGCATCGTCGGCGATCTGTGCCCCGTACCCTCCGTGGCCGCGCTCGTGCGCATCGCCCGCGACACGCCCCGGGCGAGGACGAAATGACCTGGACCGCAACGGAGTTGTGCACACCGGAGAGGTCCGCGCAGCAGTTGCAGGGGCGTCTCCGCGGCCACCTGCGTGCCTGCCCCGACTGCCGGACCGGGGACTGCGAAGAGGGAGCACGGATGCGTCGTGCGTTCCGGGCGGTGCAGTCCGTGTTGAAACCGGCCGAGCCCTTCCTCGGCATCACAGACACCGCCCCAGGCCCCTCCGCGGAACCGTAGCGAGGGGCCCGGCCCCTCTGTCGTACGAGCGGACGGCGCGTAGGAGTTCACCTCGTTCAGGGGTTCGAAATGGAGGCGCCCCGGCGGACCGTGCCTTCGGTATCGGTGCGACGATGCGGGGATGCGCGAGGTCAATGAACTACTCGACGTCGATGATCCGGCCTGGCCGCTCCTCCTCCAGGAGCTGTCCGACACCGACACGGCGGTTGAAGCGCTGCCCGGCGATACCGAGACAGGCCGCGCGTCCCTGCTACAGCTCCAGGTCTCGGCCCGGTCGAATCTGGGCGCGCTCGTGCTGAACTGCGGCGGTCTGCTCGTGGACGGCGGCTGGTTGCGGATTTTCGGAAGCCCTCACGCCACCGGCCCCGAGGGGCTGCCGGGCCTGGCCGAGATCAACGCGATGCCCTCGACGTTCGACCCGGTCTGGCAGCCGGCGGCGGGGCTCGTGGTCGCGCACGATGTGCTGGGCGGCGTGTTCTCCCTCAACGGGGGCGACCCCCGTGCGATCGGTCGGCCCGGTGAGCCGGGCGAGATCATCTACTTCGCCCCCGACACCCTCGGCTGGGAGGCGCTGGGGGCCGGGCACTCGGCCTGGTTGTCCTGGATTCTCTCCGGAGGGCTCCAGAAGTTCTACGGGGGCCTGCGGTGGGACGGCTGGCGCAGCGAGGTCTCCGTACTCAGCGGTCGGCAGGGCTTGTCGTTCTTCCCGCCGTTGTGGTCGGCCGAGGCCCGCCAGGACCTGTCGGCGACCAGCCGTCGCGCCGCACCCATGGCGGAGCTCCTGGATATGAGCCGCGACGCGCGCCTGCAGTTCGACGGCGCCGACCCGGGATTCCTCGGAGTCGCATGAACCGGCTCACTGGCCCCAGCCGCCGACGGCAGGACGCAGTGCCTGCCCGGAGCGTGTCAACGGTCAGTACACTCCTCACTCTGTTGCACACCAATGGGGGAGGTCGGTGCGGCGATGGAGAAGCTCGTGCCCGGGGATCCGCAGCGGATCGGCGCGTATCGTCTACTGGCACGGCTCGGCGCCGGCGGCATGGGGCAGGTGTACCTCGCGCGGTCCGACCGCGGCCGCACGGTCGCGGTGAAGCTGGTCCGCCAGGAGCTCGCCGAACAGGACGAGTTCAGGAACCGCTTCCGGCAGGAAGTGCAGGCCGCGCGGCAGGTGGGCGGCGCGTGGACGGCGCCGGTCCTGGACGCGGACACCGAGGCCGCGATCCCCTGGCTCGCCACCGGTTACGTCGCCGGGCCCTCGCTGCAGAGCGTCGTCTCGCACGACCACGGCCCGCTGCCCGAGCGCTCCGTGAACATCCTCGCGGCCGGGCTCTCGGGCGCGCTCAAGGACATCCACGCGGCGGGCATGGTCCACCGCGACCTCAAGCCGTCCAACGTCNNCGTCATCGACTTCGGCATCGCACGCGCCCTGGAGACGGTCACCGACGGCGGCCTCACCCGTACCGGCGCGCTGGTCGGCTCGCCCGGGTTCATGGCCCCCGAGCAGGTCCGCGGCGACCGGATCACCCCGGCGTGCGACGTGTTCTGCCNNACGCCGCCTCGGGCGCGCTGCCCTTCGGGACGGCCAACAGCGGCGTGCACGCGCTGATGTTCCGCATCGCGCAGGAGGAGCCGGATCTGGCAGGGCTCCCCGAGGAGCTGGCCGAGCTGATCGGCGCCTGCCTGCGCAAGGATCCGGCGGACCGGCCCTCCTTGGACGAGGTGCTTGAACGCACGGGGGCCGCGGACGCGCTGGGGGACGGGCACACCCTCGACCCCTGGCTGCCGGGTGCCCTCGTCGCCCAGTTGGGGCGCCACGCCGTGCAGTTGCTGGATGCGGAGGATCCGGAGGAGACGTCGGCAGAAGGGGCGGAAGGGGGAGAACAGTCCGTCGACCGTTCGGTGGGCGCCTTCGCCGAGGGGCGTCCGGACGCCGTGGACGAGAGTCGGGAAGCCACTCCTCCGCCGCCCGGTACGCCCGGTGCCGCGCCCCTCGACCACCTGCCCACCATGGTGTCGGGGCAGGCCCCGCCCACTCCTCCGCCGACGCCGACACCCACGCCCACGCATACGCCCAGCACTCCCGTGTACGGCTATCCGCCGCAGCA
>NZ_LIPN01000387.1 GCF_001418325.1 Streptomyces atriruber | reverse complement strand
GGTGCGGGGAGCGGGGGGACGCGCAGTGTGGTCATGGCAGCTTCTCTCTTCGCCTCGTCTCGTCCTCAGCCGTTTCGCGAGGTCAGGGCGCCCACGAGGGCGGTCCTGCCGGTGGCCCGTGGGGCGGGCTGCGGGTCCGGGGCCCGTCGGACGGCGGTCGGCCGCGGTGCGCNNGCTCGGCGAGGGAGCGCAGCGCCGGTTCGGAGAGCCTGATCCACGCCTGTCGGGGGCCGAGGGCGGCGCTCAGGCGACGCGGAGTCGTGAAGGCGACGGCGGTGCGCCCGCCGACGGGGGTGCGGAACAGGCGGGCCACACAGCCCGCGGGTCCCGGCCGGACGGGGACGAACAGTGGTCCGGCCGGGCCGGGTTCGCAGGGCTCGGGGTCCTCGTCGCAGAGGTGCTCGACCATGGGGTTCCTCCGGTGGAGACAGAAGAGAAGGAAAAGGACGCCGCGGGTTCGTTCGGAAGCCGACGGCATACGGTGACGTTATGCCCGGCACCGGGTGTCAACCGACCCTCCATGACGCGACGTTGACGGAACTGTGCCCTCCTCTGACGCGTTGCTGGCGTCCGCGCCCGCCCGACCGTCAGGGAAACGTCGAATACACCGGTGCGCTCTTGAGCGAACGGGCCGGTCCCAGTTGGATGTCGGTCGGAACGGGAACCCGGCGCCGAGGCGGCCGGTCCCCGGTCACGGCCCCGCCGACCGGTGCATCCCGTTCACTCGAAGGCCTCACTCCGAAGGAGCGTCTGATGATGCAACTTCCCCCGCACCACCTGCCCGCCGTGCCCCGCTGGTTCGCTCCCGGCTCACCGGGGCCCGCGTCGCTCCCCGAGCACGTCGCCGCGACCGGCGTCGGCCGGTGGTGGGCCGACCGCGCCCTCAATCCGCGGGCCGTGGCGGTCTCCTGCGCGGGCCATGTGCTGCTGCGCGGCGATCCGGGCAGCGTCGCGCCGGACCTGCTCGCTCCGTTCGCGCACAGCCATGTCGAGACGCCCGCCCGCTTCCTGCCGGTGCTCGGCGCCGCCTTCGACCGCCTCGTACCGGCCGAGCGCATGGTGTACGTGCATCGCGAGCCGGTGCCCCCGCCGCGCACGCCGCGGTCGGTGACCGTGCGCCGCCTGACGCCCGCCGACGCGCCCGCGCTCGCCGCCCTGTCACCCGAGTCGGCGTGGATCCATGACAGTTGGGGCGGTCCCGAGGGGCTCGCCGCCTCGGGGCACGGCTGGGCGGCGGTGGAGCGTGGCGGCAGTGTCGCCGCTGTGGCCTGCGGATACTTCACCGGACAGACGTACGAGGACGTGGCCGTGCTCACCACCCCCGAACGCCGCCGCGAACGTCTCGGTCTCGCCTGCGTCACCGCCCTGTGCGCGGACATCGCCGCACGCGGCCGCACGGCGAGCTGGTCCTGCAGCCGCGACAACCGCCCCAGCCGCCTGCTGGCCTGGACCGCGGGGTTCCGACTGCAACGGGAGTACGTGCAGTACGTCACTGGAAAGCCGCTCGCCCGACCGCGGACCTCCGCCGACGTCCCCGCCTGACGGGGCCGCTGCCGCGATATCTGGCACGATGCCCGACTTGACACCCGACTCGATGCCTGCGGCAAGCAATAGCCGCCCGCTCGTTCGAGATCAAGAGCGACCGGAAGAGGGCAAGGTCACAGCCCCTCATGGCACCGCGTGCCAGGGGTTGCGCCCTAGCATCGGGGCATGACGGTCCTGCCTGACGACGGGCTTTCGCTGGCCGCCGAGTTCCCTGATGCGACCCATGAGCAGTGGCACCGCCTTGTGGAAGGCGTGCTGCGCAAGTCGGGTAAGGACGTATCGGGCACGGCCGCAGAGGAAGCGCTGTCCACCGCCCTCGAGGACGGGCTCACCACCCGCCCCCTGTACACCGCGCGCGACGCCGCGCCCGACGCCGGTTTCCCCGGCTTCGCCCCGTTCGTCAGGGGGTCCGTTCCCGAGGGCAACACACCGGGGGGCTGGGACGTCCGGCAGCGGTACGCGAGCGCCGATCCCGCGCGCACCAACGAAGCCGTCCTCACCGACCTGGAGAACGGCGTCACCTCCCTCTGGCTGACCGTCGGCCCCACCGGCCTCCCGGTCTCCGGCCTGGCGCGGGCCCTCGACGGCGTCTACCTCGACCTGGTGCCCCTCGCGCTCGACGCGGGCGACCAGACCGAGCCCGCCGCGCGAGAACTGCTGCGTCTCTGCGAAGCCGCGGGGATCGCCGACGACGCGGTGCGCGGCACGCTCGGCGCCGACCCGCTCGGGCACGAGGCCCGCACCGGGGACAAGGTGGCCGCCTTCGAGGGCGTCGCCGAACTGGCCCGGCTGTGCGGCGAGCGCCATCCCGGTCTGCGCGCCCTGACCGTGGACGCCCTGCCGTACCACGAGGCGGGCGCCTCCGCCGCGCAGGAGCTCGGCGCCTCGCTCGCCACCGGTGTCGAATATCTGCGCGCGCTCCACGACGCCGGTCTGAGCGTCGAAGCGGCCTTCGCGCAAATGGAGTTCAGGTTCGCGGCCACCGCCGACCAGTTCCTCACCATCGCCAAGCTGCGCGCCGCACGCCGCCTCTGGGCGCGCGTGGCCGAGGTGTCCGGGGTCCCAGCGGCCGGGGCGCAGCGGCAGCACGCCGTGACGTCGCCGGTGATGATGACCCGCCGCGACCCGTGGGTGAACATGCTGCGGACCACCGTGGCCTGCCTGGGCGCGGGCGTGGGCGGCGCGAACGCCGTGACGGTCCTGCCGTTCGACCACGAGCTCGGCCTGCCGGACGCGTTCGCGCGCCGCATCGCCCGCAACACGTCGACGATCCTCCTGGAGGAGTCGCACCTGGCGCGCGTCATCGATCCGGCGGGCGGCTCCTGGTACGTGGAGCGGCTCACCGACGAACTCGCCCACTCCGCCTGGGACTTCTTCAAGGAGATCGAGCGCGCCGACGGCCAGGCCGCGGCCCTGCGCTCCGGCCTGGTAGGCGACCGGATCGCCGCGACCTGGGCCGAGCGCAAGAAGAAGCTGGCCCGGCGCCGCGAACCGATCACGGGCGTCAGCGAGTTCCCGCTGCTCGCGGAGCGCGCGGTCGAGCGCGAGCCCGCGCCCGCCGCGCACACCGGCGGACTACCCCGGGTGCGCCGCGACGAGGCGTACGAGGAGCTGCGCGCCCGCTCGGACGCCCACCTCGACGCGACCGGCGCCCGCCCCAAGGTGTTCATCGCCGCGCTCGGTCCCGCCGCCGCGCACACCGCGCGCGCCACCTTCGCCTCGAACCTCTTCATGGCGGGCGGGGTCGAAGCGGTGCACGACCCGGTGTCGGTGGACGCCGAGACCGCCGCCGAGGCGTTCGCGGCGAGCGGTGCCGCGGTGGCGTGCGTCTGCTCCAGCGACGCGCTCTACGCCGAGCAGGCCGACGCGGTCGCGCGGGCCCTGAAGTCGGCGGGCGCGCTGCGCGTCTTCCTCGCGGGACGCGGGGAGTTCACCGACATCGACGAGTACGTCTTCGCCGGCTGCGACGCGGTCGCCGTGCTCGCCTCCACCCTCGACCGCATGGGAGTGGCGTAATGCGGATCCCCGAGTTCGACGACATCGAGCTGGGCCCGGCCGGCGGCCCGTCCCCTTCGGCGGAGCAGTGGCACGCCGCCGTGAAGGAGTCCGTGGGCAAGTCCGAGGCGGACCTGCTGTGGGAGACGCCCGAAGGCATCGCGGTCAAGCCGCTGTACACCGGGGCGGACGCGGAAGGCCTCGACTTCCTGGAGACGTACCCGGGTGTCGCGCCGTATCTGCGCGGCCCGTACCCGACGATGTACGTGAACCAGCCCTGGACGATCCGGCAGTACGCGGGATTCTCCACCGCCGAGGAGTCCAACGCCTTCTACCGCCGCAATCTCGCGGCCGGGCAGAAGGGCCTGTCGGTCGCCTTCGACCTGCCGACCCACCGCGGCTACGACAGCGATCACCCGCGCGTCACCGGTGACGTCGGCATGGCGGGCGTCGCCATCGACTCGATCTACGACATGCGTCAGCTGTTCGACGGCATTCCGCTGGACAGGATGACCGTGTCGATGACGATGAACGGCGCGGTGCTGCCGGTCCTCGCGCTGTACATCGTGGCGGCGGAGGAACAGGGCGTACCGCCCGAGAAGTTGGCCGGGACCATTCAGAACGACATCCTCAAGGAGTTCATGGTCCGCAACACCTACATCTATCCGCCCAAGCCCTCGATGCGGATCATCTCCGACATCTTCGCGTACACCTCGCAGAAGATGCCGCGCTACAACTCCATCTCCATCTCCGGCTACCACATCCAGGAAGCGGGTGCGACGGCCGACCTGGAGCTCGCGTACACCCTCGCCGACGGCGTGGAGTACCTGCGCGCGGGCCGGGAGGCAGGCCTGGACGTGGACGCGTTCGCGCCGCGGCTCTCCTTCTTCTGGGCGATCGGCATGAACTTCTTCATGGAGGTCGCCAAGCTCCGCGCGGCGCGCCTGCTGTGGGCGAAGCTCGTCAAGCAGTTCGACCCGAAGAACGCCAAGTCCCTTTCGCTGCGCACCCATTCGCAGACGTCGGGCTGGTCGCTCACCGCGCAGGACGTGTTCAACAACGTCACGCGCACGTGTGTCGAGGCGATGGCGGCGACGCAGGGCCACACGCAGTCCCTGCACACGAACGCCCTGGACGAGGCGCTCGCGCTGCCGACCGACTTCTCCGCGCGCATCGCCCGCAACACCCAGCTGCTGATCCAGCAGGAGTCGGGGACGACCCGGACCATCGACCCGTGGGGCGGCAGCGCGTACGTCGAGAAGCTCACGTACGACCTGGCCCGGCGCGCCTGGCAGCACATCGAGGAGGTCGAGGCGGCCGGCGGCATGGCGCAGGCCATCGACGCGGGCATCCCGAAGCTGCGTGTCGAGGAGGCCGCGGCGCGCACGCAGGCCCGCATCGACTCGGGGCGCCAGCCCGTCATCGGCGTCAACAAGTACCGGGTGGACAGCGACGAGCAGATCGACGTCCTCAAGGTCGACAACTCCTCGGTGCGTGCCCAGCAGATCGCCAAGCTCAAGCGGCTGCGCGAGGAGCGCGACGAGGCGGCGTGTCAGGACGCGCTGCGCGCGCTCACCGCGGCCGCCGAGCGCGGCCCCGGCCAGGGCCTGGAGGGCAACCTGCTCGCGCTCGCGGTCGACGCGGCCCGAGCGAAGGCCACCGTCGGTGAGATCTCCGACGCGTTGGAGAGCGTGTACGGGCGGCACGCGGGCCAGATCCGTACGATCTCCGGTGTGTACCGCACCGAAGCAGGCCAGTCCCC
Source organism: Streptomyces atriruber (assembly GCF_001418325.1). Taxonomy (GTDB): domain Bacteria; phylum Actinomycetota; class Actinomycetes; order Streptomycetales; family Streptomycetaceae; genus Streptomyces; species Streptomyces atriruber. The sequence goes on along the minus strand of NZ_LIPN01000387.1, from coordinate 13,724 downwards.
GTCCGTCGAGCGCACGCGCACGCTCGTGGACTCCTTCGACGAGGCCGAGGGGCGCAGGCCACGCATCCTGGTCGCGAAGATGGGCCAGGACGGCCACGACCGCGGCCAGAAGGTCATCGCCACCGCCTTCGCCGACCTGGGCTTCGACGTCGACGTCGGCCCCCTGTTCCAGACCCCGGCGGAGGTCGCGCGCCAGGCCGTCGAGGCGGACGTGCACATCGTGGGTGTCTCCTCGCTGGCCGCGGGTCACCTCACGCTCGTGCCCGCGCTGCGCGAGGAGCTCGCCGCCGAGGGCCGCGACGACATCATGATCGTCGTGGGCGGTGTCATTCCGCCGCAGGACGTCGAGGCGCTGCACGAGGCGGGCGCCACGGCGGTGTTCCCGCCCGGCACGGTGATCCCCGATGCGGCGTTCGACCTGGTGAAGCGTCTGGCGGCCGATCTCGGCCACGCACTGTGAGCCGGTGAGTGGCGACCCCATGCCTGTGACGATCGACATCGATACGTATGTGAAGGGCGTCCTCGACGGGAAGCGCGCGTACGTCGCGCGGGCCATCACCCTCGTCGAGTCGACCCGGCCGCAGCACCGGGCGCTGGCGCAGCGGTTGCTGACCGAGCTGCTCCCGCACAGCGGGCGGGCACGGCGGGTCGGCATCAGCGGGGTGCCCGGCGTGGGCAAGTCCACGTTCATCGACGCGCTCGGCACGATGCTGACCTCGCTCGGGCACCGGGTCGCGGTGCTCGCGGTCGACCCGTCCTCGACGCGCACGGGCGGCTCCATCCTGGGCGACAAGACCAGGATGGAGCGGCTCTCGCTGGACTCCGCCGCCTTCGTGCGCCCGTCTCCTTCCGCCGGGACGCTCGGCGGGGTCGCCAAGGCGACGCGCGAGTCGATCGTGGTGATGGAGGCGGCGGGGTACGACGTGGTGCTCGTGGAGACCGTGGGCGTCGGGCAGTCGGAGACGGCGGTCGCGAACATGGTCGACACGTTCCTGCTGCTGACCCTCGCCCGCACCGGTGACCAGCTGCAGGGCATCAAGAAGGGCGTACTGGAACTCGCCGACGTCATCGCCGTGAACAAGGCGGACGGCCCGCACGAGCGGGACGCGCGCTCGGCCGCGCGGGAACTGGCGGGCGCCCTGCGCCTCATGCACCCGGCGGACGCCTCGTGGACCCCGCCCGTGCTGACCTGCAGCGCCCGCGAATCGAGCGGCCTCGACACCCTCTGGGAGCGGATCGAGCAGCACCGCACGCTCCTGGACTCGACGGGGCGTCTCGCCGCCAAGCGCCGCGACCAGCAGGTCGACTGGACCTGGTCGATGGTGCGGGACGAGCTCCTCGGCAGGCTGCGCGGGCACGCGGAAGTGCAGCGGCTCGCGCCGGACCTCGAACAGCGCGTCCGGGAGGGCACACTGACGGCCACGTCCGCCGCCGAGCAGATCCTCGACGCGTTCCAGGGCGACCGCCCCTGACCCCGCCCCACGTGAACGGAGCCACCCGCACCATGAACGCCACGCCCGACGCCCCCGCCGACTCCCCCGTCCTGCTCCGCCGGGAAGGCCGTGCCGGGCACGTCGTCCTGAACCGGCCCCGGGCCATCAACGCCCTGAACCACCCCATGGTCCGGATCATGTCGGACGCCCTGGACGCGTGGGAACGGGACGACGCGGTGGCGACGGTCGTCCTCACCGGCGCCGGGGAGCGCGGACTGTGCGCGGGCGGCGACATCCGCTCGATCCACGACGACGTCCGCGCGGGCCGCGTGGCGGCGTCGGCCGCTTTCTGGCACGACGAGTACCTCCTCAACGCGCGCATCGCGCGCTTCCCGAAGCCGTACGTGGCCGTCATGGACGGCATCGTGATGGGCGGCGGTGTCGGGGTCTCGGCGCACGGCGGTGTGCGGGTGGTCACCGAGCGGTCCCGGGTGGCGATGCCGGAGACGGGCATCGGCTTCGTGCCCGATGTGGGTGGTACGTATCTGCTGACGCGGACGCCCGGGGAGCTCGGTACGCATCTGGCGCTGACGGGGACGCCGGTGGGCGCGGGCGACGCGCTGCTGTGCGGGCTGGCGGACCACTTCGTGCCCTCCGAGCGGCTGCCGGAGTTCACCGGGGCGCTCGCCGACACCGATGCGGCCGACGCCGTGCGGGAGTTCGCGGGCGCGGCCCCGGCCGGTGAGCTCGCGGCCCACCGCGAGTGGATCGACCGCTGTTACGCGGCGGATTCCGTCGAGGAGATCGTGGACCGGCTGCACGCCAGCGGCGACCGGCACGCGAAGGAGGCAGCCGAGACGATCCTGGCGAAGTCCCCGACCTCGCTGAAGGTCACGCTGGCCGCGCTGCGCCGGGCCCGTGCACTGCCCACCCTGGAAGCGGTCCTGGAACAGGAATACCGCGTGTCCTGTGCCGCGCTGGCCTCGCCCGACCTGCCCGAGGGCATCCGCGCCCAGGTCGTCGACAAGGACCGCAGGCCGCGCTGGTCGCCCTCGGAGCTGTCCGGGGTGACGGAGGCGGACGTGGCCCGCTTCTTCGAGCCGACGGGCACGGGCTCGCTCGGTCTCGTCTGACGGACACTCCCGGCCTCGTCCGACGGACGCGCTCGGCGCTCACCTCACGGCGGGTCCGTCTCCGTGACCACGGCGAGCAGCTGGAACGGCAGCTCCTTGTCCCACTGGGCGACACCGAGAGCTATCCAGCGGCCGTCCACCCGCCACAGGTGGAGGTCCGGCACACAGGAGCTCAACTGGGCCCACGGCTCCGGTATCTCCTCGTCCGCGTCGCCGAAGTCCACGGCCACGGTGCGCTCGAAGAGGCTCGCCAGGCTGAACTTCCGCGGCGGCCCCCAGCGGTCGGCGAGGAGCACGGTCAGGGCGTCGCGCTCGGCGTCGTACTGCTCCTCGACGAGCTGCCATCGCGTGCCGTCGTCCTCCCAGAACGTCTCACTCGTCAGTAACTCCGCGATGTGGAACCCGGGTCCCTCTGAACCGCACTCGGACCTGCCGTGCTCCGCGGGGAAGTCCCGGGAGCGCAGCAGGTCGATCGCGGCGAGATGGTGTGCGCTGCTCATGACGTCCAGTAAAGCGGGCGCCACTGACAACACGTCATGCGTCGCGCTTCACGCGTCGCGGCGGCGCACCGCCCACCAGCCTGCGAGCAGCGCGGCGGCCGACCAGGCCGCGCAGACCGCGAGCCCGGCCAACGGACCGAGGCTCCCGGTCGGGGCCTCGTGCAGCACTTGCTGCCCCGCCTTGTCCGGCAGGAATCCGGCGGCACCGTCCGCCACGTCGCCGACCACGAACGAGACGATGAGCGTGAAGGGGATGAGGATGCCGAGGACGGCGACCCCGCTGCGCAGTACGGCCGTCAGGCCCGCCGCGAGCAGTGCCATCAGCGCCAGATAGATGCCGCCGCCGACGCAGGCCCGTACGGCGCCCGGGTGGCCGAGCCCGATCGCGTGATCCCCCAAGAAGGCCTGGCCGATCAGGAAGGCGGCGAAGCTGGTGACGAGTCCGGCGAGCAGGGCGAGGCCGCCGATGACCGCCATCTTGGAGCCGTAGAAGAGCCCCCGGCACGGCACGGCCGCGAGCGAGATCCGCAGGGCGCCGCTCGTGTACTCGGAGGAGACTGCGGTCGTTCCGAAGCTGATCGCCGCGATCTGGCCGAAGTTGAGGGCGTAGAAGGCGTCGAAGAGCGGCTCGGCATCGGCGTTGTCCGCCTCGGCCCGACCGACGGTCGCGAAGACCAGCGCGGTGATGGCGATGGTCGCCACGAAGACGATGACCAGCGAGACCAGGCTCGACCGCAGCGACTTGATCTTGATCCACTCTGCGTGGGTGACGGGCAGCACGGCGGAGTTCGACATGCTCAGGCCTCCTGGCGGGATGCGGGGACGGTGGGGGCCCTGAACTCGGCCTCGTCGGCTGTCAGGGCGAGATAGGCCTGTTCCAGGGACGTCTGTTCGTCGGCGAGTTCGAGCACCTGGACCCCGGCGCCCGAAGCGAGCACGCCGATCTCCTCGGCCTTCGCCCCGTCGACCGTCCAACGGCCCTCGACCGGCTCCCCCAGGACGTAACCCCGCCCGGACAGCAGTTCACGGAGGCGGTCCGGGTCGGTCGTGCGCACGCGGACCCGCGCCCGGCTGTGCGACGCGATGAACTCGGCCATCGGGTCGTCCGCGAGCAGCCTGCCGCGGCCGAGGACCACGAGGTGGTCGGCGAAGGTCGCCGTCTCGTTCATGAGGTGGCTGGAGACGAGCACCGTGCGGCCCTCCGCGGCCAGGCGCCGCATCAACTCGCGGATCCAGATGATGCCTTCGGGGTCGAGACCGTTGGAGGGCTCGTCCAGCATCACGACCTCGGGATCGCCCAGGAGCGCGGCCGCGATGCCGAGGCGCTGCCGCATGCCCAGCGAGAACGTCTTGATCCTGCGCCCCGCCACGGAGGTCAGACCCGACTCGTCGAGGACCTCGTCCACCCGCCGCGCGGGAAGTCGGTTGCTGACCGCGAGGGCGAGGAGGTGGTTGCGTGCGGTGCGCGAGCCGTGCGCCGCCTGGGCGTCGAGGAGCGCCCCCACGTGGCGCAGCGGTTCGGCGAGTTCGGCGTAGGGGAGGCCGCCCAGGGTGGCCGTGCCCGAGGTGGGGCGGTCCAGGCCGAGGACGAGTCGCATGGTGGTCGACTTGCCGGCGCCGTTGGGGCCGAGGAAGCCGGTGACCCGGCCGGGGCGGACGCTGAACGTGAGGTCGTCCACGGCGCGGGTCGTGCCGTACTCCTTGGTCAGGTCTTTGACGTCGATGCTGGTCATGGGCATCAGCCTGGCCGTCGCCACCCTGCCGGGTCTTCCCCCGCCCGGGGAGATCGCCTCCCCCTCACGGGGGAGTCGTGCGGCGCGGGTGGCCTGGCACGATGACGCAATGCACGGCTTTCTGAGACCCCTGACGCACGCGGTCACCTACACGCGCTGGCTGCACGTCTTCCTGGGGTCGGCCATCGCGTGGGTGATCGCCTCGATCTATCCGGGGCTCTCCGAGCCCTCGTACACGGACTGGGTGCTCGTCGGGGTCGTCCCCGTTCCCCTGCTGGTGACCGCTGCCATGGTGCCCGTCATGCGCAGGGCCGAGGGGCTGCAGGCCCGGATGATGCTGTTTCCCGGTCAGGACGCGCGCGTGCCGCGCGCGGAGGTCGAGGAGCCCGGAATCTCCGTGGCCCCGTCCGCATCCTGGCGTGACCGGGTACGGACCGCCGTATGGCTGGTGTTCCGCCTGGAGCTGGGCATCGCCCTGGTTCATGTGACGGGCCAGCTCATCGGGACGGTCTTCGCCGTGACGGGTGCGAACGACCAGCCCCCGGCGTCGGACGGCCTGCTGCTCACCCCGCCCGACGCCGCCTGGGTCACGGCGCCGCTGAGCCTCCTGCTCGTCCTGGCCGAGCTCGGCGTGCTGCTGGCGGCGGGCCACCTGACGGCCGTGGTGGCCCAGCGCCTGCTCGGCCCCTCCCCCGCCGAACGCCTCGCCGTCATGGAGGAGCGCACCGAGCAACTCCTGGAACGCAACCGCATCGCGCGCGAGCTGCACGACTCCATAGGCCACGCGCTGACCGTCGCCGTCGTCCAGGCCGGCGCCGCGAGGGCCGCCTCCGACCCGGAGTTCACCGCACGGGCCCTGGAGGCGGTCGAGGAGACCGGACGGGCCGCCCTGGAGGACCTGGAGCGGGTCCTGCGCGTGCTGCGCGAGGACGAGCAGCCCGTGAGCGGACGGCCGACCCTCACCGACGCCGACCGGCTGCTCCAGTCGGCACGTGCCTCGGGCGCGGAGGTGGACGTGGAGGTGTCGGGGCCCGTGGAGCGGTTGCCGGGCCCCGTCTCCCGTGAGGGGTACCGCATGCTCCAGGAGGCGCTCACCAACGTCCTGCGCCACTCCGGTCCCGTGCCGGTGCGCCTGAGCATCACGGTGGACGACGCCGCCCTGGTGATGAGCGTGCGCAACGCCCTGCCGGTCGCGACCGGTTCGACGGGGCGCGGCGGCAGCGGGCTGCGCGGCATCCGGGAACGGGCGACGCTGCTCGGCGGGCGGGCCACCACGGGACCTCATGACGGCGAATGGCAGGTGCACGTCGAACTGCCGCTGCGGTGATCTAGGCTGATCCGATGCCGGTGACAGTGCTCCTCGTCGACGACGAACCCCTCGTACGCGCGGGTCTGCGTGCCGTCCTGGAGGCGCAGTCCGACATCCGGGTGGTGGGTGAGGCGGCGGACGGCGCGGCGGTGATCCCCCTCGTCCGCGAGCTGCGCCCCGACGTGGTCGCGATGGACGTCCGCATGCCGCTGCTCGACGGCATCGAGGCCACGCGCGCGGTGCTGCGCACGGTGCAGGATCCGCCGAAGATCCTGGTGGTGACGACCTTCGAGAACGACGAGTACGTGTACGAGGCGCTGCGCGCGGGCGCCGACGGGTTCCTCCTGAAGCGGGCCAGACCCGCGGAGATCGTGCACGCCGTGCGACTGGTCGCCGAGGGCGAGTCGCTGCTCTTTCCGGCGGCGGTCCGGCAGCTGGCGGGCGAGTACGGCGCGGAGCATGGCAATCCGCAGGCCCGGGACACCCTCGCGAGGGCGGCCCTGACCGAGCGCGAGGCGGACGTGCTGCGGCTGATGGCGCGCGGCCTGTCCAACGCGGAGATCGCCGCCCGGCTCGTCGTGGGCACCGAGACGGTCAAGTCTCACGTCAGTGCGGTCCTCGCGAAGCTGGGGGCGCGGGACCGGACGCAGGCGGTCATCGCCGCGTACGAATCCGGTTTCGTCTCTCCGGGATGACTGCTTCTCGTCGGGTGCGGACGGGCCCGGCACTCGCCGCCGTACCGTCCTGCGAGTACGATCCGGCCATCATGCGCACGAGCTGGGAGGACGGACGTTGGGGCAGCTGAGTGGCGGGGACCCCTCTCTGTTGCGGCGTATCAACTCCGCGGTGGTGCTGCACGCGCTGCGTGCCGCGGACTTGGCGACGCTCACGGAGATCACCCGTGTGACCGGGCTCTCCCGGCCCACCGTCGAGGGGGTCGTCGAGGGGCTCATCGAGGCCGGGCTCGTGGTGGAGTCACCGGCGGAGGACGGCGGCGCACGGCGCCAGGGCCGCCCTGCGCGGAAGTTCCGTTTCCGGGCGGAGGCGGGTCATCTGCTCGGCCTGGAGATCGGTCCGCACCGGGTGGCGGCCGTGCTCGCGGACCTGGACGGCAAGGTCCTCGGGTCGGCCTCGAAGAGTGTCTCCGCGGAGGCTTCCGCGGACGACCGGCTCGAACGGCTGCGTACCGTGGTCGCCGATCTGCTGCGTCGCGCCGGGATCGCCCGCAGTTCGCTGCGTGCCGTCGGGGTGGGCAGCCCGGGCATCCTGGACGCGGACGGCACGGTGCGGCTGAGCACGGCGCTGCCCGAGTGGACGGGGCTCCAGCTGGGCGAGCGGCTGCGCCGGTCGTTCAAGTGCCCGGTCCTGGTGGAGAACGACGCCAACGCCGCGGCCGTGGCCGAGCATTGGAAGGGTGCGGCGGCCGACACGGACGACGTGGTGTTCGTCCTCGCGGGGCTGAGCCCGGGGGCCGGTTCGCTGATCGGCGGCCGTCTCCACCGGGGGTACGGCGGCGCGGCGGGTGAGATCGGCGCGCTGCACCTGCTGGGCCGGGAGGTCACTCCGGAGACGCTGCTCTCCACGACGGGCGAGCCGCTGCACCCCTTGGACGAGCAGGCCGTCGCGGAGGTCTTCGCGCACGCGCTCGAGGGTGACGAGCGGGCGCAGGCCGCGGTGGAGCGGTTCATCCAGCGGCTCGTGCACGACGTGGCCGCGCTGGTCCTCGCCCTCGATCCGGAGCTGGTCGTCGTGGGCGGCTGGGCGGCGGGTCTGGACGGCGTGCTGGAGCCCCTGCACCGGGAGCTGGAGCGCTACTGCCTGCGGCCGCCGCGGGTCGCGCTGTCGATGCTGGGCGAGGCGTCCGTGTCGACCGGCGCGCTGCGGCTGGCGCTCGACCATGTCGAGGAGCAGCTGTTCGCCGTCGAGGGGACCGTCACCGCGCGGCGGTGAGGTCCCCTCGACGGTGCGGGATCAGGACGGTGCGTGATCAGGAGGCACGGCGCTCCGAGTCGTGGTGGATCTCCACGCCGCCGGCGTCTCCGAAGGTGAGCCTGCAGGTGTCCGCGCGGTAGGTGGCCACGGAAACCGCTGCCGTGCGGCCCTCGGCGAAGAAGCGGGTCGTCACGACGAGCACCGGTGCTCCGGGAAGCCGGTCCAGGGCCCTGGCGTCGTCCGCGCGGGCCGAGCCGAGCTCCACGGCCCGGTCCTGCCCCTCGAGGCCGAGCCGGGCCAGCTCGCGCAGGACGACACGCGCGCGTGCCGCACCGGACGGCGCGTCCATGCCGGTCAGTTCGGCCACCGACGACGTGGGGACGAAGAGCAGCTCGGCGGCCACGGGCTGGCCGTTCGACACGCGGGTGCGGCGCACCATGTGCACCTGCTCGTCCGCGGTGGTCTCCAGCATCCGGGCCACGTCGGCCGGCGGGACCGCCGGAGCGCAGTCCGCGGGCTGCCAGGCGTCGCCGACCGCGCCCGGCCAGGTGCCCTGCGCGGACCCTACGGCCACGCCCATCCGCGGCGGGGCGACCGTGGTGCCCACTCCGCGGCGGCGCTGCAGCCTGCCTTCGAGTTCGAGCTGTTCGAGGGCCTGCCGGAGAGTGGCGCGGGCGACACCGAAGCGGGCCGCGAGATCGCGCTCGTTCGGCAGGATCTCGCCCACGGCGAACTCGGAGTCGAGCGCCTCACTGAGCACGGTCTTCAGATGCCAGTACTTCGGCTCCGGCACCGTTTCGAGCTGCGTGGTCCCCACCCTGTCCTCCGCAATCGCCGTGACCGGCGGCGTTTTAGCGCCCTTGTTTATTAAAGGTTCCTGCACTATCCCTGCGACCATAGGCCTGCACCCACCCTTGGTCAAGACCAATCCTCGATCCGTTACAGCCTGCACAGGGACGATGCCACAGAGCATTCATGCGGAGTTCGCGCGGGGCCAAGCAGGCGTAATCGGCCAGGCACACATGAACGGCCGGCAAAGATCGCACGACAAAGCCCCCGCCGACCGGGACGGGGGCTCTGATCAGCGACGACGCACCGCCGACGGCGAGGCGCGGCCGGGACGCTAGGGAACGAGTGACGTGAGCTTGTCCGGATTGCGGACGACATAGACGTCCTGGATGAGGCCGTCGGCGACATCCAACTGGAAGACGCAGTCGGCCCTGCCGTCGACCAGGATGAACAGGCACTCCGCGCCGTTCGCCTCGATGAAGCGGACCTCCAGCTCCTGCGCGGCCCCGGCCGCCTTGCCCGCGGTGCTGTGCAGGAAGCGGCCCACCTTGTCGGCGGAGTGCAGGACGCGCAGCGGCGCCTTCGACTTGCCGCCGCTGTCGCCGACCAGCCGGACGTCCGGCGCGAGGAGGGACATCAGCCCGTCCAGGTCGCCCTCGGTCGCCGCGGCGAGGAAGCGCTCGGTCAGGTCGCGGCGCTCGGCGGGGTCGACCTTGTAGCGGGGCCGTCCCTCGTCGACGTGCTTGCGGGCCCGCCCGGCGAGCTGGCGCACGGAGGCCTCGGTGCGGTCGAGCGTCACCGCGATCTCGGCGAAGGGGAACCCGAAGGCCTCGCGCAGCACGAACACGGCGCGCTCCAGGGGCGAGAGGGACTCCAGGACCACGAGGACCGCCAGGGAGACGGAGTCGGCGAGCACGGCCCGCTCCGCGGTGTCGGGGACGGCCGGCCCCAGTTCGGTGACGTAGGGCTCCGGGAGCCACGGCCCCACGTACGCCTCGCGCCGGGACTGCAGGTGGCGCAGGCGGTCGATGGCGAGGCGGGTGGTGACGCGCACCAGGAAGGCGCGGGGTTCGCGAACCTGGTCGCGGTCGGACGCCGACCAGCGCAGCCAGGCCTCCTGGACGACGTCCTCCGCGTCGGCCACGCGGCCGAGCATGCGGTAGGCGACACCCATCAGGACTGGTCGGTGCTCTTCGAAGACGTCGGTCATGCTGTCGGTAGCCACCCTTCTATCCCAACCCACGGAACTGCGCCTGTCCAGGCACTTTGACTGCGGTACGCGGCACAGTCGCCGAAGCCGCGGGCCCGCCTTCCGAAGCGCCGCCGACCGCCCTCTTGAACTGGGACCTACTGAGCGGTAATTGTTGCTGACGGCATGTCTAACGCATCGCGTGTCCATCGTGTTGAGGAGCCGTCGCCCGGCGGCGGGAACAGGAGCAGTCATGGCCGCAGAGGTCTCCTTCAGTGTCGCGTCGCCCGGCGGCCCGCACACCGTGACGATCTCCTACAAACGGGCGGGCGCGGGCGAGCCGTTGCTGCTGCTGCACGGCATCGGCCACCACCGGCAGGCCTGGGATCCGGTGTTCGAGATCCTGGCCGCCGAGCACGACGTGATCGCGGTGGACCTGCCGGGCTTCGGCCGTTCACCCGCGCTGCCCGACGGAATGGCGTACGGCCTGCCCTCGGTCGTCCCCGCGCTCGGCGCGCTCTGCGACACGCTGGGGATCGAGCGTCCGCACGTGGCGGGCAACTCCCTGGGCGGCCTGCTCGCCCTCGAACTGGGCCGCGAGAAGCTGGTCCGCTCCGTCACCGCGCTCTCCCCCGGCGGCTTCTGGTCGCCCGCGGAGCGCAGGTACGCGTTCGCCACGCTCCTCGCGATGCGGCAGGGCGCGCGGCTGCTGCCGCGTCCGGCGATCGAGCGGCTGTCCGCCAGCGCGGCCGGGCGCACGGCGCTCACGAGCACCATCTACGCCCGCCCCTGGCGCCGTTCCCCGGAGGCCGCCGTCGCCGAGACGCTCGCGCTGCGCGACGCCACGGGGTTCGACGCCACGCTGGCGGCCGGACGTGACGTCCTCTTCCAGGACGATGTGACGGGCCTGCCGGTCACCGTCGCCTGGGGCACGCGGGACCGGCTCCTCCTGCGCCGACAGGGGATACGCGCCAAGCACACCATCCCCGGCGCCCGGCTGGTCCGGCTCCCGGGCTGCGGCCATGTGCCGATGAACGACGACCCGGCGCTCGTCGCCCGCGTCATCCTCGACACCTGCCGCTGACCGGCGCCCGGCGCGGGCGGCTCAGGAGTTGGACCACCCGCGCGTGGAGAGCACGAGGCGGTAGCCGTCGGGGTCCTCGACGGTGACGCCCCACTCGTTCCAGTACGGGTTCGGCGACTGGACACGCTTGCCGCCGTGCTCCTGGAGCCGGGCCACGAGCTCTTCGGGAACCTCTCCGTCGAGGTAGACGACGAGCAGGTCCTCCTCGGTGGGGCGGGGCAGGACGGGCGCGGATGCCTCGTGGACGAGTTCGAGGTGCCACGAGGCGTCCGGACGGCCCACCATCAGGAGGTCGTGCTCGCCGGGGGCGCCACCGCCCTCGGCCCGGTACAGGACGCCGAGGCCCAGTCCGTCGACCCAGAACCGCTCGGCCGCCGCGAGATCGCGGGACGGGCGGGCGATGCGGATGTGGCTCTGACCGCTGAACGGCACGTGACTCCCCCTCCGGTGCGGCGCGCCGGGCGGCGCGCCTGCGGGCAAGAGCCTAGACAGTGACCGCGCGGCGGTTCCCCCATGCCTGTGGTGAGTTGTTCACTTGTGCTTCGCGTGGGCGCTGTGGCGCGGTACCGCCCGGGCACCCGCACACCCGCACACTGGTCGCACCCGTCAACTGGAGGCGCATTCATGTCGCAACGTCAGCCGAGTCCGTCCCCCCGTCGCCGCAGCGTGCTGCGCGGATCGCTCGCCGTGCCGGCGGCGCTCGCCGTGCCCGCGCTGGCCGGGGCAGCTCCTTCGCTCGCCCTCTCGGGCCGTCCGAAGGCCGGATGGGGCGTACAGGCCGGAGACGTGACGGCGCACTCGGGGCTCGTGTGGGTCCGTTCCGACCGGCCCGCACGGATGATCGTGGAGACGTCCGCCACCGAGTCGTTCCGCGACCCGCAGCGGTGGCGCGGCCCGCTGCTCGGCCCCGACACGGACTTCACGGGGACGACGCGACTGCGCGGGCTGCCCGCGGGCGAGCAGATCCACTACCGGGTGCTGCTCGCCGATCCCGACGACCCGCGGCGCACGGGCAAGCCGGTCCCCGGCACGTTCCGCACCGCGCCGAAGGGACGCAAGCAGGACGTCCGCTTCCTGTGGTCGGGGGACATCGCGGGCCAGGGCTGGGGCATCAACCCGGACCGCGGCGGCTACCGCATCTTCGAGGAGATGCGCAGGCGCGACCCGGACTTCTTCCTGTGCAGCGGCGACAACATCTACGCCGACGGGCCCATCCTGCCCAGCGTCACGCTGCCCGACGGCAGTGTGTGGCGGAACGTCACGACGGAGGAGAAGTCCAAGGTCGCCGAGTCCCTCGGGGAGTTCCGCGGCGCGTTCCGCTACAACCTGCTCGACGAGAACCTGCGCCGGTTCAACGCCCAGGTGCCGTCGATCGTCCAGTGGGACGACCACGAGGTGCACAACAACTGGTATCCGGGACAGATCCTGGAGGACGCGCGGTACACGGAGAAGAACGTGGACGTCCTCGCGGGGCGCTCGCTGCGGGCGTTCAGCGAGTACTTCCCCGTCTCGACGCTGCCGCCGGGCGACGAGGACGGCCGGGTGTACCGGGTGCTGCGGCACGGACCGCTCCTGGACGTGTTCGTGCTCGACATGCGCACCTACCGCAACGCCAACTCCCCGGGCAGACAGCCCGACGACGCCACCGGCATCCTCGGTGCCCGCCAGCTGGCCTGGCTCAAGCGCGAGCTGTCGCGCTCGCGGGCCGTGTGGAAGGTGATCGCCTCCGACATGCCGCTGGGCCTCGTGGTGGCCGACGGCAGGGAGAACTTCGAGGCCGTGGCGCAGGGGGATCCCGGCGCACCGCTGGGACGCGAACTGCAGATCGCCGAGCTGCTGCGGCACATCAAGCACCGGAGGATCACGGGCACGGTGTGGCTGACCGCAGACGTGCACTACACCTCCGCGCAGCACTACGACCCGTCGCGTGCGGCGTTCAAGGACTTCGCGCCGTTCTGGGAGTTCGTGTCCGGGCCGCTGGCCGCGGGCGGCTTCCCCGCGACGAAGCTCGACGCGACGTTCGGCCCCGAGCAGAAGTTCATCAAGGCCCCGAGCCGGGCCAACACCTCTCCGGCGGAGACTCCGCAGTACTTCGGCGAGGTCGACATCGACGGCGGCAGCGGTGAGTTGACGGTGCGGCTGCGGCAGGAGGGCGGCGGGGTGCTGTTCACCGAGGTGCTGCAGCCGGGGCGCGTGGGGCAGTGAGCGGTTGTCCGTGACCCGTCGCGGGCAGTCCTGGAGAAATGGCCGCCAAAGGGGCAGAAGGCATCTTTACCCATCAGTCACAGAGCGTTCGTGATCACGAAACACCGGTCAAGCACAGTGCATGTATGCGAGCTGACATGTCTGATGTGACACGGACCAAGCACGGACGCCCCGTTCATCACTGGCGGCGCGACGTGGTCGAACTGGCGGCCCTGTTCACGGCCGTCGCGGTGGCCGACGCCGTCGCGAACGCGGTGGGGCACGGCCCGGACGGGCCGGCCCTGCTGATCGTGTCGGCAGTGGTGCTCGTCGCCACGGCCGGCTTCCACGTCTGGTGGGCCAGGCGGCACGACCACGCCCCTCCGCCGGCGCACGATACCGTCGCCCGGCCGCCCGCCGACGCGGAGCAGGCCGGGC
>NZ_LIPN01000386.1 GCF_001418325.1 Streptomyces atriruber | reverse complement strand
TCCCCCGCCCCGCCCCCGGCACCGCCCTGGTCGAGGGCCTCTACTGGTCCGTCGACCCGTACCACCGCGAAATGATGGACGGCGACTTCGCGCTCGACGCCCCGCTGGAGGGCCGCACCATCGGACGCGTCGTCGAGTCCCGCGACCCCGCGCTCACCGAGGGCGACATCGTCGGCCACCGGCAGGGCTGGCGCACGCACGCCGTGGTCACCCCGGACGAGGTGCACCGGCTGCCGCACTTCGACGGCGTCCCGCTCTCCGCGCATCTGAGCATCCTCGGCGGCACGGGCCTCACCGCCTATGTCGGCCTCACCCGCATCGCCGAGCTCCGCGCGGGCCAGGACCTGTTCGTCTCCGCGGCGGCCGGTGGGGTCGGCACCGCGACCGGACGGCTGGCCCGGCTCATGGACGCGGGACGGCTCGTGGGCAGCGCGGGCACGGCGGCGAAGGCGGCGTACCTCACCGAACACGTCGGCTACGACGAGGTCTTCGACTACCACGCGGGCCCGACCGCCGACCTCCTCGCCGAGGCCGCGCCCGACGGCATCGACCTGTACGTCGACAACGTGGGCGGCGAGCACCTGGAGGCCGCGATCTCCTCGCTGCGCGACCGCGGCCGGATCGTACGGGTCGGCACGATCGCCCAGTACAACGCGACGGGCGCGCCCTACGCGCTGCGCAACCTCCCCGACATCGTGGAGAAGAGCCTGCGCATCGAGGGCTTCCTCGTGCGTGACTACTACCCACTGCAACAGGAGCTGTACGAGTTCGTGGTGCCGCATCTGCAGAGCGGGCGGGTCACGCTGGACGAGACGGTGGTGGAGGGGTTCGACGGGATCGTCGACGCGTTCCTGGGGATGCTGCGGGGCGAGAACCGGGGAAAGATGATCGTCCGCGCGGCCGCCGCGAACCGGGGCTAGTACACGTCCCCGTCGCGCCAGTCGATGAGGAGTTCGTGCGCCGGGTCGAGGTCGGCGCCCCAGAGCAGCGGGGGCTCCTCCTCCGGCATGTGGACCACGCCCGTCGGGCCGAGCGCGCCGACCGCGCCCTTCCACTCCTGCCAGCCGCGCCCGAGATAGAGCCGCGCGCCGTCGTCGGAGGCCGACAGCGCCCCCAGTTCGTACGCCCCGTCGACGACCTGTTCCAGAGCGCCCATCACCCGCCCGCCGAGGCCCTGCCGCTGCCGGTCGGGGCGGACGGCGACCGCTTCCACGTAACCGATGCGCAGGGAGCGGCCGTTGTGCAGGAGCCGCCGCTGCACCACGGAGCCGTGCGCGAGCAGGGTGCCCGCCGTGTCGTGGACGAGGGCGTGGACGCCGCCGAGGCCGTGCTCCCAGTCCTGGTCGCTGAAGTCGCCGTCGAACGCCTCGTCCAGCAGGGCGCGCGCGGCGCGCAGTTCGGCCGCCGTCAGATCACTGGTGTGGGCTCTGCGCAGGGTGTTCACGTCACCCACGGTACTCAGGCCGCCTCTGAGTACGCACCCCGATTCGCCCGCGGCCGGCCGACGGCAGAGTCAGTGCCATGAACGGCCTCTACGCTCTCAAGCCCTGGTACGCGGACCGGTTGTCCGGCGTGCGTGCGGCGCTCGTCCGTCGCGAGGTGTCGCCCGACGCCCTCACGCTGGCGGGCGTGGTCTGCGCGGTGGGTGCCGCGGTCTCACTCGCCGTGCTGCCCTTCGGGTTCTCGGCACCACTGGTGGCGCTGCTCCTCGCCGCGCGGCTGGCCTTCGCGAACCTCGACGGCGCGCTGGCCCGTGACACCGGCCGCACGACACGCAGGGGTTCGCTCCTCAACGAACTGGGCGACCGGGTGGCCGACTTGATCGTCCTCGCGGGCTTCCTGCCGCTGGCCCCGCTGTGGCTGGTGGCGACGGCGGGACTCGCGGCGACGCTGCCGTCCTGGGTGTCGCTCGCGGGCGCGGCGGCGGGCGCGGGGCGCCTGAACGGCGGCCCGGTCGGCAAGACGGAGCGCTGTGCGCTGGTCGTGGTGGCGGCGGCCTCCGGATGGGTCATGCCGGTGCTCGCGGTGATCGCGGCGGGTTCCGCGGTCACCGCGGGGCTGCGCCTCGCGCGTCTGTGGCGGGAGCTGGGCACCGCGTCCGCCACCGGTGGCACGCGATGAGCGCGGCGTTCGTCGCCGGGGAGGTGGCGGGGCGTGCCGTGCCCGTGGTCGCCGGGGTGCTCGGCGCGGGCGGGGTCGCGGTGGCGGCGCTGCCCTCGCGGGTCCGGATGCGGGCCGAGCTGCGCAAGCGGTGGCGGACCTGGGCGCTGGCCGCGCCGCTGTTCCTCGGGGCGTTCTTCGTGGGCCGTGCGGGGGCGTTCGCGCTCGCGGCGGGGCTCGGTGTGATCGCGGTCGGCGAGTACGCGCGGATGGCGGCGCTGCCCCGGGGCGAGCGCGCGGTGCTCGGCGGCGCGGCGGTGGCCGTGCCCGGCCTCGCGTGGGCGGCTCCCGGCGCCCTCGACCTGCGGGCGGCCGGGGCCCTGTTGACCGCCGCGGCGGCGGTGGCGCTGTTCTCCGGAGACGCCTCGCAGGGCTTCACCCGCGCGTGCCGCACGGTTTTCGGCCTCCTGTGGATCCCGGTGTCGCTGAGCGGCCTCGTCCTGCTCGGCGAGACGGCGGTGGCGGTCGGCGTCGCGGTGGCGTTCGGGGACGTGGGCGCGTGGTGCGGCGGCACGGCGCTCGGCCGCAAGGGGCCGCTGTCCCGCGCGCTGTCCCCGCTGTCGCCCCACAAGACCTGGGCGGGTGTCGTGGGAGCCGCCGCGGCGACGGCCGCCGCGCTGGCCGCGGTCGGCGCGTTCCGCCTCTCCCTGTGGGGGACGGTGCTCGTCGGCTGCGTGCTCGGTGACCTCCTGGAGTCGATGGTCAAGCGGGAGGCGGGGGTGAAGGACGCGGGGAGCTGGCTGCCTGGGTTCGGCGGCCTGCTCGACCGGATCGATTCGTTGCTGGTGGCGCTGTTGCTGACGATGGTGGTGACGTGGTGAGGACACAGTCGGGGACATGTTCAAGACCTGCCGCAGAGGACCGAGCCCGTCCGGCGATCGAGGACGAACTCGGCGCGGCCGGTGACCGACCGGGCCACGTGCCCGGTCCGCGGATCCCCGTGGCAGCGCTCGTCCGTCGCGCCCTCTGGTGGACCCTGCTCACCCTCACCGGAGGTGTGACCCGGCGCGGCCGCCTGCCGCGCGGCGGCTGCGTCGTCGTCGCCAACCACTCCTCGCACGCGGACACCGCCGCCCTGCTGGCCGCGCTGGACGCCCGCCACTCCCCCGCGATCGGCGCGGCCGCCGACTACTGGTTCGCCTCGCCGTGGCGGCGCCGGATCTGCAGCCGCCTCGCCGCGGGCTTCCCGGTGCGCCGCACGGGCGGCGGCATGGACGACCTCCTGACCAGGGCCGACGAACTGCGCGCGGGCCGCGCCGTGGTCCTCTTCCCCGAGGGCACCCGCGGGCGGGACGGCGAGCTGGGGTCGTTCCACCGCGGCGCCCTCGTCCTCGCGGAGCACGCGGGCGTACCGGTCGTGCCGGTGGCCATCGCGGGCACGGACCGGCTGCTGCCCAAGCACGGCAGGCTCCGCCCCGCCCTGGTCCGCGTGACCGTCGGCGCGCCGCTGCCCTCATCGGCCACCCCGGAGCAGGCCCGCGACGCGGTGGCGGCGCTGCACCGGCGTACGACGGAGGAGCCCTTGGCGGACTCGGCGACGCGCAAGCGGATCGCCGCGGTCGCAGGCTCCCGCCGGGGACTGCTCGCCGGTTTCCTCTGGGCGTGCGCGGAGGCGCTGAGCTGGCCGCTGATGCCGGAGCTGTTCCTCGCCATCGCGTGCCTCGCGGTGCCGCGCCGGGCCCTGAAGCTGTCGCTCGCGGCGCTCGCGGGCAGCCTGGCCGGCGGCCTGCTGGCCCTCCATTTGGCGGCCACCGGAGTGCAGTTGCCGCAACCGCTGACCACCGACCGGATGCGCGCCGAGGTGCGTCAGGAGCTTTCCGTCGAATCGGCGGCGGCCGTCCGCCACCAGCCCTGGAACGGCATTCCCTTCAAGGTGTACGCACGCGAGGCGGGCCGCGCCGACATCGCCCCGGCCGACTGGCTGGCCCGCTCGGCCCTCTCGCGCGGCTCCCGCACCCTCACGGTGGGCCTCGCCTTCGGCGCCTTCGGCTTCCTCACCCACCGCCTGCGACGGCACTACGCCCGCTGTCTGGCCCTGCTCTGCGCCGGTTTCACCGCGGGCCTCGCCCTGATCGTGACCGGCTGGAGCTGATCCCAATTGGTCTGCACCATGGCGCGGACACCGTCCCCCGCAGCAGAATCGGAGCATGTCTGACACCGAGCAGCAGCGAGAGTGGACCCCCATCCACGGCGAGCCCTACAGCTCCGTCCCGTACCGCCCCGACCGGATGCCCGCGGCCGAATCCCTGGCGCACTCCGCCGAGTTGAGGGACCGGATGCGGGAGCGGCGGACGGTGCGCCAGTTCGCCACCGACCCCGTGCCCGCCCAGGTCGTGCGGGACGCCATCGCGTGCGCGGCGACGGCACCGTCCGGCGCGCACCAGCAGCCGTGGACGTTCGTCCTCGTCCAGGACCCGGAGGTGCGCCGCCGCATCCGCGAGGCCGCCGAGCACGAGGAGCAGATCTCGTACGACGGCCGCCTCGGCGAGGAGTGGCTCGCGGCCCTGCGCCCCCTCGGCACGGACGAGGTGAAGCCGCACCTGACCGACGCGCCCGCCCTGATCGTCGTCTTCCAGCAGCGGTACTGGCTGGGCGAGGACGGCACCAAGCACAAGCACTACTACGTCGACGAATCGGTCGGCATCGCGGTGGGGATGCTGCTGTCCGCCCTGCACCTGTCGGGCCTGGCCGCGCTGATCCACACGCCGAGCCCGATGCGGTTCCTGCAGCAGGTGCTCGGCCGCCCGGAGAACGAGAAGGCGTTCGCGGTGATCCCCGTGGGGTATCCGGCGCCGGACTGCCGGGTCCCCGATCTCGTACGGAAATCGCTCGATCAGGTGCTCGTGGAGGTCTGAGCGGACACCAGCTCCCGCTCCAGGAAGGGGTAGTCGGTGTAGCCCCGCGCGCCGTTCGTGTAGAGGTGGGCGGCGTCGATCTCCTGGAGCGGCGCGCCCGCCGCGAGGCGTGCGGGCAGGTCGGGGTTGGAGATGAACCCGCGCCCGTACGACACGAGGTCGGCGCGGCCGGACGCGAGGACGGCCTCGCCCGCCGCACGTGTCGTCGGGTCGCCGTTCTCGCCGACGTTGCCGATGAGGATGCCGTGCCAGCGGGGCCGCAGGTCGGCGAGGGCCGGGTAGCGGTCGTTGTCGGTGAGGTGGAGGTAGGCGAGGCCGAGTCCGTCGATCTCGTCGAGCAGTGCGCGGTAGACGGGGCCGGGGTCGGCCTCCACCATGCCGAACTGCGGGTTGCCCGGCGAGAGTCGGAGCCCCAGCCGTGCGGCGCCGATGGCGTCGGCGACGGCGCGGACGACCTCGACGGCGAAGCGGATGCGGTCGGCGATCGAGCCGCGGCCGTACTCGTCGTCGCGGAGGTTGGTGTTGTCCGCGAGGAACTGGTGGATCAAGTAGCTGTTGGCGCCGTGCAGTTCGACGCCGTCGAACCCGGCCGCGACGGCGTTGTGGGCGGCGTCCACGAAGTCCTGGACCGCCGTGCGGATGTCGTCACGGGTCATTTCGCGCGGAGCGACGTAGTCGGGCTTGGTGCCGTCCGGGCCGTGCGCGTGGCCGGGCGGGGTCACGGCCGAGGGCGCGAGCGGCAGGTCACCGTCGATGCGGGCCAGCGGGTGGCCGTTGCGGCCGCCGTGCATCAACTGCGCGTAGATCCGGCCGCCCGCGGCGTGCACGGCGTCGGTGACCCGCCGCCATCCCGCTATGTGGGCGGCGGTCTGCAGCCCGGGGTAGCGCCAGCCGCTCTGGCCCCGGCTGCTGGGCCAGATGCCCTCGGTGACGATGAGCCCCGCGCTCGCCCGCTGGGCGTAGTGGTCGGCGACGACCGGCAGCGGCGTGCCGTCCTCCGCGGCGCGGGCGCGGGTCATGGGGGCCATCACCATGCGGTTGGGGAGGAGGCCCAGGGGGCCTGCGGAATACGGGGAGAGAAGCGCGGTGTTCGTCATGCCGGAACGGTAGAAGCTGACACCGGTGTGAGATTCAAGTGCGAAGGAGCACGGGCATGAGGATCGGCGAGCTGGCGAAGCGTACCGCTGTGAGCGAGCGGTCCCTGCGCTACTACGAGGAGCAGGGCCTGCTGTACGCGGACCGCACCCCGGGCGGCCACCGCGACTATCCGGACTCCGCGGTGGACCGGGTCGTCCACATCCAGGAGCTGTTCGCGGCGGGCCTGTGCAGCGCGAAGATCGTCCAGCTCCTGCCGTGCATGCGGGACAAGGACGGCGGGCCGTCCGCGTCCGCCACCCCCTGGCTGGTGGACGAGCTGACCGAGGAGCGGGCCAGGATCGACCGTCAGGTGGCCGAGCTGCTGCGGGCCCGCGACGTCCTGGACGAGGTGATCACGGCGGCGTCCCGGGACCCGCTGCCGGTACCGTCGGGATCATGACGTTATCCGCCTCCCGATCCGCCTCCCCGTCCGCCTCCCGTCGAACGGTCCTCGGCACCGCGGCCGCCGCCCCCGTGCTCCTGTCGGCCTCCGGCACCGCGAGCGCGACGGCCTCCGCCGCCGCGGGCACCGGCACCGCCACCACCACCGCCGCGGGCACCCCCTCCGAAACCCTGCGCCGCCTGCGCGCCCTCGAAGACGCCTATCCCGGCCGCATCGGCGTCCACGCCCTGCACACCGGGACCGGTGCCGTCGTCGCCTACCGCGCGGACGAACGCTTCGCCATCGCCTCGACGTTCAAGGTCCTGGCCGCGGCGGCGATCCTGCGCCGGGCCCGTGAGCGCGAGCCGGGGCTGCTCGACGTACTGATCAGATACGGGCGCGACGACCTCGTCGCGCACTCGCCGCGCACCGAGATGCACCTCGAAACGGGCATGACGGTAAGGGAGTTGTGCGACGCGACCATCACGTACAGCGACAACGCGGCCGCCAACCTGCTGATGCGGCGCATCGGCGGCCCGTCCGGCATCACCGAGTTCGCGCGCTCGCTCGGCGACCCGCACACCCGCCTCGACCGGTGGGAGACCGACCTCAACACCAACATCCCCGGCGACCGGCGCGACACGACGACCCCGGCGTCGATGACCGCCAACCTGCGCAAGCTCGTCCTCGGCAAGGCCCTCCACCCGCTCGACCGCGGCCAGCTGACCCGCTGGCTCCTGGAGAACACCACCGGCGACAAGCGGATCAGGGCCGGGCTCCCCAAGGAGTGGCGGGTCGGCGACAAGACCGGCTCCCCTGCCTACGGCGGGGTCAACGACGTCGCCGTCGCCTGGCCGCCGAAGCGGGCGCCCCTGGTCATCTCCGTCTACACGACCCGGCTCGACCCGGACACCCCGGGCGAGGACCGGATCGCGCAGGACATCACCCGCATCGCCGTCGACGCCCTCGGCTGACCCCGGAAACGACACCGCCTCCGACCGGGGTGGGGCCCAGGTCGGAGGCGGTGTCGTTTC
>NZ_LIPN01000385.1 GCF_001418325.1 Streptomyces atriruber | reverse complement strand
TGGGGGAACCTGGTTGAATCCCCGGCGGGCACGGCCCACCGAGGATTCAACCAGGTTCCCCCACGGAAGCGCAGGGCGCCGTCGCGTCAGTGAATCTGCGACGTGCCCTTCAACGGTCCGGCGCCCGGAGGCGCCGCACTGGTCCGCACCGGATTCGCGCCCCCCGGCACCACGGCGTCCGCCGCCTGCGGCAGCTTGATGCCGGGCATCGCGGCGGTGTGGCGGCCGGGCTCCGCCGGGCGTATCAACGGGGAGATGGCGGCGGTGCCTGCCAGCATCGGCGCCGTCAGCTCGTACACGGAGTCGCGGGAGCGCAGGGGCTGCGCGGGGGCTCCGGGCAGCAGGGGTCCCGACACCTCCGTCGGCGCGACCGGCGCCGACAGGGCGCCGGGGCGCTGGCCCTGGGGCGACAGCGGATTGCCGCCGCCGCGACGGCGCACGGAGTCGGAGGTGGCGGCGGTGCCCGAACCCTGGCTGCGCTGCGGGGTCACATTGCTCCCCGAGCCGCCCGCGCGGGTGTCACCCGAGTCGACGGGGACGCCCACCGTGACACCGCCGAGGGCGATCGCGGCCATCGACACCGCACCCGCCGCCGCGAACGCGAAACGACGCCCGCGCCAGGCCGGACGCTCCGCCTCGGGCCGCCGGTTGACCTCGTGGATGCGGAAGCCGCGCTGCTCGCTGGGCAGCACCGCGGCATGGGCTCCCGCCGGGACGTACTCCACGAAGGGCTCGGTGCTCACGCCGAAGATCCCGTTCCGCGGAAGTCCCGCGGAATCGGTCGATCCGGTGGCGAACCCGTCACCGGCACCGGGTCCTCCGGACGGCCCGGAACCGCCCCCTGGAAGACCTTGGAGGCGGGCGAGGAAACTCTCGGTGGGCGGCGGCGGGGCCGCCTGCGCGAAAACGCTCTTCAGGCGACGCTGCGCGTCGGCCTCCGTCTTGCACATCGGACAGGTCGCCAGATGTGCGAGGACGCGCTCGCGCGCGTCATGGCCCAACTCGCCGTCCACAAGGGCTGCGAGCCGGTCCCCCAGATGCTGCTCGGCCTCGGCTACATGCCGTTCGGCAGGATTCGACCGTGATCCACTCACGCGGTCGCGCCCCCTCCTCCCAGCGCCACGGCTCCCGTGACCGCCAGCGAACGACGCTCGGCGCGAGCCTCGGGAGACCGGTGCTGGAGGGCCTTGCGCAGCTGCGAGCGGCCCCGGTGGATACGGCTGCGGACCGTACCGAGCTTGACGCCGAGGGTTGCGGCGATCTCCTCGTACGAAAGGCCTTCGATGTCGCAGAGGACGACGGCCGCACGGAACTCGGGCGCGAGGGTGTCCAGCGCCTGCTGGACGTCCGCGTCGAAGTGCGTGTCGTTGAACACCTGCTGGGGCGACGGCTCGCGGCTCGGCAGCCGCTCCGCGGCGTCGTCCCCGAGCGCGTCGAAGCGGATGCGCTGCTTGCGGCGCACCATGTCCAGGAAGAGGTTCGTGGTGATGCGGTGCAGCCAGCCCTCGAACGTGCCGGGGGTGTAGGTCGAGAGGGACCGGAAGACACGGACGAAGACCTCTTGCGTGAGGTCCTCGGCGTCGTGCTGGTTGCCGGTCAGGCGGTACGCCAGGCGGTACACGCGACCGCTGTGCGTGCTGACGATCTCCTCCCAGGTGGGCGGAGTCCACGCCTGCGATTCCGCGTCAGCGGCAAAGGTCGCGGTCTGAGCGGAGTCGTTGGCACGGATGCGGTCAGCGGTGTCGGTCACGGATTTCGGCCCACCCGCCAATCCGAGAAAGCGCCGGAGCACTCCTCCCCGATTTGCGGACTCGGCCGCACCTCCCCTGTCGGCTCTGGTGGTGTCCAGTGGAGCCCCTACCATAACCACCTCGCCCGTTAGCTCCGGATAAGCGTTTTTACGTGAATTTGGTACGGGCTTCGCTGCAGGTGTCCTGCCCCTGCGAGCCGCCCACTTCCAGTCTTGATCCATCCGTTACCCCCGCTGCGCGTCCACCCCCTATAAACGCGCGGTCCCATCTGCGGGTTCCCGCCCCCAACGGATACAGTCACGGCCAGGCAACCACGGGGACAGGAGAGGGCCATTACCGGCAACCGGCAGACGGGCTGGGCGTTCGCCGACGCCTTTGTCGCCGAGGACGAGGCATTGCGCTGGGCCCGGGACCGGGCCCGGGAGGCAGGCCTGCCCTCGGTGTCTCCCGGCACCGGCGCCGCGCTGCGCATGCTCGCCGCCACGGCTGACGCGAAAGCGGTGGCCGAAATCGGTACGGGCACGGGAGTGTCGGGGATCCACCTGCTGCACGGCATGCGGCCGGACGGCGTACTGACCACCGTCGACCCCGAGCCCGAGCGCCAGCAGTTCGCCCGGCAGGCCTTCCGCGCGGCCGGCTTCGCGGGCAACCGCGCGCGTTTCATCCCGGGCCGCGCCCTCGACGTCCTGCCGCGCCTCGCGGACGGCGGGTACGACCTCGTGTTCTGCGACGGGGACCGTCTGGAGTCCCTGGAGTACCTCGCTGAATCGTTGCGCCTGCTGCGGCCCGGCGGCCTCGTCTGCTTCGAGGGCGTCTTCGCGGACGGCAGGACCGTCGACTCAGGACCCCAGCCCGTCGAGGTGCTGCGGCTGCGCGAGCTGCTGCGCGCGGTGCGCGAGAGCCAGGATCTGATTCCCTCGCTGCTGCCGGTGGGCGACGGCCTGCTCTGCGCCGTCAAGCGGTGATCCCGGGCCCATCGGGCCCGCGCCGACCCCGTACAAGCCCGTACAACCCCCCGCAAACAGCACTGCCCCGGCTCGTCGTACGATGCCGGGGCAGTGAAAAGAGTGTGCGCGCTTCCGCGTCAGCCGACGACCTTCTTCAGGGCGTCGCCGAGCGCGTCGGCCTCGTCCGGAGTCAGTTCGACGACAAGTCGTCCGCCGCCTTCGAGCGGAACGCGCATGACGATGCCCCGCCCCTCCTTGGTCACCTCGAGCGGGCCGTCGCCCGTCCGCGGCTTCATGGCCGCCATGCTCGTTCCCCTTCCTGAAACCAGCTCATCGCAGCCGACAACCCAGGTGTCACCGGCATCGAACACATTGCTTCCAGGCCATTATCCCGCATGGCGGGACCCGATGACCAACATCGGTCGGCATCGCTTGGGCAACGCGCGCCCGCAAAACCACCCAATTCGGCGATGTGGCTGCGATACTTCGCCGCCCCATACGCCTCAGGGGCCCGGAATTCTTTGACGCAGGTCACATAGATGGGCTCATGCCGGACCCCGATGATCTCCGTCATGCTGAGCTCCTACGTACTGGACCAGCGGAGGGGGCCACCATGGCCGACAGCGTGCTCTACGAGGTGAGTGACGGCCTCGCGACGATCACGATCAATCGTCCCGAGGCGATGAACGCCATGAACACGGAGGCCAAGGTAGCCCTGCGGGAGGCCGCGCGGGCGGCCGCCGCCGACGAGGCCGTGCGCGCGGTGCTGCTCACCGCGACGGGCCGCGCCTTCTGCGTGGGCCAGGACCTCAAGGAGCACATCGGCTTCCTCGCCGCGGACCGCGAGGCGGGCACCGGACAGACGATGAGCACGGTCAGGGAGCACTACAACCCGATCGTCCGGGCGCTCACGGGCATGCCGAAGCCGGTCGTGGCGGGCGTCAACGGCGTCGCCGCGGGGGCCGGCCTCGGCTTCGCCCTCGCCGCCGACTACCGGGTGGTCGCGGACACCGCGAAGTTCAACACCTCCTTCGCGGGCGTCGCGCTGACCGCCGACTCGGGCGTCTCCTGGACGCTGCCGCGCGTGATCGGCCCCGGCCGGGCCGCCGACCTGCTGCTGTTCCCGCGCAACATCGACGCACGGGAGGCGTACGACCTGGGCATCGCCAACAAGATCGTGCCCGCCGCCGACCTCGCCGCCGAGGCCGCGCAGGTGGCCCGCACCCTGGCCGAGGGCCCAACGCTGGCCTACGCGGCGCTCAAGGAGTCCCTCGCCTACGCGGCGGGCCACTCCCTGGACGAGGCGCTGGACAAGGAGGACGAGCTGCAGGGCAAGGCGGGCGCGTCCGAGGACCACACGATCGCCGTCCAGGCCTTCATCGCCAAGGAGAAGCCGAAGTACCTGGGGCGCTGAGGGCGCCGCGGGCGCCGGTCGGCACCGGCTACGCCGCCTCGCGGGCCACGCAGTCCGCGAGGTGGTCGTCGACCAGGCCGCAGGCCTGCATCAAGGCATACGCCGTGGTGGGGCCGACGAAGCGGATGCCGCGCTTCTTGAGGGCCTTGGACAGGGCCGTGGACTCGTCGGTGATCGCGGGCACGTCGGCGAGCGTCCGGGGGATCCCGCGGGTCGCCGGGTCCGGCGCGAAGGACCAGATCAGGGAGTCCAGTTCGCCCTCGGGCCAGTCGGCGAGCACGCGCGCGTTGGCGAGGGTCGCGTCGATCTTGGCCCGGTTGCGGATGATCCCCGGGTCGGCCAGGAGCCGCTCGCGGTCCTTGTCGGTGAACTCCGCCACGGAGGCGATCCGGAACTCGGCGAAGGCGGCTCGGAAGCCCTCGCGGCGGCGCAGGATCGTGATCCAGGAGAGGCCGGACTGGAAGGCCTCGAGGCAGAGCCGCTCGTACAGCGCGTCGTCGCCGTGGACCGGGCGGCCCCACTCCTCGTCGTGATACGTCACGTAGTCCTCGGTGGACAGGCCCCAGGGGCAGCGGAGTCCGCCGTCCGGGCCCGGCACCGCGCCGGTCTCGCTGCTCACTGGTCGTCGCCCTTCTTGTCCTCGGCCTCGCCCGGTTCGTACCCCTCGAAGAGGGCGGGGCCCGCGACCGCGGTGGCCTGCGCCCCGGCGAGGGCGGCCTCCAGCTCGGCGATGCGGGCGTCCCGCTCGGCGAGCTCGGCGCCGAGGCGGCCGAGCACGTCGTCCACCTCGCCCATGTGATAGCCCCGAAGGGTCATCGGGAAGCGCACCGCGTCGACGTCCGCGCGGCGCAGCGGCCGGTCCGGGGGCAGCGGGTCGGTGAACCGCTCGGGCGCGGCGTCGGGCAGCGCTCCGCTCTCGCCGCCGCCGATGACGGCGAGGGTCACCGCGCCGACCACCACGACGAGGGCGATGACCAGGAACAAGAACAAGACCATCTCTTCAGGCCCTCACGCTCGACTGCCCGTGCTCAAACTGTCAGGGTCCGATCGTGCCACGTGCCTCTGACAGTTAAGGTCACAGGCGGCCGCACCGCGACTAGGACCCAGGAGGACCACAGGGGATGCTCAGGCTTGGCAGGCGCGAGTTCGACGCGCACGAGCCGGTGATCATGGCGATCGTCAACCGGACCCCGGACTCCTTCTACGACCAGGGCGCCACGTTCCGCGACGAACCCGCCCTCGCGCGCGTGGAGCAGGCCGTGGCCGAGGGCGCGGCGATCATCGACATCGGCGGGGTCAAGGCGGGCCCGGGCGAAGAGGTGAGCGCGGCGGAGGAGGCGCGCCGGACGGTCGGCTTCGTCGCCGAGGTCCGCAAGCGGTTCCCCGATGTGGTGATCAGCGTCGACACCTGGCGGCACGACGTCGGCGAGGCGGTCTGCGAGGCGGGCGCCGATGTGCTCAACGACGCGTGGGGCGGCGTCGATCCGAGGCTCGCGGAGGTCGCCGCGCGGTACGGGGCGGGCCTGGTCTGCACGCACGCGGGCGGCGCCGAGCCGCGCACGAGGCCGCACCGCGTCACGTACGACGACGTGATGGCGGACATCCTGCGCGTGACGGTCGGCCTGGCCGAGCGCGCGGTGGAACTCGGCGTGCCGCGCGAGTCCGTGATGATCGACCCGGGCCACGACTTCGGCAAGAACACCCGGCACAGCCTGGAGGCCACCCGCAGGCTGGAGGAGATGGTGGACACGGGCTGGCCCGTCCTGGTCTCCCTGTCCAACAAGGACTTCGTGGGCGAGACCCTCGACCGGCCGGTCAAGGAGCGCGTGATCGGCACCCTGGCGACGACAGCGGTCTCGGCCTGGCTGGGCGCGCAGGTGTACCGCGTGCACGAGGTCGCGGAGACGAAGCAGGTCCTGGACATGGTGGCGGCGATCGCTGGGCACCGGGCCCCCGCCGTCGCGCGCCGCGGACTGGCCTGAGGCCCCGCCCGCACCCGGACGGGGTCCGGCACGGCCGGGCGAAGCCCGGGAGGCGCCCCGGCGCCGAGCGGCGCGAGCGCGGCACGAGGAAGAGGCCATGGTGGCGACGGTCGCGGGGCACGGGCCCCCGGCGGTCGCCCGCCGAGGGCTTGCGTGAACTCCCCTTCGGGGAGTTCTTCCGCTACTTCCCGACTTCCTTCGTCACCAGGGAGATGGCCTCCTCGACGTCGTCCGTGACGTGGAAGAGGAGCAGGTCGGCCTCGGAGGCCTTGCCCTGGGCGATGACCGTGTTCTTGAGCCAGTCGACCAGGCCGCCCCAGTACTGCGAGCCGAAGAGGACGATCGGGAACCGCGTGACCTTGCGGGTCTGGACGAGGGTGAGCGCTTCGAAGAGCTCGTCCAGGGTGCCGAGGCCCCCGGGCAGGACCACGAAGCCCTGCGCGTACTTCACGAACATCGTCTTGCGGACGAAGAAGTAGCGGAAGTTGACGCCGATGTCGACGTAGGGGTTGAGGCCCTGTTCGAAGGGCAGCTCGATGCCGAGGCCGACCGACGTGCCCTTCGCCTCGACGGCGCCCTGGTTGGCGGCCTGCATCGCGCCGGGCCCGCCACCCGTGATCACCGCGAAGCCGGCCTCCACGAGCGCCTTGCCGATCTCGACGCCCGCGGCGTACTCCGGCGACTCCTCCCCGGTGCGCGCCGAACCGAACACGCTGATCGCGGGCGGAAGTTCGGCCAGGGTGCCGAAGCCCTCGATGAACTCGGACTGGATCCGCAGGACTCTCCAGGGATCCGTGTGGACCCATTCGGAGGGTCCGTCGGAGTCGAGGAGACGCTGATCGGTGGTACCGGCCTGCACCTGGTCCCGGCGGCGCAGCACCGGGCCGAGCCGCTGCTCCTCGGGACGCTTACCTGCAGCGCGGGCAGCACTGTCATCGGAATTGCTCATCGTCTGCTCCCTCCATGCGTACGTCTGTCACAGCGTAGGTCTACGCGGGTTACGTACGAGGGACGTCGGGATGTCCGGCATCAGGAGCCTCGTCCGGCTACGACGTCAGCCAGGACCTCAGCTTCTCCTCCGCCAGCGGGATCAGGGACGCCTCGACGCGTTCGTCGATCTTGTGCGCGAGCAGTGGGTTGCCGGGGCTGTAGTTCACGGCGGGCACGCCGAGCGCGCTGAAGCGGGAGACGTCCGTCCAGCCGAACTTGGGGCGCGCCTCGCCGCCGACGGCCGCCATGAACGCAGCGGCGGCCGGGTGGGTGAGGCCGGGGCGGGCCGCGCCCGTGTGGTCGTCGACGATGAACTCGTCGACGCCGCAGTCCGCGAAGTAGTCGCGCACGAAGGCGAGGGCCTCGTCCTCGCTGCGGTCCGGGGCGTAACGGAAGTTGACGGTGACGGTGCACTCGTCGGGGATGACGTTGGTGGCGACGCCGCCCTCGATGCGGACGGCGTTGAGGCCCTCGTGGAACTCCAGTCCCTCCACCACCGGCTTGCGGGGCTCGTACGCGGCGAGCTTCTGGAGGATCGGGGTGGCCGCGTGGACGGCGTTGGAGCCCATCCACGCGCGCGCGGAGTGCGCCCGTACGCCCTTGGTCCTCAGGAGGACGCGCAGGGTGCCCTGGCAGCCGCCCTCGACCTGTCCGTCGGTCGGTTCGAGGAGGACGGCGAAGTCACCGGCCAGCCAGTCGGGGTGGGCCTCGGCGACGTGTCCGAGGCCGTTGAGGTGCGCGGCCACCTCTTCGTTGTCGTAGAAAACGAAGGTGAGGTCGCGGTTGGGCTCGGTCACCGTCTGCGCGATGCGGAGCTGGACCGCGACGCCCGACTTCATGTCGCAGGTGCCGCAGCCCCACAGGACGCCGTCCTCGTCGAGGCGGGACGGCACGTTGTCCGCGATCGGCACCGTGTCGATGTGCCCGGCGAGGATGACCCGCTCCGCGCGGCCGAGGTTCGTGCGGGCCACCACGTTGTTGCCGTGCCGGTCGACCGTGAGGTGCGGCAGGGCGCGCAGGGCTTCCTCGATGGCGTCGGCGAGCGCCCTCTCCTCGCCGCTCGGGGACGGGAAATCGACCAGTCGCGCGGTGAGCTCCGCGGCGTCGAGCGTGAGGTCAAGCGGTGTGTGAGGCATGCCGACGACCCTAAGCCAGCGGGCGGTGCCGGCTGTCGGTGGACTCCAGTACCTTGGACGCGTGCCTGAGCCCCCCACCCCCGTCCGGCGCGGCCGTCTCCTGCGTATCGGGGCCGCGGCCGCCGTGCTGCTCGCCGTCGTGGGCTATGTGGCGCTGCAGTACGTGTACGGGGGCAAGCCCGAGCCGCGGTGCACGGTGGTGTCGGGGAAGGGCGACGGCGCTTCGTACACCTTCACGGCCGAGCAGGCGGAGAACGCCGCGACGGTCGCGGTGGCCGGCACCTCGCGCGGGATGCCCGAGCGCGCGGTGACCATCGCCCTCGCCACCGCCCTGCAGGAGTCCGGCCTGCGCAACATCGCGCACGGCGACCGGGATTCGCTCGGCCTCTTCCAGCAGCGCCCCTCGCAGGGCTGGGGCAACGAACGCCAGATCATGGACCCGGCGTACTCGGCGGGCCGTTTCTACGAGCACCTGGCCGAGGTCCCCGGCTATTCGCGGCTGCCCCTCACGGTCGCCGCGCAGCGCGTGCAGCGCAGTGGATTTCCGCAGGCCTACGCCAAGCACGAGCCGGACGCCGCGCTGCTCGCCGCCGCGCTGACGGGCCGCGCGCCCGCCGCCTTCGACTGCGAGGGCCGCCCCGGCACGGACCCCGGCGGCCCCGCGAAGGTGCGCGCCGCCCTGCTCCGCGACTTCGGCCGCGAGGTGCGTCCCGGTGCGCCCCAGGGGCGCACGATGACGGTTCCGGTGCCTGCCCCGCTGGCCACCGACCGGGCCCCGCAGCGCGGCTGGGAGCTGGCGCACTGGGCCGTGGCGCAGTCCTCGGCGCTGCACATCGAGCGGGTGTCGTACGGCGGGCGGGTGTGGCGCTCCGGAGGGGCCGGGAAGTGGCACCGGGCGGATCCGGAAGCGGAGAAGAACGGGGCCGCGGGGCCGGGCGGGGCCAGGGACGAGGTCCGGATCATGACCGGGCAGTAGTGCGACCGGTCCCCCGATGGAGGCATGCCGAGTGCTACGGACCGACACCGTGTCCGACTTTCCCGCCCGGCTCCCGCCGAAACCTCGAATCCCTTGAGATCACCAGGGATTAAGGTTTCTGCAGCGGATCGGCCCCGATGCTCTTTGCCCGTTTTTATCCGCAGCCGATAATGCGACGCATTGCCAACTCTTTACGTTGGCGCACCGAAACCTTCGCGGACTTCGAGCGGTAGTCACTGCGTCCGATCGCCGGAAGCCGTCCGGTGGAACGCCGGATCCGATCCGGCCGGACGACCCAACGTTCTCTCCCGTCTGAAGGAGCATCATGTCCCTCCCCCTGACCCGCCGGATCGCCCGTGCCGCGCTGCTCAGCGCCGCGGGTGCAGCTTCCGTGGTCGGTGCGGCCGGCTCCGCGAGCGCCGTTGATCTTCCGGCCGCCCCCGACCTGGGCGGCATCTCCGCCATGGACGGCGACGGTCTCGGCAACACCGTCGACGATGCGGCTCAGAACGTCAGCAACCTCGCCGGTGACACCGGCAGCAAGGCCGTGGAGAAGTCCGTCCCGACCGCGGGCAAGGCCGTGGGCCGGGTCGGCAAGACCGCCGCCCCCGCCGCCCAGCAGGCCGCCGGTGACGTCGCGGGCGGCGCGGGCAAGGCGCTCGGCGAGACCGCCGACTCGGCCACCGGTGGCGGACTGCCCACCGACGCGCTGACCAAGGGCGGCCTCCCCACCGACCAGCTGCCGGTCAAGAGCCTCCCCCTCGGCTGATCACCGGCACGCACACGGAGGGCCCGGAGCCATTGGCTCCGGGCCCTCCGCCGTGCTCACCGCCGCTGCGGTCACACCGCCGCGCTCACGCGAGGCGTTCGACCGCCGCGGCGACGCGCTCGTCCGTCGCCGTCAGGGCGACGCGCACGAAGCGGTCGCCCGCCGGGCCGTAGAAGTCGCCGGGCGCCACCAGGATGCCCAGCTCGGCGAGGTGGCCCACGGTGTCCCAGCAGGATTCGTCGCGGGTCGCCCACAGGTACAGGCTCGCCTCGCTGTGCTCGATCCGGAAGCCGTGCTTCACCAGCGCGTCGCGCAGAGCGGTGCGCCGGGCCGTGTACCGCTCGCGCTGCTCGCGCACGTGCTCGTCGTCGCCGAGCGCCGCCACGACGGCCGCCTGGGTCGGCGCGGAGGTCATCATGCCGCCGTGCTTGCGGATCTGCAGCAGGTCCCCGAGGACGGCCTCGTCACCGGCGATGAACGCCGCGCGGTAGCCCGCCAGATTGGACCGCTTGGAGAGCGAGTGGACGGCGACGATCCCCTCGTACGAACCACCGCACACGTCCGGGTGCAGGACCGAGACCGGCTCGGCCTCCCAGCCGAGTTCCAGGTAGCACTCGTCGCTGACGAGCAGCACGCCGTGCTCGCGGGCCCACGCGACGGTGCGGGTGAGCTCCTCGCGCGAGAGGACCCGGCCGGTCGGGTTCGACGGCGAGTTGAGCCAGAGCAGCCTGAGGTTCGTCGGGTCGAGCTCGGTGGGGTCGTCGTAGGCGACGTACTCCGCACGGGCCAGGCGCGCGCCCACCTCGTACGTCGGATAGGCCAGCCGCGGGTAGGCGACCACGTCGCCCGGGCCGAGGCCCAGCTGCGTCGGGAGCCAGGCCACCAGCTCCTTGGAGCCGACGACCGGCAGTACGTTGCGGTGCGTGAAGCCACGGGCGCCGAGCCGCCGCTCGCACCAGCCGGTGAGCGCGTCGCGCAGCTCGGCCGTGCCCCAGACCGTCGGATAGCCCGGCGAGTCCGCGGCCGCGATCAGCGCTTTCTGGATCAGCTCGGGGACCGGGTCCACGGGGGTGCCCACCGACAGGTCGACGATGCCGCCGGGGTGGGCGGCCGCCGTGGCCTTGTAGGGCTCGAGCTTGTCCCAGGGGAAGGTGGGAAGCCGGTCGGAGACTGCGGACACGTGGTGACTCCCGTGCTGGTACTGGTCGTTGCAAACGCCTCGGTCCCGTGCGGCGAAGATGCCGTACGGGACCGGGGCGACGCTCGGGCTGCCGTTACTGGTTCTGCGGCGGCAGGGCGGCGATGAAGGCGTGGTCGCGCTCGATCAGACCGAGCTTGCTCGCGCCACCGGGCGAACCGAGCTCGTCGAAGAACTCGACGTTCGCCTTGTAGTAGTCCTTCCACTCCTCAGGAGTGTCGTCCTCGTAGAAGATCGCCTCGACCGGGCAGACCGGTTCGCAGGCTCCACAGTCGACGCATTCGTCCGGGTGGATGTACAAGGACCGGGAGCCCTCGTAAATGCAGTCGACCGGGCACTCCTCGATGCACGCCTTGTCCTTGACGTCGACACAAGGCTGCGCGATGACGTAGGTCACGCTGTCGTTCCTCCTCGATACGGGCGTTGGCGGGCCGTCCTCAGGCTCCGCTCGCCTGGCGCGCGGGAGCGCGGCGTCGTCGATGCCCACCCCTAGTATCTCCGTTCCTGGGCATGATCCGAACAGGAGGGGCTTACAGAGCTGTGGAATTCACTGCCGGCGGACGACTCGAGGTCCGTATCACCCCTGCTGACGTGGGCAAACGAGTCTCTGTACGGCGCTTGAGCGACGCTTTGATCTCGGGCGAGAAGTTCACCGACACGGTGGGCGTTCTCGCATCGTGGAACGACGGTGTGGTACTCATCACACGACGGGACGGCGAAAGCGTCCGGATCCCGGAACGCTCCCTGGTCGCAGGCAAGGTCGTACCGGCCGCGCCGGCGCGTCGCAGGGGCCCCGCCGCCTCGTACGAGGAGCTGGCGCGCGTGTCCGCCCGGGCCTGGCGGCCCGTGGAGAGCGAGCGCCTCGGGGAGTGGGAGCTGCGGTCGGCGGCGGGATTCACCCGGCGGGCCAACTCCGCGCTGCCACTGGGCGATCCCGGGCGGCCGCTGGACGAGGCCCTCCGGCACGTACGCGAGTGGTACGCGGACCGTGGCCTTCCGCCGTACGTACAGACCGCGACCGGCGCCGAAGGCACCCAGGAGCTGCTCTGCGCCGCCCTGGAGGAGCACGGCTGGCGGCGCGAGGTGAGCGCGCAACTGCACATCGGCGGGCTAGCCCCGATCGCGGACCTGGACGCGGACACGGACCGCGTCACGCTGTCCCGGTCCTTCGACGAGCCGTGGCTGCGGCGGTACAAGCGGTTCGGGGTTCCCGGGCCGCATGTGCTCGAGGTGCTGGCGGGCGGGCCCTCGGTATGGTTCGCTTCCGTGCCCGGGAGCGGTGACGCTCCGGCCGCCATCGGGCGGTGCGTGGTGGACGGGCGCTGGGCGGGCTTCATGGCGGTCGAGGTGGCCCCGGAGCACCGGCGCGAGGGGCTCGCCACCGCGGTGATGACCGCGCTGTCCCGGCAGGCCCTGTCCGAGGGCGCTTCGGCGGCCTGGCTGCAGGTCGAGGACGACAACGACGGCGCGCGGGCGCTGTACGACGGGATGGGTTTCGCCGCGCATCACGCCTATCACCACTATCGGTACGGCCCCGCCTGAGCGGGAGCGGGAGAGCGTCAGACCGGCGGAACACGGCAGGCACGGCAGGCACGGCAGGCACGGCAGGCACGGCAGGCACGGCAGGCACGGCACAGCAGAGCACGGCACGGAAACAGCGCCCGGCGAGGGCAGACACGAGGCACGTATGCACGCGGAGTCCGGCGAATGGCGGCGGCGGTTCGCCGAAGAGGCAAGGTCCGAACGGCCCGGTCTCGCACCGCTGTGCCTGCTGATCGGCACCGAGGCGGACCCTTCCCTCGACGACGCGGGGATCGACGCCGCCGAGATCGAACTCGACCGCCTCGCGGGCCTGCTGCCGTTCCGCCCCGGCGGACCGCGCGAGTGGGCCACGGCGATGGCGGAACTCCTCGGTGAGCGGTGCGGGTTCGAGGGGACGCCGGGCGACTACCAGCGGCTGGACTCCTCTCTGCTGCACCAGGTCCTGCGGCGCCGCAGAGGGCTGCCCATCCTGCTCTCCGTGGTGTGGATGGAGGTGGCGCGGCGCGCGGGCGCCCCGGTGTACGGGGTGGCGCTGCCGGGCCACTTCGTCGTCGGGTTCGGGCCCAAGGACGACCAGATACTCGCCGATCCCTTCGACGGCGGACGGCTGCTGACGGGGTCCGACGCGGAGCTCCTGGTGGCGGAGACGGCGGGCACGGGCATCCAGCCGTCGATGCTGACGCCCGCCGACCCGCTGAACATCGTGCAGCGCATCCTCAACAACATCCGCGCCTGGGCGGCCGCCAGGCCCGAGCGCTCCGACGTCGCGCTGTGGGCCCTGGAACTGTCGCTCCTGCTGCCCGCCCATCCGGCCCGCCTGCGCTACGAACGTGCCCAACTCCTCGTACAGCGGGGCGACTTCCTCGGCGGCGCGACGGAGCTCGACGCCTACGCGGATGTAGTGACGACGGTGGAGCCGACCACGGCGGAGCGGGTCCGCCAGCAGGCGCGGGCCGCGCGGGCGATGCTGAACTGAACCGCGGCCGGGGAGCGCGGCCCCGCCCCGGTCGACGTATCGATCGAGGCGACCGGGCACGAGGGACGTATGCACCCCCGACCCCCCGGAACCACCGAGTGGCGGCGGCTGTTCGCGGCCGAGGCAGGGTCGCCCCGGCCCGACCTGTCGCTGCTGTGCCTGCTGATCGGCACCGAGGCGGACCCTTCGCTGGACGAGGCGGGCATGGACGCCGCGCGGCGCCTGCTCGACCGGCTGGCGGAGCAGGTCGCGGCCGGCCACCGGTCCTGCCGGGCCGGCGGGCCCCTGGCCTGGGCCGTGGCCACGTCCGAACTCCTCGGCGCGAGCCATGGGTTCAAGGGCAGACCCGGCGACTACCAGCGACTGGACTCCTCCCTCCTGCACCAGGTCCTGCGGCGCCGCAGAGGGCTGCCCATCCTGCTCTCCGTGGTGTGGATGGAGGTGGCGCGGCGGGCCGGCGCGCCCGTCCACGGAATCGCGCTGCCGGGCCACTTCATCGTGGGCTTCGGCCCTCCGGAGGACCGCGTGCTGGCCGATCCGTTCGGTGGCGGGCGGCTGCTGTCCGGCATGGACGTGGAGCTCCTCGTCGCGGCGGCGACGGGGACCCCGACGGCGCCTTCGCTGCTGGGCACCGCGGGGCCGCTGGACATCGTGGCGCGCATCCTCAACAACATCCGCGTCTGGGCCGCGTCCCGTCCCGAGTGCTCCGACGTATCGCTCTGGGCGGTCGACCTCTGCCTGCTGCTGCCCACGCCGTCGCCGCGACTGCACTACGAGCGTGCCCAACTCCTCGTACAGAAGGGGGAGTTCCAGGCGGGCGCGCGGGAGCTCGACACCTACGCCGACGAGGTCGCCGCGCTGGACCCGACGACGGCCGACCGGGTGCGGCGGCAGGCACTGGGGGCACGGGCGATGCTGAACTGACGACCGGGGCGACCGGGGTGTCCGGGACGACCGGGGCGGTGGGGCTTCAGAGCCAGCCCTTGTCCCGGGCCGTCCTGACCGCCTCCGCGCGGTTGCGGACCGCGAGCTTCTGGATCGCCGTCGAGAGGTAGTTGCGGACCGTGCCCTGGGAGAGGTGCAGGGCGGTGGCGAGCTCGGCGTTGGTGGCGCCGTCGGCCGCCGCGCGCAGCACCTCGCGCTCGCGGTCGGTCAGCGGGTTCGCGCCCTCGGCGAGGGCGGCCGCGGCCAGCGTGGGGTCGATGACCCGCTCCCCCGCGAGCACCTTGCGCACCGCCTCGGCGAGCTGGGCCGCGGGGGCGTCCTTGACCAGGAACGCGTCGGCACCGGCCTCCATGGCGCTGCGCAGATAGCCGGGGCGGCCGAAGGTGGTGAGGACGACGACCTTCGCCCCCGGCACGTGCGCGCGCAGTTCGGCGGCCGCCTCGATGCCCGTGCAGCCGGGCATCTCGATGTCGAGCAGCGCCACGTCCACGGCGTGCTCGCGCGCCGCCGCGAGCACCTCGTCGCCGCGGGACACCTGGGCGACGACCTCGATGTCCGGTTCGAGGCCGAGCAGCGCCGCGAGGGCCTCCCGGACCATCGCCTGGTCCTCGGCCAGCAGGATCCTGATGACGTCGCCCGCACCGCCGGCGCTCTCCCCGCGGCTTTCGCCGTTCCCGCCGCTCCCGCTGCTCATGAGGGGGATCCTACGGTGGCCTTCGCCAGGGGTACGCGGACTGCCAGGCGGAACCCGCGGCGTGCGCCGGGACCCGTCTCCAGGACCCCGCCGACCGCCTCCACGCGCTCCACGAGCCCCGCCAGGCCGTTGCCCGCCACGGCCCCGGCACCACCCACCCCGTCGTCCTCCACGGAGAGCTCCAGGAGCCGCCCTTCGAGCGTCTGGCGCGCCGTGAACGCCACCGTGCAGCGCCGGGCCCCGCTGTGCCGCACGACGTTGGTCACGGCCTCCCGCAACGCCCAGGCCAGCGCCGCCTCGGCCTCCTCGCCCGGCAGTTCGGCGGGCGGCTCCAGCGGCACCTCGGCGTCGACACCGGCGGCGGTGAGCGCCGTGCGCGCGCCCGCGAGCTCACCGGCGAGGGTGCGCCGCCGATAGCCGGAGACCGCCTCGCGCACGTCCACCAGGGCCTGTCGGCTGACCTGTTCGATGTCGGCGACCTGCTGGGCGGCCTTGTCGGGGTCGGCGGGGAGCATCCGCCCGGCGAGCTCGCTCTTGAGCGTGATCAGGGAGAGCGAGTGGCCCAGCAGGTCGTGCAGGTCCCTGGCGAGCCGCAACCGCTCTTCGTTGGCGGCGAGTTGGGCGACGGTGGCGCGAGCCTGGCGGAGCTGGACCGTGGTGCGGATCAGCTCGCGGACGCCGGACATTGCGAAGCCCACCAGGAGTGTGATCACCCCGAGATTGGTGACCAGGTCGCCGAGGCCGTCGTCGCGCAGGCCGACCAGGATCATCAGGAGGGTGACCGCGGGGATGACGCCGAGCGCGTACCGCACCGGCAGGACGGCCCCCGCGGAGACCGAGACGTACACGAAGAGGCCGAGCCAGTTGTCGCCGAAGCCGAAGGCGAGGACCGACGCGAGGACCACGAGCAGCGCGAAGGACACGATGACGGCGCGCCACCGCAGGATCCTGGTGGTGTAGCGGAAGACGAGGGTCAGATAGCAGGCCACGAAGAGCGCGAGGCCGAGCGAGCCGAGCACCGTGGCCGGGGGCGTGTGGCGGCCCTCCGCCAGGTCCCGGACCGGAGCGCTCAGGAACACCAGCCAGACGCCGATCCAGGCCGACTTCGTGAGGAGCTGGCGGCGGCCCTGCGGCGGCCGCCCGAACGTGTACACGGGATGGAGTTCGCTGCACCCAGCGTCTGTCGCGTTCACGCCTTCAGTGTGTCCTTCCGGTACAGCCACGCCGCGCCGCCCGCGAAGAGCAGGAAGTAGGCGACCAGCAGCGTGATGTCCTTCGCGTGCGGAGCCTCGCCCAGTTCGATGGCCTGCCCGAGGGCAGCGTACGCGTGGGTGGGCAGCCAGGACGCGGTCTCCCGCAGCCAGTGCGGGAACGTCGTCACCGGCATCCACAGGCCGCCGAGGATGGAGAGCCCGAAGTAGGTGATCATCGTGATCGGGCGCACGGCGTCGCCGGTCGCGAGGTAGCCGATGGCCACGCCGAGCGCGGCGAAGCAGAGGCTGCCCGCCCAGATCGAGCCGGTCAGCGCCAGCCACTGCCAGGCCTCGAAGCGGACGTCCTTGAAGATCGCCGCGACGGCGAACACCACGACGATGGAGGGCAGGCTGACCACGGCCGCGCTCGCGGTCTTCGCGAGGACGTAGCCGCGCCCGGGCAGGGCCGTCAGGCGCAGCTGCCGCACCCAGCCGCTCTCGCGCTCCTTGGCGATGCGCTCGCTGTTGCCCATGAGTACGGCGGTGAGGGCGCCGAAGGACGCCATCGAGACCATCATGAACGCGGGGACGGACAGCCCGGTCCCGGGGACCTGGTCGGCACCGCTCCGGCTGCCCGCGATGATCACGAAGAGCATCGAGGGGTAGATGACGGAGAAGAAGAGGAACTTGCGGTTGCGCAGGGCGCGGGTGATCTCGAGCTTGATCAGACTGTTCATCGGGTCCTGGCCTCCTCGGCCTCGGTGATCGCCACGAAGGCCTGCTCAAGGCCGAGCCCGGCGACTTCGAGGTGGCGGGGGTAGAGGCCGAGCCCGTACAGCGCGTGCACGGTGGCGTCGGCGTCCGTCGACTGGATGCGGACCGTGTGGCCCATGATGTCGAGCGTGGTCAGGAAGGGCAGCGCGCGGAGCTGCTCCGTGCGTTCCGGGTCGATCCGCTCCAGGTCGAAGGCGACCTTGCGGGCGCCCGCCTTCGCCTTGATCTCGGCCGCGGTGCCGTCCGCGAGGAGGCGGCCGCGGTGGAGGACCAGGACGCGGTCGGCTATCGCGTCGGCCTCCTCCAGGTAGTGCGTGGCGAAGAGGACCGCGCGGCCCTGGTCCGCCTGCTCCCGCATGGTGGCCCAGAACGCCTGGCGGGCGGTGACGTCCATGCCGGTGGTCGGCTCGTCGAGCACGATGAGGTCGTGGGCGCCCGCCGTGGCGAGCGCGAAGCGGACGCGCTGTTCCTGGCCGCCGGAGAGCTTGTCGGCCTTGCGGTCCGCGATCTTGGTGATGCCCGCGTGGGCGAGCACGTCGTTCACGCGGTACGGATCGGGGTGCAGGTCGCAGGCGAGCCTCACCAGCTCGCGCACGGTCACCTCGCCCATCAGGCCGCCGCTCTGCAGCATGGCGCCGACCCGGCCCGCGGTGATCGCCTCGCGCGGCTCCGTCCCGAAGACCCGCACCGTGCCGCTGTCCGGCCGCCGCAGGCCGAGCAGCAGGTCGAGAGTGGAGGACTTGCCCGCGCCGTTCGGCCCAAGGAGCGCCACCGTCTCCCCCGGGCGGAGGTCGAGGGTCAGGCCGTCGACGGCGCGGACGTCACCGAAGCTCTTGGTCACCTGCTCGAAGCTCACCACGTCGGCGGTGGGCGGGGCTGTGGTCGTCGTCATGCCGAACATCGTCACAAAAGCGCAGGTGACGGCGGCAGTGTCGGTTGTGGTGACTCCGGGATGACAGATGTCATGTGTCAGGTGTCAGGTGTCATGCGAAAGGCCGGACGGCGGCCCCGAACGACTCGGGGAAACCGTCCGGCCTCCGTGTGCCGGGCAGGATCAGCTCGCGTTCGTCTCGATGACCCCGATGCGCTCGGCGGGCGTCTTGCCGGTCAGCGCCTTGCCCATCGCCTGGGCCACGTCGGTCGCCTGGACCGGCGTCTTGGAGCCGTTGCCGCGCTGGATCAGGACGCCGTCGAAGACGTTGCCGTACAACTTCTTGAGCTCTTCGAGGTTGTAGTGCACCTGGAGGGTGCCGTCCTTGAGCGCCTTCGTCTCGAGGATCTTCGGCAGCGACTTCTCGGGGCCGAAGGGGATCGACTTGGCGCCCGCCTTGATGGTGACGTTGGCGGACATGGCCGGCTTGGCGAACCGGGTCATGAACTTGTCGACCTCGGCCTTGGAGACGGCCGGCTTGCGCGTCGTGACCGGCACCTGGACCGTGCCCGCGCTGCCCGTCTCGACCTGCTTCTTGTACGCGTCCGCGACCGCCGTGGTCGACGCCTGCGGGTCGATGCCCTTGCCGACCTTGCCGTAGACCGGCACGGCCTTGCCCGGCACGAAGTTCACCGTGCCCTCCTGCGCCGTGCCCGAGCCGCCCGCGGCACGCTCCAGGGCCGCCGCCAGCTTCTCCTCGTCGACGGGCATGACGGGCTCGACGACGCGCTGGCCGCCGAAGAGCGAGCCGATCACCGAGACGGGGTTGTAGTCGCTGCCCGCGGCCTCGCGGACCGTGGCCTGGCTGTCCAGGGTCAGGCCCGACTGGTCCGGCTTGAGGTTGACGGTGTCCCCGTCCACCGACAGCTTCAGGGACTTGGTGACGCGCTCGTCGAGGGCCGCGTCGAGCTTCTGGACGGCCTCGTCGCGGGTGCCGCCGCCGATGTCGACGCCGAGCACGGTGGTGCCCTTCGGGACGTCGGCGTGGTTCATCAGCAGGCCCGCGCCGTACGCCCCGCAGCCCACGACCACGACGGCGACCGCGAGGAGG
Organism: Streptomyces atriruber; assembly: GCF_001418325.1. Classification (GTDB taxonomy): domain Bacteria; phylum Actinomycetota; class Actinomycetes; order Streptomycetales; family Streptomycetaceae; genus Streptomyces; species Streptomyces atriruber. The sequence continues at coordinate 3,720 of NZ_LIPN01000385.1, read as the reverse complement.
ACCAGCTTGTTGCGGCCCTTCTTCTTCGCCTTCGCCTTCGGCGCGGCCGCGGCGGGCGGCACGTCGGAGCGGACCGGCTCGGGCAGCTTCGGCGGGGTGTGCGGCACGGGGCCTTCGCCCTGCGGCCCGGTCGCGAACGGCGAGTTGTCCTGCGCGGGCGGCACGACGGGGATGCCGCTGGTGAGGGTCTCACCGGAGACGTTGGAGCCGGGCGCGGGAGCGCCGGGGCCGCCGGGGGTCCCCGGACCGCCGGGACCACCGGGTCCGCCGACGGGAGGCCGCGGACCGCCGGGCGGCGGCGAGACCGGACCGGCCTTCTGCGGCGTGAGGATCGCGGTGTCGTCGCCCATGGCGCCGGAACGGGGCGGCCGCGCGCCGGAGTTGGCGGGGCCGCCCGGGGCGCCGGGGCCACCGTGCGCACCAGGAGCGCCCGGAGCGCCCTGGCCAGACGGGCGGGCGGCCGGGGGCGTCGGAGGCGCCAGCGGGCTGTCACCCGTGACGGGACCGCCGGTCGGACCGGCCGGGGGCCGGGAGCCGCCGGGGCCGCCCGAACCGCCGGAGAAGTACGGCAGATCGCCGCGCTGCGGGTCGCCCTGCGGGTCGCCCTGCGGGGCGCCCGTGCCGAGGGGGCCGGACGCCACGGCGCCGGACACGTCGAAGGAGCCCGTGCCGGATCCGTTCGTCCCGGAACCCGCGGGGCCGGACGAACCGGCGGGGCCGGAGGAGCCACCTGCCCCGCTCCCGCCCTCGTTCCGGGCGGGCTTGCGCGGCGCGAACCAGTCGCTCGTCTTCTCCTCGGCCGGGGAGGCGGATCCCGTGCCACCGTCGCCCGGAGCGGCGGAACCGGCGGCGACCGGGGCTCCGGCCCCCGTCGTCCTGCCCGTCTCCCCTGCACCGGGGGTACCGGGAGCACCGGGAGCGCCAGGTGCACCGGGAGCGCCCGGCGCGCCACCGTCGCGGCGGCCGCCGTCCAGGGGCACGGACTCCCCGCGCGGACCCTCGTCACCGACGGGCGTGCGCATGACGACCGGCGGGATGGGCCGCGAACCGGGGATGTTGATCCGGATGCGGGTGGTCAGCGTGGTCTGCGTCTCGGGCTCGTCGGGCCGCTCTTCGGCGGCCTGCCGCCGCGCTCCGTCCATACCGCCGTCAGCGGCAGCACCTTGTGCCGGGGAGCCGTACGGCGGCGTCCCCGAGGGGTAGGCGGCTCCACCGCGCCCCTGGGGCCCGGAGGACGAACTGTCAGTTTCACGACTCAAGGCAGGTTCTCCTGGTTGACTCCGCCGCCCGTCTCGACCTCATCCGGGGTCCCCCCGGCCGGAGGTCGGGGAGGCTCGGCGGCCGCACCACCATACTGGCCGCCGTCGGCACTCATTCCGTGACCGGCGTCAAACCCGTGCGGGACACGGGCCGAAGTGGTACGTCACTTGCCAAGTCGGGCGGCGGGCGCGCTCGGTTGCGGCCCCTGCCCGAGCGTGGCGCACATCACAGCGACGGCCATTCCGCCGAGCAGAAAGCCGTACGAACCGAGACCCGCGCCGAAGATGAAGTCGCCCTCGGGTCTGGTGGCGGTGAGCAGCATGACCACGACCAGCCAGCCGGCGGCGGGCGCAACGGCCCCCGCTCTGGTGCCGATCACCCGCGACCCGCCGTAGAAGAGACCGGCGGCGCCGACGAGCGCGAGCAGCAACCCCGCGGGGAAGAAGCCGCCTTGGACGAGCGACCCGGCGACGCCGACGACGGCGCCGAGCACGAAGAGCAGGGCGTAGGCGGCGAGCCGTCCCGCCCTCAGGGGCTGTGCGAGGAAGCTGCCGGGTGCTCCGGCGGCACCCGCGCCGGACGTCGGTCCTGAGCCCGCCCCCGGCGGGGTGGGCGGCTTGGAGGCCCCGGAACCGGCCCCCGACGACGCACGGGAACGCGTACTCACAGCGCGGTCACCTCAGCCACATCCGTCACCCTTTCGAGTCCCGCGAAGAGATCGGTCTCGCGGGACGCTCCTTCTGCCGACGCTTCTCCCCGCACCAGCTCGTAGTACTCCACATCGAAAATCGGCTGGGCGAGCTCGTTGGAGAGGATGAAGAGCGGACCGCTCACCGTGATCTGGGTGGCGTGGGCCGCCATCGCCGCCGCCTTGGCCGCCTTGTAGGGACGGCCGTCGATCTCCGTCGTGATCCGCTCGTCGTCCGTGACGCCGGGCACGTCGGCGACGACGGCGGGCGTGCCGAACGGCGAGTGCCGCAGCGCGCCCGACATCCACCGGAAGCGTTCCTCGACCACGGACCGCGGTGCGCGGTTCCAGTAGATCTTGTCGATGGTGTGGGGCGCGCCGAGGTCCGCGCGGAAGGCGGACTCGGAGGCGAGCTCGGCCGCGCGCATGGCGACGCGGTGCGCCTGGATGTGGTCGGGGTGGCCGTACCCCCCGTCGGGGTCGTACGTCACCAGGACCTGGGGGCGCACCTCGCGGATCACCTCGACGAGGTGCGCGGCGGCCTCGTCGAGGTCCGCCGACCAGAAGGCGCCGGAGCGGCTGTTCTGCTCGACGCCCATCATTCCGGAGTCGCGGTAGCGCCCCGTGCCGCCGAGGAAGCGGTGGTCGGTGACCCCCAGCTCCTTCATGGCGGCCGCCAGCTCCCCGATGCGCTGGGCGCCCAGGGAGTCCTCTCGGTCGGCGGCGAGATGGGCGAGCTCGGCCGGAATGACCTCGCCCTCCTCGCCCAGCGTGCAGGTCACCAACGTGACACGAGCGCCCTCGGCCGCGTACTTGGCCATGGTCGCGCCGGTGGTGATCGACTCGTCGTCGGGATGCGCGTGCACGAGCAGCAGGCGCCGGGCGGGCAGTTCCGTCATGGGACCACCCTACGAGCCCGCGTCAGAACTTGATGTCGCCGATCATCCCGGCCACGTTCGTGGTCAGCTCGTTGATGGTGGGGGCGACGGACGAGCTCGCCAGATAGAAGCCGAGCAGCGTGCAGACGACCGCGTGCCCCGCTTTGAGCCCTGACTTCTTGACCAACAGGAAGACGATGATCGCCAGCAGCACCACCGCCGAAATCGAGAGTGCCACGGCGGTCACCTCCAACTCGTTGTCGTACCCCAGTGCGGACCCCAGCAGGTTCATACCCACCAAGCGCTACGGATCATAACTATCCGTGCGGACGCATGAGTCGGAGCACAGCAGCACAGGGGGCGCATGAGCCATAGGCTCGGGGGATGACCACCGAGAACCCCGGAATTCCCAGGCCCGACGAGAGCCAGGCGCAGCGGCTCTCCTTCCCGCGTCAACATGCCCGGACCCAGCGCTTCACCCTCGGCGCGCCCCGTGCGTTCACGGTCGCGCCGGACGGGTCGCGCGTCGCCTTCCTGCGCTCCTCCGACGGCACCGACCGGGCGAACCGGCTCTGGGTGCTCGACGTGTCGGACGGCGGCTCGGAGCGGGTCGCGGCCGATCCGCACGTGCTGCTCGGCGGTGCGGCCGAGCAGTTGTCCGCAGAGGAGCGCGCACGGCGCGAGCGCAGCCGTGAGGGCGGCGCGGGCATCGTGGGCTACGCGACGGACGCCGCGGTGGAGCTGGCCGCGTTCGCGCTTTCCGGACGTCTCTTCACCGCGGAGCTGCGCGCGGGCACGGCGCGCGAACTGCCCGTGCCGGGACCGGTGATCGACCCGCGCCCCTCCCCGGACGGTCGGCACGTGGCCTACGTGGCGCAGGGCGCCCTGCGCGTG
>NZ_LIPN01000384.1 GCF_001418325.1 Streptomyces atriruber | reverse complement strand
GGATGCGTTCATGGCTGTGTGCGAGGCCGATGGTGTGCAGGTGCGGCGCATCGCGGTGGATTATGCATCGCATTCGCCGCAGGTCGAGGATCTGCGGGACGAACTGCTGGAGGTCTTGGGGGAGATCGAGCCGCGCGGCGGTCAGGTTCCGTTGTTCTCCACGGTGACCGGTGATGTGATCGATACGGCCGTGATGGATGCGGAGTACTGGTTCACGAACCTGCGTCAGACCGTTCGCTTCGACGCTGCCTTGCACAACCTCCTTGAAGCCGGACACCGTGTCTTCGTCGAGTCGAGTCCGCATCCGGTGCTGGTCGGAGCGGTGGCCCAGGCCGCTGAGGGCGACGGGGTCGCCGGGGTGACGGCCGTCGGCACGTTGCGCCGCAACGAGGGGGGTCCGGCTCGGCTGGCGCAGAGTCTGGCCGAGGTGTTCGTCGCGGGTGTCGACGTGAACTGGGCGCCGTGGCTGGCGGGTGGTCGACTCGTCGAGCTGCCGACGTACGCCTTCCAGCGGCGTCGTCACTGGTTGCCCGCGGGGCGGTCCGTGGTGGACGCGGCCGGGCTCGGGCTGCGCCCCGCCGGACACCCGCTGCTCGGCGCCGCCGTGGCCCTCGCGCCGCAGGAAGGCCTCGTCCTCACCGGTCAGCTGTCGCTGAACACGTACCCGTGGCTGGAGGACCACGCCGTCTACGGCACGGTCATCCTGCCCGGCACCGCCTTCGTCGAGCTGGCGCTGCACGCCGGGAGCGAGGTCGGCTGCGATGTCGTCGAGGAGCTGATGCTGGAGCGGCCGCTCGTGCTGTCGCGGGGCGCGTCGACCTCCGTGCAGGTGTCGGTGGGCGCCCCGGACGAGGCGGGCCGCCGGACGATCTCCGTGCACTCGCGCGTCCAGGACGCCGATGCCGACCTGGACGCCGGGGCGGAGTGGGTCCGGCATGCCGTGGGCGCGCTCGTCGACGGTGCGTCGGGCGGGGTGGAGCGGCTGGACGGCGTGTGGCCGCCCGTCGGTGCAGAGCGGGTCGATGTCGCGGACGCCTACGAGACGCTGGCCGGGCTCGGCTATGGCTACGGGCCGGTGTTCCAGGGCCTGCGCGCGGTGTGGCGCGACGGCGACGACCTGTTCGCCGATGTGCAGCTTCCGGCGGAGGCCGACGAGTTCGGCGTCCACCCTGCGCTGCTGGATGCCGCGCTGCATCCGCTGCTCGCGGGGGAGATCGTGGTGCCCTTCTCGTGGAGCGGGGTGCGGCTGCACTCGGTCGGTGCGTCGGCGCTGCGGGTGCGGTTGTCGCGTGACGCGGACGGTGCCGTGCGGCTGGTGGCGTTCGACGGTGCGGGCCTGCCGGTGGTGTCGGTGGACGAGTTGCGGTTGCAGAAGATGTCGCAGGAGCAGTTGGGGGCGGCGGTCGCTGCCGGGGACCCGCTGTTCGAGGTGAGGTGGGTCGACGTACCGGTTTCGCTCTCAGGGGCGGCGGTTGACGCGTCCGACGTCGTCGTTGCTCACGTGGAGCCCGGTGGGGATGCCGGTGCGCGGGTCGCGGAGGTGCTGGAGACGGTCCAGCGGTTCCTCGCCGAGTCGGCGGAGTCGGCGCGGTCGGCGCATTCGGCGGGTTCGACGGAGTCGGTGGAGGAAGCCCGGCTCGTCGTGGTCACGCGCGGCGGTATGACGGGCACGCCGGATCCGGCGACGGCCGCGGTGTGGGGCCTGCTGCGTTCGGCGCAGGCGGAACAGCCCGGACGCATCGTGGTCGTCGACGTGCCGGACGGCGCCGAGAGCGGGACGGCTGTCGCTTCGGCGCTGGCGAGCGGCGAGCCTCAAATCGCCCTTGACGGCGGCAGGTTGCTCGCTCCTCGGCTCATGACTGTCTCTGCGGAGGCGGCCGACGCTCCGGAGTGGGACCCGGACGGCACGGTTCTGGTCACGGGCGCGAGTGGCGCCCTGGGCGGGTTGTTCGCCCGGCATCTCGTGGCCGAGTACGGCGTACGTCACCTGCTGCTGGTCAGCCGTCGTGGCGCCGAGGGCGCCGAGGAGCTGACTGCCGAACTGGGCGCGCTCGGCGCGACGGTGACCTTCGCCGCGTGCGACGTCGCGGACCGGGACGGTCTGGCGGCGGCCCTGGCGGGTATCGCGGACGAGCACCCGCTGACCGCCGTGATCCACGCCGCCGGTGTCCTCGACGACGGTGTCGTCACCGCGCTGACCGCCGAGCGGGTCGACACCGTGATGCGCCCGAAGGCCGAGGGCGCCAGGCTGCTGGACGAGCTGACGCGGGACGCCGACCTGGCCGCGTTCGTGCTGTTCTCGTCCGCCGCCGGTGTGATGGGCACGGCAGGTCAGGGCAACTACGCGGCGGCGAACGCCTACTTGGACGCACTGGCCCTTGCGCGCCGTGCCGACGGACTGGCGGCCACCTCGCTGGCCTGGGGCCTGTGGGCCAGCGACAGCGCCATGACCGCGCACCTCGACGAGGCGGACATCGCCCGGCTCTCGCGCAGCGGTCTGGGGTCCATGTCGACGTCGCAGGGCCTCGCCCTGTTCGACGCAGCCTTGGCGGCCGACCGGGCGACCATCGTCCCGGCCCGGTTCGACCTGCCCGCGCTGCGCAACCAGGCGGCGCAGGACCGGCTGCCCGCCGTGTTCAAGTCGGTCGTCCGCGCTCCCGTGCGCCGGGCCGCGGCACCCACCGCGGAGGAAGCCTCGTCGTGGGCCGCCGGGATGGCGGCGCTGGACGACGGCGAGCGGCAGGAAGCCCTGCTCGATCTGGTGCGTGGCCAGGTGTCGTTGGTGCTCGGGCTCGGTTCGGGTGCGTCGGTGGAGGCGGATCGTGCTTTCCGCGATCTGGGCTTCGACTCGCTGACGGGTCTGGAGCTGCGGCAGCGGTTGCAGACGGTGACGGGGCTGCGGCTGCCGTCGACGCTGGTGTTCGACTATCCGACGCCGACCGCGCTCGTCGGCTTCCTTGAGGAGGAGGTCGGGGGGACGGACGCGGGTCCGGTGGCCCCGGCCCCCGTCACAGGGGCGGCCGCCGACGATGATCCGATCGTCATCGTGGGCATGGCGTGCCGTTTCCCGGGCGGGATCCGTTCTCCGCAGGAGCTGTGGCAGGCGACCCTCGACGGGGTCGACGCCATCACCGACTTCCCCGACGACCGCGACTGGGACCTGGCGAACCTCTTCGACCCGGACCCCGGCCACGTCGGTACGAGCTACTCCCGCCGGGGCGGATTCCTCGCCGGTGTGGGGGACTTCGACGCGGAGTTCTTCGGGATCAGTCCGCGGGAGGCCGCGGCGATGGACCCGCAGCAGCGGCTGCTCCTGGAGACGGCATGGGAGGCGCTGGAGCGCACCGGCATCGACCCGGACTCCCTGCGCGGCAGCAGGACCGGTGTCTTCACCGGTCTCATGTACCACGACTACGGGACCTGGATCGGCGAGGCGACCGAGGACGTCGAAGGCCTGATGATCACCGGCAACAGCGGTGGTGTGGCGTCGGGGCGCATCTCGTACCAGCTGGGCCTGGAGGGTCCGGCGATGACGGTCGACACGGCCTGCTCGTCCTCGTTGGTGTCGCTGCACCTGGCGGTGCAGGCGCTGCGCAACGGCGAGTGCACCCTCGCCCTGGCGGGCGGTGTGACCGTGATGTCGACGCCCACGACGTTCGTGGAGTTCTCGCGGCAGCGGGCGATGTCGGTGGACGGCCGGTGCAAGGCCTTCTCGGACGACGCCGATGGCGCGGGCTGGGCCGAGGGTGTCGGTCTGCTGGTCGTCGAGCGGCTCTCCGAGGCGCGCCGCCTCGGGCATGACGTCCTGGCGGTGGTGCGGGGCAGCGCGGTGAACCAGGACGGCGGCAGCAACGGTCTGACGGCGCCGAACGGTCCCTCGCAGCAGCGCGTCATCCGTGACGCGCTGGCAGGCGCACGGCTGACCACGACCGATGTCGACGCCGTCGAGGCGCACGGCACCGGCACGGCCCTCGGCGACCCGATCGAGGCGCAGGCGCTGCTGGCCACGTACGGCCAAGGACGTGACGAGCGGACGCCGTTGTGGCTCGGCTCCGTCAAGTCCAACATCGGGCACACGCAGGCCGCCGCGGGTGTCGCGGGCATCATCAAGATGGTGCAGGCCATGCGGCACGGCATCATGCCGCGCACGCTGCACGCCGACACGCCCTCCCACCACGTCGACTGGACCTCCGGTCAGGTCAGGCTCCTCACGGAGAACCAGGAGTGGCCGGACCTCGACCGCCCGCGCCGCTCCGGTGTGTCGTCCTTCGGCATCGGCGGGACGAACGCGCACGTCATCCTGGAGTCGGCCCCGGCCGAGGAGACCGCGCCGATCGCGGCCCCGGCGCTGCCCGAGGCGCCTGCGGTCGTGGCCGCTCCGGTGGTGCCGTGGGTGTTGTCGGCCCGGAGCGAGGCCGCACTCGCGGAGCAGGCCGCCCGCGTACGGGCCCACCTCGATGAGGGTGGATTGCTCGGTCTGCGGGATGTCGGGTTCACGTTGGCGGGTGGGCGTGCGGTGCTGGAGCACCGTGCCGTCGTACTCGGCGATGACGTGAGCGAACTGTCCTCCGCACTGGGCGATTTGGCGGCGGGGCGTGAGGCTTCTGGTGTGGTGACCGGGCGTGCCGGGGCTCATGGCTCTGGTGGTGCGGTGTTCGTGTTCCCGGGTCAGGGTTCGCAGTGGGTGGGCATGGCGCGGGAACTCCTCGTGTTCTCG
>NZ_LIPN01000383.1 GCF_001418325.1 Streptomyces atriruber | reverse complement strand
AGATGTGTATAGAGACAGGTCAGGGGGTTGGGGCGGGCAGAGCCGACGCTTCGGGAAGCCACGGAGCGCGTCGTGGATCGGGACGGGCCGAGTCGGCGCCTCAGGGAGCTGTGGATCGGGACGGGGCTGAGTCGGCGCTTCCGGGAGCTGTGAAGGGGTACGGGGCGAGTGCTTCAGGGAGCTGCGGAGCGGGACGGGGCCGGACCGGCGCTTCAGGGCAGGAGTGGCGCCGGGGGTGTCGGCCAGCTCATGCGGATGAGGCCGCCTGCCTCACCGGCCGTGACCTCCACGTCGTCCACGAGGCCACTGATGACCGCGAGGCCCATCTCGTCCTCGCCCTCGGCCTCCGCCTCTTCACCGTCGTCGAGCCGCGCGCCGGGCACCCGGTCGCCGGGCGCCGCACGGGGCGCCTCGTCGCCGACCTCGATGGAGAACTGCTTCTCGTCCTCGATCAGCGCCACCCGCACCGGCGCCGTCACCCCGCTGCTCTGATGCAGGCCGACGGCACGCGTGCACGCCTCGCCGACCGCGAGCCTGACCTCGTCGAGAACGGCCTCGTCCACCCCGGCCCTGCGCGCCACCGCGGCCGCCACCAGACGGGCGGTCCTGACGTGCTCGGGCAGCGCGCTGAAGCGGAGCTCAACGGTGGCCATGCATCCCCCTCGACAAACGCACGTGCTGTCAGGGGGCCGGGCCGCAGGCCCGGTCCCCTGCTGTACTGCCGTCCCGGACCACAGGGCCCGGGAGGTCCGGCTGCCGGTCGACCGACGCTCGGCCGCCACCCGGTGGATGGCGACCCGGTCGGTGGCCGCAGTCGGCCGACGTATCAGTCAGCGGGCCACTCAGTCGGTGGCCGCGACCGCTTCCTCGACCGAGGTGTGGATGGGGAACACCTTGGTCAGGCCGGTGATACGGAAGATCTTGAGAATGCGCTCCTGGTTGCAGACCAGGCGCAGCGAGCCCTCATGGGCACGCACCCGCTTCAGGCCGCCGACCAGCACGCCGAGCCCGGTGGAGTCGAGGAAGTCCACGCCCTCCATGTCGACGACAAGATGAAAACTGCCGTCGTTCACCAGCTCGACCAACTGCTCGCGCAGCTTGGGCGCGGTATAAACATCGATTTCGCCACCGACCTCGACGACCGTACGATCGCCGACGGTACGGGTCGACAGGGACAGGTCCACGGATCCTCCAGCACCTTGCTATCGAGCGGTCATCCCTCGGGGACACCTCGGCAGAGCCCCCAGGACGGATCGCCAGCCGCGATGGCATTCAATCACTTACCGGTAGGCGTGCACGACGCCTTCGGACCATTGTCCATCCCGCCAGTGACACACTCGGTGCCGATGGCCAAAATTTCTCCTCCCGGAGGACCCTCTGCGGGAGCCCCGGCACGCACGTCCCCGCGGACCGTCCTTGACCGGCTCACCGCGGGGCCGAGCCGTGCATCGCGCGTCACTCATACGGAGCACCTGCCCCCACGTGAGGCCCGGTATGCAGTCTGGCCCGACCGCATCCGATCCGAGGTCATATCCGCAGTCCAGGCCGCGGGCATCGAGCACCCCTGGGCCCACCAGGCGCTGGCCGCCGAGCACGCCCTGGACGGGGAGTCCGTGGTCGTCGCCACCGGCACCGCGTCCGGCAAGTCCCTGGCCTACCTCACCCCGGTCCTCTCCGCCCTCCTGGACGGCTCAGAAGCGCCCAACGGCCGCGGCACGACCGCCCTGTACCTCGCCCCCACGAAGGCCCTCGCCGCCGACCAGCGCCGCGCCGTCCGCGAGCTCGCGGCCCCTCTCGGCAACGCGGTGCGCCCCGCCGTCTACGACGGCGACACCCCCTTCGAGGAACGCGAGTGGGTCCGGCAGTACGCCAATTACGTCCTGACCAACCCCGACATGCTGCACCGCGGGATACTTCCCTCCCATCCGCGCTGGTCCTCCTTCCTGCGCTCCCTTCGCTACGTCGTCATCGACGAGTGCCACACCTACCGCGGCGTCTTCGGCTCCCACGTCGCCCAGGTCCTGCGCCGCCTGCGCCGCCTCTGCGCCCGCTACGGCTCCGAGCCCGTCTTCCTCCTCGCCTCCGCCACCAGCGCCGACCCCGCGGCGTCCGCGGAGCGTCTCACCGGCCTGCCCGTGAAGGAGGTCGCCGACGACGCCTCACCCCGCGGCGACCTCGTCTTCGCCCTCTGGGAACCCCCTCTCACCGAACTCCACGGCGAGAAGGGCGCCCCCGTCCGCCGCACCGCCACCGCCGAAACCGCCGACCTCCTCACCGACCTGACCGTCCAAGGCGTCCGCTCGGTCGCCTTCGTACGCTCCCGGCGCGGCGCCGAACTCATCGCCGTCATCGCCCAGGAACGCCTCGCCGAGGTCGACCGCTCCCTCCCCCGCCGCGTCGCCGCCTATCGCGGCGGCTACCTCCCGGAGGAGCGCCGCGCCCTCGAGCGCGCCCTGCACTCCGGCGAGCTCCTCGGCCTCGCCGCCACCACCGCACTCGAACTCGGCGTCGACGTCTCGGGGTTGGACGCGGTCGTCATCGCCGGCTACCCCGGGACGCGGGCCTCCCTCTGGCAGCAGGCCGGGCGGGCGGGGCGGTCGGCTCAGGGGGCGCTGGCCGTCCTCGTCGCCCGCGACGATCCGCTGGACACATATCTCGTCCACCATCCCGAAGCGCTGTTCCAACAGCCCGTCGAAAGCACGGTCCTCGACCCCGACAACCCGTACGTCCTCGCGCCCCACCTCTGCGCCGCCGCCTCCGAACTCCCGCTGACGGAAGACGACTTGCCTCTCTTCGGCCCCGCCGCCGAAGAACTCCTCCCCCAGCTGGAAGCCGCGAAGCTCCTCCGCCGCCGCACGAAGGCCTGGCACTGGACCCGCCGGGAGCGGGCCGCCGACCTCACCGACATCCGCGGCGAGGGCGGGAAGCCCGTCCAGATCGTCGAGGAGGGCACGGGCCGACTCCTCGGTACGGTCGACGCGTCCGCCGCGCACACGACCGTGCACGAAGGCGCGGTCCATCTCCACCAAGGACGCACGTACCTCGTGCGCCAACTCGACCTGGAGGACTCGGTCGCCCTCGTCGAGGAGGCCGCGCCGCCCTACTCGACGACCGCCCGCGACACGACGGCGATCTCCATCCTGGAGACGGACACCGAGATCCCCTGGGGCGCGGGGCGGCTCTGCTACGGCTCCGTCGAAGTCACCAACCAAGTCGTCTCCTTCCTACGTCGTCGGCTCATCACCGGCGAGGTCCTCGGCGAGACCAAGCTGGAACTCCCTCCTCGTACGCTCCGTACGCGCGCGGTGTGGTGGACGGTGACCGAGGACCAACTCGACGCCGCGCGCATCAATCCCGAGATCCTCGGCGGCGCGCTGCACGCCGCCGAGCACGCGTCCATCGGCATGCTTCCGCTCTTCGCCACGTGTGACCGGTGGGACATCGGCGGCGTCTCCGTGCCGCTGCACCCGGACACGCTCCTTCCGACGGTCTTCGTCTACGACGGGCACCCGGGCGGGGCGGGCTTCGCCGAGCGGGCCTTCCACACGGCTCGGGAGTGGCTGACGGCTACGCGCCAGGCGATCGCTTCCTGCGAGTGCGAAGCGGGATGCCCTTCGTGCATCCAGTCCCCCAAGTGCGGCAACGGCAACGATCCCCTGCACAAGCGGGGGGCGGTACGGCTCCTTTCGGTGTTGCTGCGGGATGCGGGGTCGGGGAC
>NZ_LIPN01000382.1 GCF_001418325.1 Streptomyces atriruber | reverse complement strand
CACCGAGGAGGCCGCCCGATGACCGTGTCCGCATCCGTACGGGAGAAACCCTTCGGCCCCGACGGGGACGACGACGAACCGGATCTCCCCGGGTCGTCCGGCAAGCCGGACGACCCCTTCGACCGGGACGAGCTGCCCGCGCCGCCCGGCGCCACCCGCACCCTGCTGCTCTCGCTGCTCTCACCGCTGCGCCGCCGCGTCGCGCTCGCCGCCGTGCTGCTGCTCCTGCAGCAGGCCGTCGTGCAGGCGGGGCCGCTGCTCGTCGCGTACGCCATCGACCGCGGCGTCCCCGCCGTGCGCGCCGACGACTACGGCCCGCTGATCGCCATCGGCGTCGGCTACCTGTGCTGCGCGGCCGCGTCCGGCGGGCTCCAGTACGCGTTCATCATCGCCTCCGCACGCGTCAACCAGGACGTGCTGCTCGATCTGCGCGGCCGCATCTTCCGGCACGCGCAGGCGCTCAGCGTCGACTTCCACGAGCGGTACACCTCGGGCCGCCTCATCTCCCGCTCCACCACCGACGTCGAGTCGCTGCGCGAGCTGCTCAGCGAAGGACTGCAGGAACTCCTCACGGTCATCCTGTCCTTCGTCTACATCTCGGCGATGCTGCTCTGGCTCGACCTGGGGCTGGGCGCGGTGGCGGTCGCCTCCTTCGTCCCGCTGTACCTCCTCATCCGCCTCTACCAGCGGCGCGCCGGAGTGATGTTCCGCAACCGGTCGACCGCCATCGCCGCCGTCATCGTGAAGTTCGCGGAGACCATGAACGGCATCCGGCCGGTGCGGGCCTTCCGCAGGGAGCGGGCCAACGACGCCGAGTTCGGGGTGCTCAACCACCGGCACGAGCGGACCAACGGCGACGCGATGCTGGAGATGGCCCGCTATGTCGTCGGCTCGCGGCTCGTCGCCAACACCGCGGTGGCCACCATCGTGCTGTGGGGCGCCCACCGGGTCGCCGACGGCGGCCTCGCGCTCGGCGTGCTCGCCGCCGCCGTGCTGTACCTGCGGCGGCTGTACGACCCGATCGACCGGCTCGGCATGTTCCTCAACTCCTACCAGTCGGCGGCCGCGTCCCTGGAGAAGGTCGCGGGGCTGCTCGCCCAGACCCCGACCGTGCCCGAGCCGGACGCCTCCGCCGCGCGCCCGCTGCCCGCCCTGGAGAGCGACCACCCGGGTCGCGAAGTGCGGTTCGAGGGGGTGCGGTTCGCCTACCGCACCGGTGGCGAGGTCCTGCCCCGCTTCGACCTCACGCTGCCCGCCGGGCAGACCGTCGCCGTGGTGGGCTCCACGGGCGCGGGCAAGTCGACGCTGGCGAAGCTGCTCGCCCGTTTCTACGATCCGACGGAGGGCGGCGTCCTCCTCGACGGCGTCGACCTGCGAACCCTCGCCCTCGCCGAGCTGCGGCGCGGGGTCGTCATGGTGACGCAGGAGGCGTTCCTGTTCTCCGGGACCGTCGCGGAGAACATCGCGATCGGCCGCCCGGGTGCCTCCCGCGAGGAGATCGAGCGCGCCGCCGAGGCCATCGGCGCCCATGACTTCATCATGCAGCTGCCCGACGGGTACGACACGGACGTACGCAAGCGGGGCGGCCGGATCTCCGCGGGCCAGCGTCAGCTGGTGGCCTTCGCGCGGGCGCTCCTCGCCGACCCCGCGGTGCTGATCCTCGACGAGGCGACCAGCTCGCTGGACATCCCCGGCGAACGGGCGGTGCAGCGCGCGATGCACACGGTGCTGCGCGGCCGCACGGCCGTGGTGATCGCCCACCGCCTCTCCACCGTCGAGATCGCCGACCGGGTCCTGGTCATGGAGCACGGCCGGATCGTGGAGGACGGCAGCCCCGACGAACTCATCGCGGGCACCGGCGCGTTCGCGGACCTCCACCGGGCCTGGCGGGACAGTGTGGTGAGCTGACGGCATGAGCGACGACACGCGCACAGACATCGAGCCGGACCCGGGCGGAGCCCTTGACGTGCTCACCGTGCCCGCGAGCCATCAGGGGTACCCGGGCGTGGCCTTCGGCGGGTACGTCGCCGGGGTGCTCGCCGGGCGCGCGGCGGCCGGCACGGTCCGGGTGGACTTCCGGGCCGCGACCCCGGTGGACTCCCCCGTCGGGCTCGGAGACGTGGCGGGCGGCGGGGCCCAGTTGACCGATGGGCAGGGCACCGTGCTCGCGACGGCGACGCCCGCGCCCGACCTGCCCGTGTCCGGCGTGCCGGACGCGCCGTCATGGGAGCAGGCCGCGGCGGCGACCGAGGCGTTCCTCGCCTCCGGGCTGACGGGGCTCGCCGAGGGCGGGGCCGTGGTCGACTGCTTCGGCTGCGGGCCGCGCCCGCCGGGCCGGGGCCTGCGCCAGCACTGCATGCGGGTGCCCGGCCGCGACGTGGTGGCGACGGCGTGGACCGCGCATCCCGCGTTCGCGGACGCGCGGGGGACGCTGCGGGAGGAGCTGCTCTGGGCGGTCCTCGACTGCCCGACGGCCTGGGCGGGCGTGCACGTGGGGAGCCTGCGGCCGGGCGCGGTCACGGCGTCGCTCACGGCGACCCTGCTGCGCCCCGTGGCGACGGGCGAGGAGCACATCACGTACGCCTGGCCGATCTCCTCGGCGGGCCGCAAGCACACGATGGGCGTGGCGGTGTCGACGGCGCACGGCCGACTGTGCGCCCTGGGCGAGGCGTTGTGGATCGATCCGCGGCAGGAGCGCGGGCGCCGGGGCTGACCTCGGGACGGGCGCCGGGGTGGCCTCGGGCGCACGGGCGCCGGGGTGGCCTCGGCACGCGCCGGGGGTGACCTCGGCGTGCACACCCGCCGCTCCGACCCCAATCGACACCAATCACCCCATCCGCCACAGAACTGAACCACCGGCGAAATACAGCCACGCACGGCCGATCACGGCCTCACGGACCACCTTCGAACATGGCTCCGCACGCCCTCTCCATGAGAGCGTGACCCCCACACGTCCGGGCTCCGCAGGGCCCGGGGGCGCTCCGCCGCAGGCACCCCGCCGCGACTCCGGATACCGAACGCGCGCCACCGGCCAACGGACTGATTCCGGCCAACTACTGATGCGCACCTGACAACAGGTGCTCTCCGGTGCCACTCTTCCCCTCGACCGCCGCACGGCTTTCAACAACGCGACGGTTTCTCTTCACGCAATACCCGTTGTGCACCGCCCAGTTCTGCGTTCCGCCTTGCTCTGCCCGGACGGCGATCCAGCCGCCCGGTAGCTCTGGCCGCGCACCCCCGCGGCCGCGCAGAAGGAGTCCGTGTTGAGAAACACCTCCCACAGACACACCCCCCGCACACGTTCGGTCCGCACTCGTGCGACCGCCGCCGGTGCGCTCTCCGCCGTCGCCGCCCTGCTGGCCGTCGCCGTTCAGGCCGGTCCCGCCGCGGCCGACGACCCGGCCGCCAAGGCGCCCGCGACGGCCCAGAAGCTCGGCAAGGTCGACCCCGGCGCGCTCGCCGCCAAGCTCTCCCCCGCCCAGCGCGCGGAGCTCATCCGCGACGCCAACGCCACCAAGGCGGACACCGCGGAGGACCTGGGCCTCGGCGCCAAGGAGAAGCTCGTCGTCCGCGACGTCACGAAGGACCGTGACGGCACGGTCCACACCCGCTACGAGCGCACCTACGACGGCCTGCCCGTCCTCGGCGGCGACCTGGTGGTCGACACCGCCAAGAGCGGCAAGACCGAGAGCGTCACCAAGGCCGCCAAGGCGCAGCTCAAGGGCGTCGACACGAGCGCGGACATCAAGGCGTCGGCCGCCGAGAAGCAGGCACTCGGCGCCGCTAAGGCCGAGGGTTCGAAGAAGACCGACGCGGACCGGGCGCCGCGCAAGGTCGTGTGGATGGCCCAGGGCAAGCCGACCCTCGCGTACGAGACCGTGGTCGGCGGACTGCAGCACGACGGCACCCCGAACGAGCTGCACGTCATCACGGACGCCGCCACCGGCAAGAAGCTCTTCCAGTGGCAGGGCGTCGAGAACGGCACCGGCAACACGCAGTACAGCGGCCAGGTGACCGTCGGCTCCGTCCAGTCGGGCTCCACGTACAACCTGACCGACTCGGGCCGTGGCAACCACAAGACGTACAACCTGAACCACGGCTCCTCGGGTACCGGCACGCTCTTCTCCGGTCCCGACGACATCTGGGGCAACGGGCAGGCCTCCAACGCGGAGACCGCGGGCGCGGACGCCGCCTACGGCGCGCAGCTCACCTGGGACTACTACAAGAACGTGCACGGCCGCAGCGGCATCCGCGGCGACGGGGTCGGCGCGTACTCCCGGGTCCACTACGGCAACAACTACGTCAACGCCTTCTGGCAGGACTCCTGCTTCTGCATGACGTACGGCGACGGCTCGGGCAACGCCAAGCCGCTGACGTCCATCGACGTGGCGGCCCACGAGATGACGCACGGCGTCACCGCGGCGACCGGCAACATGACCTACAGCGGCGAGTCCGGCGGCCTGAACGAGGCCACCTCCGACATCTTCGCCGCGGCCGTGGAGTTCAACGCCAACAACGCGCAGGACAAGGGCGACTACCTCGTCGGCGAGAAGATCGACATCAACGGCGACGGCAGCCCGCTGCGCTACATGGACAAGCCCTCCAAGGACGGCGCGTCCAAGGACGCCTGGTACTCGGGCATCGGCAACATCGACGTGCACTACTCGTCCGGTGTCGCCAACCACTTCTACTACCTGCTGAGCGAGGGCAGCGGCAAGAAGGAGATCAACGGCGTCCAGTACGACTCGCCGACCTCCGACGGTCTGCCGGTGACCGGCATCGGCCGGGACAAGGCGTCGCTGATCTGGTTCAAGGCGCTCACCACGAAGTTCACCACGACCACCAACTACGCGGCGGCCCGCACCGGGACGCTCGCGGCGGCCGGTGAGCTGTACGGCACCACCAGCACCGAGTACAAGGCCGTCGCCCACGCCTGGGCGGCCGTGAACGTCGGCAGCCGTCCCGGTGGCGAGGAGCCCCCCGGCACGTCCTTCGAGAACACCACCGACGTCAGCATTCCGGACGCCGGCGCCGCGGTGACCTCCTCGGTCAACGTCACCGGACGCACCGGAAACGCGCCGAGCACGCTGAAGGTCGGCGTCGACATCGTGCACACCTGGCGCGGTGACCTGAAGGTCGACCTGCTCGCCCCCGACGGGACGGTCTACCCGCTGAAGGCGGCCAGCGCCTCCGACTCGGCGGACAACGTCAAGGAGACCTACACGGTCAACGCCTCCTCCGAGGTGGCCAACGGCACCTGGAAGCTGCGCGTTCAGGACGTGGCCAGGCAGGACACGGGTTACATCAACAGCTGGAAGGTCACCTTCCCGTAAACCCGGACGTCCTTGCCGGACTCCGAGCACGGCCCGCCCTCGTCCACGAGGGCGGTGACAGACGGCGCCGCCCCGGGTGAGTCAACTCCCCGGGGCGGCGCGCTCGTTCATGCCCGGACGAATTCACGTCCTGTTCGCATTGCGTACTTCGACACTCGCTCAACGGACGATTTCCAGCCAACCTGCGATCAGGTGATGACATGTACCTGGCTCGAATGACACTCTTCCCTCGCACCACACACGAGTCACACCCGCACCGCATCTTTCATGCCCGGTCAGTCACCCACACCGTCCGGGCCCCCCACAGAAGGAGCCTGCGTGACCCCCCACATATCCCGTAAGCGTTCGATGCTGGCGATCTCCACCGCTGTCGCCGCAGGAGCGCTGCTGGCCGCCGGACTGACCACCGGCGCCTCCGCACAGCCCGCCGCGCCCTCCGGCGCGCCGGTCGCCCTCTCCTCGACGGCTCGCGCCGGCCTCCTCCAGGACGCCGACGCGGACAAGGCCGCCACCGCCGAGAAGATCGGCCTGGGCGCCAAGGAGAAGCTGGTCGTCCGCGACGTCGTCAAGGACGCCAACGGCACCACGCACACCCGCTACGAGCGCACCTACGACGGCCTGCCCGTCCTCGGTGGCGACCTCGTCGTGCACACCGCCAAGAGCGGCAAGGTGAAGCGCGTCACGAAGGCCACCAAGGCCACCGTGAAGGTCGCCTCCACCGACGCCAAGCTCGGCAAGTCCTCGGTCGCCAAGTCCGCCGAGTCGACCGCCGCCAAGGCCAAGACCACCAAGGCCGACGCGCAGTCGCCGCGCAAGGTGATCTGGGCCGCCGAGGGCAAGCCGGTCCTCGCGTACGAGACCGTCGTGACCGGCATGCAGAAGGACGGCACGCCGAGCAGGCTGCGCGTCGTCACGGACGCCGCCACCGGCAAGAAGCTCTTCGAGAAGCAGGAGATCGAGAACGCCACCGGCAACAGCCAGTACAGCGGCAAGGTCGAGATCGGCTCGAAGAAGGGCTCCAACGGCTTCGACCTGACCGACGACTCGCGCGGCGGCCACTCCACGTTCAACCTGGAGAACGGCGAGGGCGAAGGCAAGATCTTCACGGACGACGACGACACGTGGGGCAACGGCAAGCCGGACGACCCGCAGACCGCCGGTGTCGACGCCGCCTACGGCGCCCAGGTCACCTGGGACTACTACAAGGCCGTCCACGGCCGTGAGGGCATCAAGGGCGATGGCAAGGGCGCGACCTCACGCGTCCACTACGGCGACTCGTACGTCAACGCCTTCTGGGACGACAGCTGCTTCTGCATGACGTACGGCGACGGCGAGGGCAACAAGAAGCCCCTCACCTCGATCGACGTCGCGGCCCACGAGATGTCGCACGGCGTCACCTCGGCGACCGGCAACATGGAGTACAGCGGAGAGTCCGGCGGCCTGAACGAGGCCACCTCCGACATCTTCGGCTCCTCCGTCGAGTTCAACGCCAAGAGCCCCGAGGACATCGGCGACTACCTCATCGGCGAAGAGATCGACATCAACGGCGACGGCTCGCCGCTGCGCTACATGGACAAGCCCTCCAAGGACGGCCAGTCCCTGGACAACTGGAGCGCGGACGCGGGCAACGTCGACGTCCACTACTCCTCGGGCATCGCCAACCACTTCTTCTACCTGCTGTCCGAGGGCAGCGGCGCGAAGGAGATCAACGGCGTCAAGTACGACTCGCCGACCGCGGACGGCTCCAAGGTCGAGGGCATCGGCCGCGACAAGGCCGAGAAGATCTGGTTCAAGGCCCTGACGACGGAGTTCACGACGACGACGGACTACAAGGCGGCCCGTGAGGGCACCCTGAAGGCGGCGACGGACCTCTACGGCGCCGACTCGGCCGAGGTCAAGGCCGTGGGTGCGGCCTGGACGGGCGTCGCCGTCAAGTAGCACTCACCGCAGCAACGGGGCGGCACCCGGAGGTCCTTCCTCCCTCCGGGTGCCGCTCTGCTGCGTCTTCCGGTTCTCCGCGATGTTCCGTGTCTTCCTGGTACGGGCCGACCCGGCGACCACGGCGCGTACCGCCGACGGCCCGGACCACTCGGCGAGTTGGCGCTGCATCCAGTCCGTGACCTCCGCCAGCTCCGCGGGTGTCGGCACGTGACCGCCCTCGATGGACAGGTGGAACCGCCGGTCATGGATGCGGCGGCGGACGAACTCGCGGAACGCCGCCGTCCGCAGCCGGTCGATCTCCGGCGACAGCCCGTCCGACCACCGCCGGAACTCTTCAGGGCCGGTCGCCTGCCCCGTGATCGCGTCGACGAGGGCGACCACCGCCGTCTTGGCCCCCATCTCATCGGGATCGCGCAGGATCGCGGCCACGATCGCGCGGTCCCGGTCGCGGCTCGGCGAGGAAGCGGTCACCGGGACGACGCGCAGGTAGCGGACGTCCGGGCGTGGTCGTCCGCGACGGCTTCGTCGACGTCCACGTCGAGGATCCCGGCCGCCGCCAGCAACTCGGCCAGCTCGGACCTCAGTGCCATTCGTCGGGGTCAAGAGCGGCTCCGACGAACCCTTCGCCCCTCGTGACGATCAGGTCGGGCTGCTCCACTCTGCGAACAACCCTCTCCTGCATCTCCCGGTCGAACTCACCGCACTCGAAAACGAAATGCTCGGCGATGGCAGGACGGTCCAGCGAGTCCCCGTCGAGATCCACCGCGGAATTGGCCCGGTCCGCCGCCAGGCACAGGACGGAGACGAAGTCGGGGAAATGCTCCGCTTCGAGCAGCCGGTCGTCCGTTCCCGTGATGACGCCCGCGATCCCGACCTGGCCACCGGTGACCGCCCCGCACAAATCGTCCAGGCAGTCCACCATGGCATCCCAATTCCGCCCGAAGTAACCGGGGAATTTCAGGGTCTCGGCGAATACCCGGTAGACGCTCTGCTCGGTCGCCAGGTCGGACGCGGCGAAGTGGTGAACACGGCCGCCCCGCTCTTCCAGGGCGGCAAGCTGCTGCCGCACCTCGACGGAGCCCTTGGGGACGAAGACGACCCAAGGGGCCGAGGTGCCCGCGAGGTTGAAATCGGTCATGACTGCATCACCCTGTGCGTTCGCCGACGTAGTAGAAGGTTCCGTAGTGGTCCGGCGTGTAGTACGCGGGACCGGGACCGTCCTTGGGAGTCAGGAGGCGCTCAGGGCCCCTGATCTCCTTTCCGCAACCCGGCACGCTGCACCTTGGCAGATCGACCTTGGCGTTGACGTCCCATTCCTTGAATTTGCCGCCCGGCAGCTCGTCCTTCTTGTTGGCCCAGTTCTGGTTGCCGTGGTATCCGTCAACCTTTCCGATGCCATCGGGCCGCTTGTTCACCTGATCCAGCATATCCTGCGCCTTCTTCGGCGCGGGGCCCGGAAGCAGCCCCAGGCCGTCGGGGCTGCCGGTGTCGCCGCCGTGCTGATGGCACAGGGGCGCGAGGCCCAACGGGTCGGACCAGCTGTGCGGATTGTGGACGTAGGCGACGGGGTTCGGCCCGGGGAGCAGGCCGAGCGGGTCGGAGCTGGTGTAGCGCGCGGTCTCCGGGTCGTAGTGCCGGTGGTGGTTGTAGTGGAGGCCCGTCTCCGGGTCGTGGTACTGGCCGGGAAAGCGCAGCGGGGTGTAGGCGGTCGCGTCGCGGTTCCAGGCCGTGGTGCCCCAGAGCGTGGACTGGGTGTACCAGGCCGTCTCGCCGTCCGGAGAGACCAGCTGGGTCGGGGTGCCGACCAGGTCGGTGACGATGGCGAAGAAGCGCTCGTCGATGGCCTCTTGAGGCGCGTCGGCGGCCCAGATGCGTTCCGTCTGGCTCAGCGGCGACAGCCCGTCGTGGTCCCAGGTGAGGGTGGTGAAGCGGCCCGAGTCGCCCTGCTCGGTGGTCTCTTCGCAGAGCGTGTTGCCGTCCCAGGCGAAGACGATCCGTTCCAGGACGGTCTGCCCGTCGGCGCCGAGACGGAACTTCGCGGTCCGCCTGCCCAAGGGGTCGTAGGTGTAACGCCAGCGGCTGCCGTCCGGAGTGGTGACCGCGGTGAGGCGGTCCTCGGCGTCCCACTCGTAGCGCCAGACGTCGGGCTTGCGGGAGAGCCGGATCTTGCGGCGCACGACCACACGCCCCTGGGCATCGTGCTCGTAACGCACGCCTCCCGCCCGGGTCAGCCGGGTACCTGCGTACGTGCGCGGCCCGGTGGCCTCGTGGCCGGGATGGCGGGCGGGCCACTCCGCCTCCGTCTGGTTGCCCGCGGCGTCATAGGCGTAACGCTCGCTCCACCCCGCCGCCCGCACCGCGGTGACCCGGCCCTGGCTGTCGAGGTCGAAGTGCCGACGGCCGGTGCGGGAGTCCTCGGTGCCGATGAGGTAGCCGTCGGGCCGGTAGGTGTAGGAGCGCTCCATGAGCCGCCGGTCCCCGGGGGCCGTGCCCTCCTGCGTGACGAGCCTGCCGAGGCTGTCGTAGCCGTGGGTGAAGGTGAGAGCCCGGTCGATGTGGCGGTGGATCTCGCGGTCGGCCGCGTCATGGGTGAAATCGATGGTGTGGCCGGCTGTGGAGAGACGGACGGCGCGTCCCGCGGCGTCGTACTCCCAGGTGCTGCGGGTGCCGGAGGGCGTGGTACGCAGGGTCCGGTTGCCCGCGGGGTCGTAGGCGAAGCGCATGGCCCGGCCGTCCACCGTCTCCGTGACGCGGCGGCCTGCCGCGTCGAGTTCCACATGCAGGCTGCTGTCCGGGGCGACGGCACCGGTCAGGGAACCGTTCACCGAGTAGGTGTAGGTGGTGACCACACCGGCCGCGTCCTTGGCCGTGATCTGCCCCAGCGGGTCCCGGTGGTAACGGATCCACTGACCGAGCCCGTTCGTCCTCTCGGAGAGACGGCCGGCCGCGTCGTGCGCGTAGTCGGCGGTGCGCCCGTCGAAGTCGCGTTCGGCCAGCAGTCGTCCCGCCGCGTCGTAGGAATAGTCCCAGGTCAACCCTTGCGGGTTGGTCACCTGGGTGAGTCGGAGGGCGGCATCGTGAGTGAAGGAGTACCGCTCGCCGTCCGGTCCGACACGCGCGCTCAGCCGGTCGAAGTGCGTGTACTCGAAGGTGCTCGCCTGGCCGAGGGCGTCGAGGTGCCGGACGCAGTTGCCCTCTCCGTCGTACTCCCAGCTCTCGTACGTTCCGTCCGGGTCGGTGCGCCGGGCGACCAGGCCCTCGACGGTCCAGTCGAGGCGGGTGCGGTGACCGAGGGGGTCCGTCACCTCGGTCACCCGCCCGAAGGGGCTGTACGTGTAGCGCGTGGTGCTGCCCAGGCCGTCCGTCAGGGCCACCGGGAGACCCGCGGCGTCGTTCTCGTAGGCGAGGGTGCGGCCGATGGCGTCCCGCACCCCGACGATGCTGCCGTTCGGGCCGCGGAGGAAGTGCGTGGTCGCGCCGACGGGGTCGGTCACGGCCGTGACGTTGCCGCGCTCGTCGTTGGTGTACCGCCAGGAGGTGCCGTCCGGCAGAGCCAGTTCCGTGGGGAGGTGCAGGTCGTCGTAGGCGATGCGCACGACGCTTCCGTCGGGCCGTGTCACCTGGACGGGCTGCCCCTGATCGTTGTTCACGAAGGCCGTGCGGTGCC
This sequence comes from Streptomyces atriruber, assembly GCF_001418325.1. GTDB lineage: Bacteria > Actinomycetota > Actinomycetes > Streptomycetales > Streptomycetaceae > Streptomyces > Streptomyces atriruber. Next base: position 1,585 of record NZ_LIPN01000382.1, on the reverse strand, counting down.
CGAGCTGGTCCGTGGTTGCCGTGACGTGCTGGTGGGAGTCGTGCGTGGTGGTGACCGTGGCACCGAGCGGGTCGGTCTCGGCGACCACCAGGCAGTCGTCATCGACGACGACACGGGAGACGGCTCCCTCGCCCGTGGTGACCTCCGTGACGCGACAGCCCGGCCAAGTGGGGTCGAGTACGTCGTATGCGAAGGTGAACGCATGGTGGCCCGCCATGCCCCGCTGCGCGACGCACCGGTCCCGGTCGTCGTAGGTGTAGTGGTAACGGCTGTTGTTGGTGTCCTCCCACGAGGTGATGCGCAGCCGGTCGTCATAGGTGAACCGGAAGGGCAGACCGGAGGAGTTGGTGACGCTGGTGAGGTTGCCGTCGGTGTAGCCGTACCGCTTGATGACGAGGTCGTCGCCGCCCGCGGGATCCGCCAACGAGAGGGCGGTGACGCGGTCGTCCTCGACGGTCGGTTTGAGGTGGTAGCCGCCGGAATGGCGCAGGGCCAGCGGCGTGCCGTCGGCGTCGTGGTCGATGTCGACCGTGTTGTGGTTGCGGTCCGATATCCGGGTCAGCAGCGCCACGCCGTCACCGTCGGTGGGCTCGGCAAAGCGGCGGCAGTGACCGGTGAGCGGCTCGCGGACGAGGTAGCCGCCGCCGTCGAGGCGGGTCAGGGGCCAGTGCGGCCCGGCCTCCGGCAGGACGGGGACGTCCGGCTCGGCCGGGTGCGGGTACGCGAGGAGCATGCCGTCCGCGGTGACGAAGACGACGCCGTCCTCGTCGATCTCCAGACGCTGGTCGAGGGTGGACGTCCAGGTGGGGCCGAACCAGCCGCCGGACCGGTACCCCGAGGCGACCCTGCGAGTGAAAAGCAACGGCAGCGTGCCGGGCAGGGACACGTCGGTCTCGTCCAGGAACATCTGTCCGGTGGCCGCGTCCACCGGGTCGCCACAGCCCTTGATCTTGCTCTTGACGCGGCTGTACGCGCCCTTCGCGCCGTCCTTGAGCGCGGTGCGCGCGGACTTGAACCCCTTGAGCCCGCCCTTGAGGCCCTTCAGCCCCTTGCCGAGTTTGGCGGCGGTGGTGATGCCCTTCATGCCGGGCACGCAGTCCATCGCGGCGAACGCCACATCCATCAACGTGGCTTGGCCTTTCGCGTATTTACTCAATGTGTCGGCCAGCACGATCGCCCCCGCCACGATCACGATGGCGGCCAGGATCGGCCCGCCCACGATCATCGCGATGACCCCGACCACGGCGACGACGACCTTGCAGACCGCGACGATGGTGTCCCAGTTGTCGGAGACCCAGTCCCCGACCTCCTCCCACCACTTGCGGTTCTGGATACCCGCGTCCGACGCCTCGTCGATCTTCCGCTTCGCGGTCCCGGCGGCCTCCTCCCGCATCTTGCGGGCGTCCTCGGCCATCTTCTTCGCCGCGTCCAGCGCACTCTGCGCCGAGTCCACATCACCCTGGGCGGACTTCTGCGCCTTCTCCGCGGAGTGCGCGTTGCGGGTGGCGGCCTTGACCTTGTCCTCGTCCGGCTTGGGCACATCCTTGCCGCCGGGCTTGTCCTTGTACTTGTCGGCTTCCTTGCC